>SVTW01000012.1 GCA_015063585.1 Oscillospiraceae bacterium
TGCAGACTACGAGTTTGATAGGTCGGAGGTGTAAGCGCAGTAATGCGTTTAGCTGACCGATACTAATAGACCGAGGGCTTGAACTTCTATGTTCAAGATATTCTTACAATTTATGAGTTTCGCTTAATTCATCCTCGATTCTTTTATTCGATTTTCTATGGACGTAAAAAGGTTGTAGCCTTAAAAGAGACGCAAACATGAATTTGCGTCTTTTTTTATTTAAAATTCTTGCTTTTTGTCTTTTCCTATGTTATAATGATTTTGCGGAATGTGTTTTTTGCGTGCAAGCATTATAGGAATGGGGGGCAAAATGGCTTTGAAAACAACTAAGAATGGCTCTGAACAGCCTAAGCAGAGACTTTTTTTTCGACGAACCTTAAAAGGGGTATATTTAGACTTCTTGGGTACAGGAATCATGTTTACGATGCTAAATTTTTTGGGGTGGTGGGCAAGAAGGCGCGCCACTGCAGGTTCAACACTCGCATTTTCTCCCATGGTTTTTTGGGGGATTTTTATGTTGGGAGTGTCAATTATTGCCTACTGCGTTAACTATTCCATTATCGTGAAAGAAGGTCGAATCAGAGCGAAATTTAAAACATTTATCTTGGGATTTTTGATGAATACTATGATTTTTGTTTTAAATCTGCTATTGTGGATACTACTTTGATGATCTTTTGTGAGAACCGTTCGTGATAGTACGCCGCCTCTTGCCCGAGAAATCGGGTGGGGGCATGCACCCGGGCAGGGGCATCTAACTAGATTCCCCTGCGAACCCCAACGCGCACAATCCTCAAGATTCGCCCCCACGGGAACACCTCTTGGGGCGAACCATTTATGCGGTCCGGCGGTGCATCCGTCGGGTTGACTACATCATTACGAAACCAATTCAAATTGGAAATATACTATTATTTGGAATGACTCTTAATATAGGTATTGACTGGGAATATTTTTTCGCTCAACAGGGGTGGCTTGATTAAGGAAGGTAATATGAAAAAGAAATTTATTATTTGTCTTATTCTTGTTTGTGTTGTTGCAGGCGTCGTAGCTATGATTGCTTACTTGATTCCGAAGTTTAGTCAAGCAAATGATGACGATTGGTACCTTTCGGAGATAAATGAGATTGTAACAGAGTATATCAAAAAAGGTGATTTTCCAGATGGAAGAATCCGAGTATACAGATATGTATATGATGATTATGATAAGGAAATCTCAATACGAAACCAATCGAGTGCCGAAAAAGAATATCCATTCACAAAGATGCAGGTGTATGTTGAAATAGGTACCCGAGATTATATTTTTTATATCACAAAATCTGAGTCAGGGGTTTTGAAGGTTACAAAACATGAGTATTATAAAGGTTAATCTGTGTAAAAGCTGTTGATAAGGGACTTTGTAAAGGAGCTTGGAATATGAGAAAATCTATTTGCTTTTTGGCGGTCTTTCTGTTATTAAATGTTTGTTTTTTGTTTTCGTCTTGTACCTATACGGTTTTCGAAGACGGGATAGAAAACTTCAGCCGAGAAGACTCGGAAACAGGCTTAACAAGATTTTTAATTCCCAATGATTTTTTGAACCTTTTCCCCTATCTTGACGGAGATTACAGTTATTTCGATGAATTGTCTTATTCAGGTGCATATGAAACTGCTTTAATCTACATGAAATATGAGGAAGATGCTTATGAGAGTGCTAAGGCATACGCGCTGGAGAACATGAGATTTATCGAAAATACAGAGGAAATATACAACGGCTATGTATTTCAGCAAAGGGAATTACCATCTGATATGCAACAAGAAACGAGGTGCTTTTTTGCTTATTCAGACGAACAAAGGATTTTGTTAGCCGTAGGAACGCATATTACAGTGCCGGAGGGGTATACCTATACCTCTATAGAAACTTTTCTTGATACCTATTTTTCCTTCTACAATTTTGAGGAAGGAAGAATAGAGCGCGAAACGAAAACAGAATCGCAATTGGTAGAAAGTTTAACCCAATAGGAATTCCCCCCGCCAAATTTCGGGTGGGCGGCACCCGAGCAGGGGAGTCTAAAAAAGATCCCCCTGCGAAACCCCAACGCGCACAAGCCTCAAGATTCGCCCCCACGGGAACACCTCTTGGGGCGAACCATTTATGCGGTCCGGCGGTGCATCCGTCGGGTTGACGACACCATTATGAAACCAATTCAAATTGGAAATATAAATTCTATAATAAAAAGGAGTTTTGAAACATGAAACAGTACAAATGCAAGCTTTGCAAAGCGGTTTTTGAGGTTGAGGACGGTGCAGAGGCGATCTGCCCGATCTGCAAGGCAAAGGGCGATAAGCTCGAGCTGATCGGAGAGTCTGCTCCCAAGACCAAGTATGCCGGCACGCAGACCGAGAAGAATCTCGAGGCTGCTTTTGCGGGTGAATCGCAGGCAAGAAATAAGTATACTTATTTTGCGTCGGTTGCAAAAAAAGAAGGTTATGAGCAGATCGCGGCTCTGTTCCTGAAAACCGCTGACAACGAGAAAGAGCATGCTAAGATGTGGTTCAAGGAATTGAAGGGAATCGGTGACACCGCGCAGAATCTTGCGCATGCCGCTGACGGCGAGAACTATGAGTGGACCGATATGTACGACGGTTTTGCAAAGACTGCCGACGAGGAAGGCTTCCACGAGCTTGCTGAAAAGTTCAGACTTGTTGCTACGATCGAGCGCCATCACGAGGAGCGTTATCGCGCGCTTTTGAAGAATGTGGAGACCGCTGCGGTCTTTGCAAAGAGCGACGTGAAGGTTTGGGAGTGCAGAAATTGCGGTCATATCGTGGTTGGCACCAATGCTCCCGAGGTTTGTCCCACTTGCGCGCATCCTCAGAGCTATTTTGAGGTTCATGCCGAGAATTACTAATTGGATATTATAGGAAGTTTTAAAATGAATTTTTATGAGCAGTCAATAAAAACGGTCATTCTTTCCATCGCGGCGGGCTTTTGCATCGGCGTGGGTGGCATTGTATTTTTGGCACAGAGCAACAAGATCGCAGGGGCGTTCCTTTTTGCGGTTGGTCTTTTGACCATTTTGGTGTTCCGCTTCAACCTTTTTACGGGTATGGTGGGATACGTATTGGAAAATCTGATGGAGAAAAAGTGGAGCTATCTGCTTACGGTCTTGTTGGTTTGGATCGGTAATTTTGCAGGAACCGCGCTTGCTTCTCTGCTTGTGGGCTTGACCCGCCTCGGTGACGGCTTGGCAGCGGCTTGTGAGGGCATTGTGCAAACAAAGCTGAATGATAGCTGGTATAGTCTGCTGCTCTTGGGCGTTTTCTGCGGTATGCTGATGTTTATCGCGGTGGATACCTTTAAAAAGCGTATCGGCGAGAAGGATTTTCTCTGCGTGGTGGCGGTTTTCATGGGCGTTATGGTCTTTATCTTGGCAGGCTTTGAGCATAGCATTGCCGATATGTTCTATTTTTGCCTCACGGGAACAGTAGGAAAAGCGATTCCCGCGCTTCTTTGGATCACGCTCGGAAACGCGATCGGTGGAAATTTGATTCCTCTTTTTCAAAAATTAACGCAGTCATAAAAAACGGTGACATTATCGGAGGCTGCGTCATTGGCGCAGCCTCTGCTCAAAAAAGCCGACGGTAGGCTTTTTTGTAGCGCGGAATTTGCGGTTTTCGACTGCAAAGCAGTCGAAAATTGCGGTGTTTAGCCGCAAAGAAAAAACGTCGGGGGTGAGTACCAAATGCATTTTTGCATTTGACTCACCCCCTTTGTATGGATCAAATAGGGCTTTTGCCTGTTTTTATTTTCTGATATATACCATCAAGTCGTTAAAATGCTTGCTTTGGAGTTCGGTGGGCGGAACGCAGACGGACGGATCCTCCAGCGGGATCGGTTCGATGCATTCAATGCCTTTGTTTTCCAATGCGTAGCGCCATTCATATTCCACCCATTTCGATTCCTTTGCATGGTGTGACCAGCAGAGGAAGAGAATGTCGCAATCGAAAATGCGATGCCGAAGCTGCGTCTCCCAATCCTCCCCGCTGCGCAGACTCTCCACATCAAAGAAGATCTGGAGATCGGGGCGGGCTTTTTTGAGTCCTTGCACGATGCAGGAGACCGCATTGCGGTCGGGGCTTGCATAGGATACGAATGCCGAGAGAATGTCGTGCCGTTCCACGCGGATCGGTTCGGGCTCACCCTCACATTTCGCAAAGAATTTCAAGCGCGTTGCAAGGGCTCCGTTGAAATAGATCTGCGCGGTGAACAGGACCTGACGGCGGGAAAGATCCTCGGGAATGTAAACGTCAAATTCGAAATTCTGATGTTTTCCGTACCAGATCGCTTCGGCTACGTTATCGGAGATCTCTGCCTCGGGGGAGGAGAGCACGACCTTGACCTTGGTTTTGGTTTCTACGTCAAAGATACCCGAGGTGGTTTTCTTGGCCTTTCCGTCAATCTCAGCCATTGCTTCCTCCACCGCGTGTTGGAATGCCTCCTCAAACATCACGATCTGCAAAATCGAGTATTCACCGCGACGCATGGTCTCACTGTAAACCGCGGAGAACTGCACCTGCCGCACATCGGGGCGGGGAGTTGACTCGCGTTTCAGCGCGCTTTCTTCTGCCATCATTTGACAGCGTCGCTCAAACTCCTGCTGCGCGGCAGAGGAGGAGGTCATGGAGGCTCCTTTGGAATAGGAGATCGCCGAGCGTTCGTCTTTCTGCGGCTTGTCCTGTTCCTCGGTCAAGAAATCGTCGTCCAAATTGGTTCGCGCACTGGAAACCGTACCGTCATCGCTGCTATCGCTATTCCAATCGTCAAAGAGCTCGGAGGGGTCGAGGCGCGCATGGGAAATGCCCCGGGTCTCATTGCTGCTACTGCTCCAATCGTCAAAGAGCTCGGAGGGATCGATGCGCGATTTGACAGAAGCTTCCTCGTCCTCGTCGTCGGAGAGGTCGCTATCCCAATCGTCAAAGAGCTCGGAGGGATCGATGCGTGATTTGACGGAGCCCTCCTCGTCGTCCTCATCGTTTTCCAAGTCTTGTAAAATGCTGTTCAGCAGATCGTTAAATCCCACGTCGAAGTCATCGTTGTTCTCCTCGCCCTCATCGGGTTGATCGGGAAGTCCGAACAGGAGCGTGCGTGTGAGAATCTCGCCAAAGAATGCATCAAACAGTTCCATGCCCTCGTCGTCGGTGTGCAGATCCTCCGCCTCGATCGAGCCCAGCTCTTTGAAGCGTTCGATCAGAATTTCCAGCATTTCGTTCTTTTCGTCGCTGTCGGATTCTTGCATGATAACGTTGAACGAGTAACCCACCTGCAAGAAATACGAGTAAAGCTCTGCGGGAGAGAGGCGGTCGATCGGTGCCGGTTCCGTAAAATCGGGAATGGGCTTATTGTTGAGGATATCCGCAATGGTTTGCAGGAAAAGGGGCATCAGGGCAGCGGTCTGCTCGGCGGATATGGCAGGCACCTGATAGTAGAAATCGGAGAAGAGCTCCACGATTGCCTGTGGGGGCAGACCTCTTGTGGAAACGGGGATCACGTACAAGCTTTTTTCACAGCCGCGGCTTTTTTTCAGAGAATCCACCATTGCACCAAACATGGCGGCGCGTTCGAGATTGGTTGTGAAAAGCAACACAATGGAGATGCCGTTCTCATGTCGGGTATTTTCTAAAAAATAGAGAGGTGTGTCGAAGGAAAGATCGTTGGCATAGAGCGTTGAAACCTCATAGGTCGGTGTATCGTCCATTTCAATCGTGGGCGAGACCAGATCGGAAACGGTTTCCACGCAATCGGCAAACGGATCGGGCGTATTCCCGAATTCCGAGAGAAATGCCGAAAGATAAATATAATTTTGATTCATAAGTACCTCCTTCTTCGTAGCTCGGTTACATGTTTACAAAAATTACATTCTTATTATAGCACATCATGGGCGGGCTTGTCAATCAAAAGAAGAAAACAATCCCCTTCGTTTCCATAAAAATGTCGGGTGCTTCGTCTTTGGCGAAGCACCCGATTTTTTATACGGTTGATTAATACATACCGCCCATGCCGCCTGCGGGAGCTGCGGGAGCAGGGGTTTCTTCCTTCTGGTCGGCAACCACAGCCTCGGTGGTCAGGATCACGGAAGCGATCGAAGCCGCGTTCTGGAGAGCCGAACGCGTTACCTTGGTGGGATCCACGATGCCGTTTGCCATCATGTCGCAGTAGACTTCGTTATAAGCGTCGAAGCCGTAGCCAACCTTCTCGGAGGAGAGGATCTTATCCACTACCACGCCGCCGTCAAAGCCGGCGTTGGTTGCGATCTGACGAACCGGCTCCTCAAGTGCCTTGAGCACGATCTTCACACCGGTCTTTTCGTCGCCGTCCACCGTGTCAACCAGCTTTGCAACCGTGGGGATCACGTTGAGGTAAGCGGTTCCGCCGCCTGCCACAATACCTTCCTCAACAGCCGCCTTGGTTGCGTTGAGCGCGTCCTCGATGCGGAGCTTCTTTTCCTTCATTTCTGCCTCGGTGGCGGCACCAACCTTGATTACCGCAACACCGCCTGCAAGCTTTGCAAGACGCTCTTGAAGCTTTTCACGGTCGAAATCGGAGGTGGTCTCCACGATCGCGTTGCGGATCTGTGCCACGCGTGCGCGGATCTCGTCGGAGCTTCCCGCACCGCCAACGATAATGGTGTGCTCCTTGTTTACCTTGATCTGGCGCGCTCTGCCGAGCATGGGAAGAGAGGTATCCTTGAGCTCAAGTCCTACCTCGGAGGAGATCACCTGACCGCCCGTGAGGATCGCGATGTCCTGCAGCATTTCCTTGCGTCTGTCGCCAAATCCGGGCGCCTTGACAGCCACGCAGTTGAATACGCCGCGGAGCTTATTGAGTACCAGCGTGGTCAGAGCCTCGCCCTCAACGTCCTCTGCGATGATGAGCAGCTTTCTGCCTGCCTGCACGATCTGCTCGAGCAGGGGGAGAACCTCTTGAATGTTGGAGATTTTCTTATCGGTGATCAGAATGAGGGCGTCGTCATAAACGGTCTCCATCTTATCCATATCGGTTGCCATATAGGGCGAGAGGTAGCCGCGATCGAACTGCATACCCTCCACAACCTCGGAATAGGTGTCGGCAGACTTGGATTCCTCAATGGTGATAACACCGTCTGCGGTGACCTTTTCCATCGCGTCCGCGATGAGCTGACCAATTACCTCGTCGCCGGCCGAGATCGTGCCAACGCGCGCGATATCAGCCGAGCCGTTTACCGGCTTGGAGTTGGCAACCAGTGCGTCAACCGCCGCGTCAACCGCCTTTTTCATACCCTTGCGAACAACCATGGGATTTGCGCCCGCGGTCACGTTCTTCATACCCTCGCGGACAAATGCCTGCGCGAGCAGGGTAGCGGTGGTGGTACCGTCGCCGGCTGCGTCATTGGTTTTGGTTGCAACCTCTTTCACGAGCTGTGCGCCCATGTTTTCAGCCTCGTCCTCAAGCTCGATCTCCTTGGCGATGGTTACACCGTCGTTGGTGATGAGGGGCGAGCCGTATTTCTTATCCAGAACCACGTTTCTGCCCTTGGGGCCGAGCGTGATCTTTACCGTGTTTGCCAGTTTATCCACGCCGCGCACAAGTGCGTCGCGCGCTTCAATTCCGTAAAGAATATCCTTTGCCATAATTTGTTATGCCTCCTTAGATTCTGCAATAATTATTCAACGATCGCGAGAATGTCGTTCTGCTTTACGATGGTGTATTCCACACCGTCCATCTTCACTTCGGTGCCGGCATACTTGCCCGTGATCACCTTATCGCCAACCTTGACCTCCATAGGGATCAGCTTGCCGTTGTCATCGCGAGCGCCGGGGCCAACTGCAACGACCTCTGCCACCTGCGGCTTTTCCTGCGCGGATGCGGTGAGGAAAATACCGGTTTTGGTTTTTTCTTCGGCTTCGATGAGCTTTACAACAACTCGATCGGAAAGCGGTTTAATATTCATCATTTGAATGCCTCCTTATTTGTTTGCATGATCGGAACGAATGTCCGTGCGGTTTTAGCACTCAAAGGGTTGGAGTGCTAATTCATGCTATTATTTTATACCTTTTTTGAAAAAAATCAAGCCTTTTTTCGTATTATTCACATTATATTAACAATTTTATTGTTTTTAAAGGGCGTGGGGGTGCTAAATCTCTTTTTTTGATCCGAGAATAGATTTCTTGGCGATTTCATAAAATGAAGCATAGTTTTTTTGTAATTCGCACGAAAAAAGATTGCGTGCGGTGGAGGGAGGAAATTATGCTTCGTTGGTTGCTCACGGGTGGCGCGGTGCCGATTCTCCTGGTCGGATGCGGCATCTTTTTTCTGTTTTATCTTGGCTTTTTACCTTTGCGCGCGCCGCGTAAAATGGTTGCGGCACTCATTATGCCAAGTGAATCGGGCTCCATGTCACCGCTTCGGGCGGTTCTTCTGGCACTTGCGGGAACGCTTGGGGTTGGGAACATCGTTGGAGTTGCCAATGCGGTTGCGATCGGCGGCGCGGGAGCAGTTTTTTGGATGTGGATATCGGCGCTTGTTGCCATGGTGCTCAAATATGCCGAGATCCTTTTGGCGGTCTCGCATCGGCGTTGCGGCAAGTGCGGCGGGTTCTTTGGGGGCGCCTACTATTATATAAAGGATCATTTTCAAGCGCACGGATGGATCCGATTGGGCAGTGTGATTGCCGGTGGATTTGCTTTTTTTATGGTATTGGACGCGCTTTCAATGGGCTGTGTGGTGCAGGGAAACGCGATCACGTCGGCGGTGTCGGGGGTAATGGGGATTCCGCCGTGGATCTGCGGCGCGGTGTTGGTGACTTTGACTCTTCCCGTGATCCTGCGGGGCAGTCGGAGCGTGTCGGCACTCACCGAGCTGCTCGTTCCCATTATGTCAGCCGGTTATATTATTTTGTCGGTCGCGGTTTTGATCCTGCGTTGGAATGCGGTTGGCGCGGCGTTCGTCTCTATTTTTCGCGATGCCTTCTCGGTCACGGGGATAGGCGGTGGTGTGATCGGATTTCTGACCTCGCGCGCGTTGCGCATCGGTACTATGCGAGGGCTGCTCTCCAACGAGGCGGGCTGTGGAACGTCTCCCACCGCACATGCGGCGGCGGGGGCACGCTTTCCTGCGGCGCAGGGTGTGTGGGGGATCTTTGAGGTGTTTGTGGATACGATCCTGCTCTGCACCGCAACGGCACTTGTTATTCTTGTCAGTCTGCCCGAGGTGGAAATGCTGCGCCATGATTCCGTGATGATGGCAATTCGCGCCTATTCGGGGGTACTGGGCGGTTGGTCGGAGGGCTTTTTTTGCATCGCGCTCTTTTGCTTCGGCTATGCTACTTTGCTTTGTTGGGCAAGCTATGGACAGGAAGCTTTGCGTTTTCTCTCGCGCAACCCGCTGTTACAAGGACTCTATTTTTCGGCATTTGCGATCTGTTTGTTTTTTGGCTCGGTTGCCGTGCCGACGGGTGTGTGGGATCTCTCGGATTTCGCCATCGCAACGCTCACAACCGTAAATTTGTTGATTTTGGTTCTGATGCGTCGGGAGATCCGCCGGGAAACGCTGTTGTTTTTCAAAGCGAACCGTGATTTTTTATAGACTTTCCGTGATATTTTTCTTGTTTTAATACGTGTTATGCTTTATAATAATAAATGGAACGGAATTTATTCTATTTTCTGCCGTTTCTTTTGCGTTTCACGAAACTGTGTGGGCGTCATATGATATTCCTTTCGAAAGAGTGCGGCAAAATAGGAGGCGGACGGGAACCCCGCATGGTAGCTGATGGCATCGATCGTAATGTCGGTTGTTTGCAAAAGATCGACCGCATAGGAAAAACGGAGACGGCGCAGATAATCGCGGAATCGCATGCCTGTTTCGCGGCAGAAGATCTCACCCAGATAGTTGGGGGTGAGGTAGACCATTCCCGCACAGTCGGCAAGAGAGATCGGTTCCCGAAAATGCGCCTTGAGATAAGAGATCACGCGCCCAACCTGCGGTTGCCGTGATTCACGCGTGCCGTCCGATAGGGTTTGCGCGCCGCGGCGAACCAGCATGATCAGAAACTGTGTAAACAGGGCAACGATCATTTCTCTGCCATTTGTCTGTTCGCAGGAAAGCTCGGTGAGCATTTGCTCGCACAACGCAGAGAGGCGGACGGTTTCTGCCTCGTTGAACGAGGCGCAGATGCCGCACTCGGCAGCGGTGAGCGTTTGCAGGAGCTCGCGCGGCAGGATCTGTTCATTAAAATTGATGTTGTAGAGCTTGAGCGGATCCTCGGCATTTTCAATGACCGTATGAAAATCCTTGGGAGAGAGCAGATATGCCGAGCCGCGAGAGAGCGGATAGCGGTTCCCATTGAAAATATGGGTGCCCGAGCCGCCGATCACAAGCTCGATCTCATAGTAGTCGTGCCAATGCAGGGAATTATCAAAGCGGCCGCCCAACGGATCCAGTTGTTTTCGAACCGAAAGAAATTGCCGCTCGGCGTTGGGACCAAGTTCCTCCAGATAGAATTTGCGCTTTGCCAAGTTCTTTCCCTCCCTTGCGTTTGGATTCAATACAGTATACCATAAAAACAACTTTTTGTAAAGTCGGAATATGAACAAAGGAGACGAAAAATGAAGCACTTATTTGAAAAAAGAGTGTCGCTCGACGGCGAGTGGAGTCTTTTCTATGCGCCCGACAGCCGCCTCAAAAAAGATGGCTACCGTGCGCGCCGCGACGATACGCTTGCTACGCCCGCGCTCAACACCGTGGAGGCGTTGAAGCAGTCCGGATATCAAACCCTCCCCGCCCGCGTTCCGGGGAACTTTGAACTCGATCTCTGCCGCGCAGGTCTTTGCGAGGATCCTTTCTTTAGCACAAACACGCTTGCCTTGCAAAAATATGAGTGCATGCATCAGTACTATGCGCGCACCTTTGAATTTGGCGGCGATCCCTGCGGCTATTCCCTCGTGTTCGATGGGATCGACACCGCAGCCGAGATCTTCCTCAACGGTGAGCAGATCCTTACCTGTGAGAACATGTTCATCACGCACAAGGTATGCGTGGAGGACAAGCTGCTCATTGGTGCAAATGAGCTTGTCGTCCATATCAAACCCGCAACGATCTATGCGCGCCGCTATCCCACCGAGGCAATGACGACCGCGCAGGCATATAACTTTGCCTCGCTTTCGCTGAGAAAGGCGGCGGGCGGATTCGGCTGGGATATTCTGCCGCGTATCGTATCGGGCGGTCTTTGGAGAGGCGTTTCGCTCGTGCAATATGTGGATAACCGCATCGTTGATGTGTACGGCTATACGGCGGCGGTCGATCCGGAAGCTAAAACCGCGTCTCTTGCGTTTGCCTTCCAAACCGAGATCGACACCGACTTTTCCACCGAATTCGAGCTGGAAATTTCGGGTGCATGCGGAGATAGCAGCTTCAGCGTTCGAAAAGCATTGTGGCACAACGGCGGCAAAATGAGCGTCAAGCTTACAAACGCGAAATTCTGGATGCCGCGCAACTACGGGGAACCCAATCTCTACGAGGTTCACGCCAAGCTTTGGCGCGGCGAGGACTTGATTGACGAAACGGTGTTCCGCATGGGTGTGCGGACCGTTTCGCTCAAACGCACCTCCGTTATCGAGCCCGATGCCACCCCCATGGGAAAGGGCGATTTCTGCTTTATCGTCAACGGTCAGCGCATCTTCGCGATGGGAACCAACTGGGTGCCTGTGGATGCGTTCCATTCGCGTGACCGCGAACGTCTCGCCGACATTATGCCGATGCTCACCGATATCAACTGCAATATCGTGCGTTGCTGGGGCGGTAACGTTTATGAGCATGAGGATTTCTATGATTTCTGCGATGAAAACGGCGTTCTGATCTGGCAGGATTTCGCAATGGGCTGCGGTTGGTATCCGCAAGATGCCGAATTTGCAAAGCGCTTTGAGTTTGAGGTTGAGCAGGTCGTGCGGAAATACCGTCAGCATCCCGCGCTGCTTGTTTGGGCGGGGGATAATGAGTGTGACGTTTTCGCGTCGATCAATCCCAACACCAATATCCTCACGCGCCGCATCATTCCCGAGGTGCTTAACCGTCTGGATTGCACACGTCCTTATCTGCCTTCCTCGCCTTACGTTGACGAAGAAGCTTTCCGCACGAAGCTCCCGATCTCCGAGGATCACCGCTGGGGTCCGCGTGACTACTTCAAGAGCGAATATTATAATAAAAAGACCGTTTGCCGCTTCGCAAGTGAGATCGGCTATCACGGTTGCCCAAATCCCGCATCACTTGCAAAATTCCTCTCTGCCGACGCTATGCGCGGCTGGAGAGCCGAGGAGGGCAAGGACGATGCCAACGTTGAATGGCTGGTACATGCCGCTTGCATGGAGCCGAAGATGGGCGCTCCCTATTCCTACCGCATCGGACTCATGGCAAAGCAGGTGCGCGCGATCTTCCACGAGGAGCCCCGTGAGCTTGACCGCTTCGCGGCAGCCAGCCAGATCTCGCAGGCAGAGGCTAAAAAGTTCTTCATTGAGAAATTCCGTCTCGGAAAAGATTTCCACACGGGCATTATCTGGTGGAATCTGATTGACGGTTGGCCGCAGATCTCGGATGCGATCGTGGATTATTACGGTGGCAAAAAGCTTGCGTATGCCTACATCAAGCGCTCGCAGGCACCGGTTGCCCTGATGTGTGCCGAGCCCGGTCGCGGTGTTATAAAAATGCGCGGTGTGAGCGACCTGCAACGCACGGTGAAGGTGCGTTGGAGCGTACGCGACCTCACAAACGACGTCTTGCTTTCGAGCGGCGAGACCGACCTTTTGCCCAATTCGGTTCGCACGCTGGCAAATCTGCCGCATTCGGCAGGTGACAGCCGCTTCTATTTGATGGAGTGGGAATATGAGTGGGAAGGCAACACCGTGTGCGGAAAGAACCACTTTATGAGCGGTATTGAGCAGAAATTGGATCTTGACGAATATATCAATATGATGAGAAAAGCCGGCTTTGAGGGCGATTCGTTTTTTCTATAAATAGGAAAGGAATTGAGAGAAAATGGGAAAGAAGAAGATTTTGAAAGAGTTGGTTTCGCGCTATCCCGCGCTTGCCGAAATCGAGGAGAATATCGAACGCGCGGCGGATCTTTTGATTGAAACCTATCGCAACGGCGGTAAGGTGCTGATTTGCGGAAGCGGCGGAAGCGCGGCGGACGCACTCCACATCGTGGGAGAGCTGATGAAGAGCTTTGTTCTCAAGCGTAAGACCGATGCCGATTTTCGCGCACGTCTTGCCGAAACGGCAGGTGAGGATCTCGATTATCTGAACGCCAATCTGGAAGGCGCACTTCCTGCCATCGCGTTGGTGGAAAACTCGGCGCTTCAAACGGCGTTTTCCAATGACGTGGCGGGTGATCTTGCCTTTGCACAGCAAACCTATGGCTACGGAAACGCGGGAGACCTGTTGATCGCGATCTCCACGTCGGGCAACTCGCGCAGCGGTGTTTTGGCGGCAAAGGTGGCTTTGGCAAAGGGCATGAAGGTGATCGCGCTGACCGGTGAGGGAGGCGGAAAGCTCGGAACGCTTGCGGACGTGTTGGTTGCGGTGTCCGACCGTGAGACCTACCGGATCCAAGAACTGCACCTTCCAATCTATCACGCACTCTGTCTGATCGTTGAGGACGCATTTTTCGCCGCAGAGGGAGAGCCGCGATGAGATACCTTGCGGGCTTGGATATCGGCGGCACGAAATGCGCCGTTACCCTCGGTGTTGAGGAGAATGAGGACATTCGAATCCTCGCGAAAAAGAAGTTCGCAACGAAGGGGACTCCGGATGAGGTCATGGAGCAGATGCTTCTGCTGTTCCGCTCGCTTTTGGCAGAGCAGGGCTTGACCGAGGCGGATATCGCGTCCATCGGTATCAGCAGCGGTGGACCGCTGGATTCAAAACGGGGAATCATTCAATCCCCCCCGAATCTCCCGGGGTGGGATGATGTGCATATCACAGAGTTTTTTGAAAGCAGAACCAAGATTCCCACTGCGCTTGAAAATGACGCGAATGCCTGCGCGATCGCCGAATGGCGGTATGGAGCGGGACGGGGCAAGCAAAACGTGATCTTTTTGACCTTTGGAACCGGTCTTGGCGCGGGGCTGATCCTTGACGGACGGCTCTACAGCGGCACGAACGGAAACGCCGGAGAGATCGGTCACGTACGCCTGCGCCGCGACGGTCCGATCGGCTATAATAAGCGCGGCTCCTGCGAGGGCTTTTGCAGCGGCGGCGGATTGGAACAGCAGGGCAAGCTTGCGGCACAGAAAGATCCGGTGGGAGCAGAGCCTTTGATTCAATATGCCGGCGGCTTTGATGCAATCACCGCAAAAACGATTGCCGATCTAGCCGATCAGGGCGATGCGTTTTGCAAAAAGATCTATCGCTCTTGCGGGGAGATGCTGGGCGAAACGCTTGCGATCCTCATTGATATTTTAAATCCCGAATGCATTATCCTCGGCGGTGTTTATATGCGTTCCTCCCATCTTTTGGTGGCTGGAATGGAAAAGAGCCTTTCGCGAATGGCACTTTCAGGTGCTCGTGAGGTTTGCGAGATCCTGCCTGCGGGCTTGGGAGAAACGGTTGGCGACTACGCCGCACTGTCTCTCGCGGCATACGCGAAAAGCAAATGAAAGCGACTCAAAACGCCGTTTGTGAGATGTCAAGAAAAAAATAAAACTTTTTTAAAAAAAGGGCTTGACAATTCCAAACAAAAGTAGTATAATATGTGAGTACGAAAAAATCGTACTCACATAGATGCGGCGTTAGCTCAGCTGGATAGAGTGTTTGGCTACGAACCAAAAGGTCGGGGGTTCGAATCCCTTACGCCGTGCCACAAATAGGCACCATCGCTTTAGCGATGGTGCCTATTTGTCGTATGTGGCAAATTTCGAACCCCTGCGAATGCTTGCATTCGCCATAGCGTGCGCCGAGGAAAAAGCGAAGAAATTCCTGAAAAGGGCGCAGGCTTGGGTTCAGAATCCCTTACGCGCTTTCGCGATGGTGCCTATTTGTTGTATGTGGCAAGTTTCGAACCCCTGCGAATGCAGGCTGTGGGAAAATCTCGCTTTTCCGCGAGTGCCGGCAGGGTCTTGGCGGCGCCTGACGGCAATCGGTAGTACCTAAGTCCTGAGACGATGGACACCCCCATCACACAATAGAAATTGGTTCGGGAAAGTTCTTGAAAGGTGTCGGAAAACTTCTTTCAAGAAGTTTTCCGACAAAAAAGAGAGCAGGGGGGATTTTCCCAAATCCCCCCTGCATAACATTTTTTATTTTCATTATTCCTGTTCTACCCAAATGCGCATGTCGGTTTCGCCGCGGTTGGCGAATGCAAAATAGGGAATGAACTTTGCTGTAAAGGACTGCCGTGTCACCTCGTCGGAGTACAGTTCTGTCGTATTCTCGCGAACAGCGGGGCAGAACACCGCGGGAACGCCGAGCGAATCGTCAAAGCCTATGCTTACTTCCTTGCCAACAAGCTTGACTTCACATAGCTCTTCACCGTTGTCCACACCCTCCATGCAGAGAACAAACGGACCATAGGTCAGTGCGGTCATGCCGCGATTAGCACGAACGCGCGGATTGGATTTGATGCGGCGTACCTGCATCGTCAGTTCCAGCGTGAAAACGTCCCCATCTTCCGCCGAAACCAAAACGTAGCCGTTTTGCGGTGCGGTGCTTACGGGCAATTGGTTTTTGCAGAGCGTGTATTGCTTGCACCATGCGGGGATACGGAAGGCGAGTTCACGTGTTCCGCCGCTGACTGTCAGCGTGATCTGCCCGTTGAAGGGATAGCCGGTTTTCTGTGTCAAGGTGATCTCGTCCACCTGCGCAATCGAGGACATGTATTGGTCAACGTAGATGCGTTTTTCGTCATAGTGATAGAGGAACTCCGCGATAGACGGAATAAAACGTACCACGTTGGGGGGACAGCAGGAGCAGCCGAACACCTCCACGCGTTGCGTAATGGGGAAGTGGATCTTGCGCTTGAACGCAAATGCCAAACGGCGTTCACCGAGATCGATCTCATGCGCGTTTTCATAGAAAAAGCTCTTGCCGTCAAGCGACCAACCCGATAAAAATCCGTTGTAGATGATGCGCTCAACCGTGTCGGCGTAACGCGCGTTTTCGGGATCGAGCAGAGCCATGCGGCGCGCAAAAAGTGCATATCCGAGCGCGGCACAGGTCTCGGCGTAGGAAGTTTCGTTTGTGAGACGGTAGTTCTCTTCGAATGCTTCGTGAATGAACGCCTTTTGCGATGAACCCTTGGGGAATGCCCATTCGTAGGTCGGGGCTGAACCGATTGCTCCCGTGATGTACATTTTTTGCTCGGAAATATTGGTAAACAGACGGTCACAAGCCTCGGTCAGGCCAGGGTCGTCAATGCGCGCGGCAAGATCCGCCATGGCACAGTAGAGATAGACTGCGCGTACCGCGTGGCCGATCGCTTCCTCCTGCTCACGCACGGGCTGATGATCCTGCTCGTATGCGCGCGCGTCGGGCTGTGCCCAGCCTTGGTTGGGGGGATCAATCTGACCGCGCACGTTGATGAAATACAGGGCAAGATCCAGATATTGACGATCCTGCGTGTAGTCGTACAGTTTAACCAATGCGAGCTCAAGCTCCTCATGTCCCGGGGCGGTATAGGGCGCGGTGCGATCGTCCATAAAGACCTTTTTAATGAACGCAACGTAGTCCTTCATTAACTCTAAAAACTTACCCTTGCCGGTAGCGGCATCGTAGGCGATCGCCGCCTCAAGCAAATGCCCCGCACAGTAGAGCTCGTGGTTGTTGCGTACCGTGAAGCGATTTTGCGGCTCGATCTGTTGATAATAGCTGTTGAAGTAGCCGTCTGCCATGCGTCCGCGCGCGATATCGTCAACCACCTCGTCTACAATTGCCTCTAATTTGGGCTCACGCTTTTTTTGCGCCATGTAGGCAACTCCTTCGATCCATTTTGCAACGTCGGAATCCCAATAAATATGCGGTTTGTTCGGCTCGCCCTCTTTCCAATTGAGCTTAAAAGCATCAAAGCGTCCCGTTTCGGCAAATCTGCGGTAAACGTTCCAAACCGTAGTGCTTCGTACCAGCTCCTGTCGCTGCCGCCAAAAGCCGTCGGTGATTTCAATTTTGTCGTAGGTAAGATTTTTGCACCTCATATCAAAAAGTTCCTTTCAAAAAAATTCGCTTTTCTATTGCAAAAAAAGCATAGATATGATATACTGAAAGTCGGAAAATGACTTTTATGAAATCATTATAGCACGATGTCATATGGCATACAACTCCAAAAAACATAAAAAAGGAGAAAAAATCCGACATGATGCTCGAAACCGTAAAATATCAAAATGGAGGAAGATTTACCTCGCGCGAGGAGTGGATTCATCCTGCGCGTATCGGTCGGTCCTATGAGCTGATTGTAATGATCGAGGGGGAGGCGTGGATCGAGGAGGACGGAATACCGTTTGACTTGAAAGAAGGGGACGTCCTTTTTTTGGAACCCGAAAAACAGCATCGGGGCTATCGCCCGTCGGATGCGCGGGTCTCTTTTTATTGGTTCCATTTTGATGAGATCCCCAAGGATTTTGTTACGGAGATCAAAAAGCATATGCAGCCGTTCGACCGCTATACCGTTTTTTCACTTTGCCGCCAGCTCTTGCGGTGCGTTTCGATGCAGTATGATCCTCCGATCCTGCACGCACTCTTTTACACCCTCCTCGGTGAGCTTGCCATGCAGGGGCGGCAGGCTGTATGTGAACGCAGTCCGCTTGCCGTTCGCGTATGCGAATGGATCCGTATCAATTCCGATCGCGTGCTGACGGTGAACGACGTTTCGGAGCAGTTTGGCTATAACGTTGACTATCTGTCACGTCTGTTTTGCAAGACCTACGGTCACGGTCTCAAGGCCGAGATCGATCGGCGTCGTCTTGATGATATGAAGCGGCTTTTGCTCGAGAGTGATCTGACACTCTCAGCAATTGCCGAACGTACCAGCGGCGGCGATTACAAGCTGTTTTTAAAGTTTTTTAAATATCACGAGGGCATCACGCCGTCGGATTTTCGCCGACTCTACAGCGAGATGCACACGAACAACCGATGAGAGGGGGAGACGGGCAATGAAAGAGATTCGGGAATTGTTTACCGAGCAGGGTGTGTCGCAGCTGCTCAATTGGTATCGCGCAAACCGCCGCGCACTTCCGTGGCGGCAAACGCGGGATCCGTATCATATCTGGCTTTCCGAGATCATGCTGCAACAAACGCGTGTGGAGGCGGTCAAGCCGTATTACGCGCGCTTTTTGGAAGCCTGCCCCACGATTGAGGCTCTGGCGCAGCTCCCTGCCGAGCGCCTGATGAAGCTGTGGGAGGGGCTCGGTTATTACAGCCGCGCGCGCAATTTGCAAAAGGCGGCGCAAACGGTGGTTGCCCAATATGGCGGGCAATTACCTGCCTCTTACGAGGAATTGCTCGGGCTGTGCGGAATCGGTGAATATACCGCAGGCGCGATCGCGTCAATCGCGTTTGGAATCCGCGTGCCTGCCATTGACGGAAACGTGCTTCGTGTGCTGGCGCGGTTGCAGGGCTCGTTTGAGGATATTACGCAGCCCGCCGTTAAAAAAGCTTGGAGGGAGGCACTCGGCGCGGTCATTCCAGAGGCTGCCGGCGATTTTACGCAAGCGATGATCGAGCTTGGCGCAACGGTTTGCGGTCCAAACGGAGAGCCGAAATGCGCCGCCTGCCCATTTACCTCGGCTTGTGTTGCGGCAAAGGAGCATCTGACCGATGCGCTCCCTGTGCGCGCGGCAAAAAAAGCGAGACGTGTGGAACAAAAGACGGTGCTCCTGATCCGTGACGGGGATCGCACAGCCCTTCATAAGAGACCCGACTGCGGCTTGCTGGCGGGGTTGTTCGAGCTGCCGAACGTGGAGGGGCATTTGGATGCCGACGCTCTGCCCGCCTATCTTCGATCGATCGGCTTCGAGCCTTTGCGCATTGAGCGGCTTGAGGATTCCAAACATATCTTTTCGCATATCGAATGGCACATGATCGCATACGACGTGCGCATCACGGCGGAATTTGACGGGTTTCACGGCGGGTCCGGTATGTATTTGGTCCGAAACGAGGACCTGCACGCCAACTACGCGATCCCTTCGGCTTTTGCGGCATATAAAAGATACTTATAAGAGAGGCTTGATTTTCCGATCGGGATATGGTATAATGAAAACAGATCCCATTGTTTTTCCGGATATTATTTACGAAAAAAGGATTTATGATTTATGAAACACATCTTCATCATCAACCCCGCCGCTGGAAAAGAAAACTCCTACGAGGCGATCCGCACGGCTCTTGAAGGAATGGAAGCGCGTGTTGATTACGAGCTCTATCTTACGCAAGCCCCCGGTGATGCCACTGCCTATATCCGCAATTATTGCCGTGAGCACAGTGAGCCGGTTCGTTTCTACGCGTGCGGCGGAGACGGAACGCTCAATGAAGTTGTGAACGGTTTGGTCGGGTTCTCACATGCGTCACTTGGCTGCTATCCTTGCGGATCGGGTAACGATTTTGTGAAGTACTATGGCGGAAAGAAGTACTTTCTCAATATTCCCGAGCTGGTAGAAGCCGAGGAGGAAGAGATCGACTTGATGCGTGTGGGCAATCGCTACGCGATCAACGCAACACACTTTGGTTTTGACTCCAGCGTGGCAAAAACCATGATGAACGTGCGTCGCAAAAAGCTGATCGGCGGCAAGAATGCCTACACCACGGGCGTGGTCGTGGGTCTGTTCAAGGCAATGAAAAACAAATGCCGCGTCTTTGTGGACGGTGAGGAGCTCAATCCCACAGGCAATTTACTGCTTTGCACCATTACAAACGGTCAGTACGTTGGCGGGTCCTTCCGTTGCGCGCCGCGCTCGCTTGATAATGACGGATTCTTGGAGGTCTGCCTGGTACATCCCGTGTCGCACCTGACCTTTTTCCGATTTGTTGGGGGGTATACCAAAGGAACGCATCTTGATGATCCGAAATTCCAGCCTTATTTGGAGTACCGCCGCGGAAAAAGCATTACGGTGGAGGCGCCCGAGGGCTTTGTATACGCATTTGACGGTGAGCTGATCCCGCAAGAAAAATTCACGGTAGAGGTTGCGCCGCGCGCGATCCGCTTTGCCGTACCCAGAAGTGCCAAGCCCTTGCCAGCTGAGGCGCATGCGGCACAAAAGGAGAAAAATGAGGCAGTTGTTGCCTTCCGTGTAACCGAGGGCGAGGCGGTTGAGGCGGCGGCATGCCAGGTGGGCGTGGGAGACGCAAGCAAATGAAATGGTATTTGGAGGACGGGCACACGCTCTCGCAGATCGCCGCGTGGCAGGAACGCCTGTCCGAGCGCGGAGAGGCGGCGTTGACCGTCCTCTCACGCTCTTTGGACACCCTGCGGGGTGAGAAGATTGCGGATATGACCGAGCACCTGATACAGGAATGGGCGGAGCATTTGAAAAAGCTTCTTGTGGGTGGGGAAGCGCTGGCGCGTGACCTGCCCCGCGCGGACGGTTTTTTTGTGGGAACCGCGCAACGGCAGGCAACCCATGCCGCGGTCTGCCGTTTTTTCAGCCCTGCGGGGGATATCTTTTCCGAAATGGAACAAGCCTGCGTGCACCTGCATGCCTTGCAGGAATCTTTTTTGCGCGCGGGTGTTGGTGAGGAGTCGCTGATGCAGGAGCTGATTGCGGCAAAATATGCCGCCGCGCGGATCGGGGATCAGCGGCTGATCGATGCGGTCGCCGCGCTTTCCGAGGCTTTTTATGCGGTACGTGAGCGAAATTCTGAGGGACGCCGACAGATCAACGGGCGGTATGAGCAGATGTTTGCCTTTTGTAACCGCCTGTTTCCCGACCTTGCCGCGCGGATCGGGGATGCGGCGGATATGGAGCATGAGGGCGCGTCTGCCGACACGGGGCGCGTTGCGATGCTCGTTGCCGAGCTGAATCGGCTTTTACACGAGACGGCGAGGACGTTCTGATTTTTCAATTGCGTGAATCGGGTCGCTTAAAAAAGAGCTTGCTTTGATGCAGAAAAGGGAGGAGACAGGGAATGAAAGAATATTTATTGGCATTGGATCAGGGAACTACCAGCTCGCGCTGTATTATTTTTGATCGGCAGGGGAAGATCCTCTCCAAGGTTCAGCGTGAGTTTGCGCAGATCTTCCCGCGTGACGGTTGGGTAGAGCATGACGCAACCGAGATATGGGCATCTCAAATGGGGGTTGCCGTGGAGGCGATGCTCGCGCTCGGTGCCACTGCCGAGGATATTGCCGCCATTGGAATTACGAATCAGCGCGAGACGGTTGTGGTTTGGGAGCGTGATACGGGCCGACCGATCTGCAATGCCATTGTTTGGCAGTGCAGAAGAACGGCGGCGGAATGTGACGCGCTCAAGACATCGGGCGTTGAGCCTATGATCCGGGAGCGGACGGGGCTTTTGATCGACCCCTATTTTTCGGCAACCAAGCTGTGTTGGATCTTGGATCATGTGGATGGCGCAAGAGCGCGTGCCGAGAGAGGGGAGCTTTTATTTGGAACGATCGACACGTGGTTGATCTACCGTCTCACCGACGGGAAGGTACACGCAACCGATCCCTCCAATGCCGCTCGGACCATGCTGTTCAATATCCACACCATGTCGTGGGATGAGGAGCTGTTGCGCCTGTTCCGCATTCCCGCCGCTATGATGCCCGCGGTAAAGCCCTCGTCGGGCTTGTTCGGCTATACCGATCCGCGCCTGTTTGGCGGGGAAATTCCGATCGCGGGTGTTGCGGGCGACCAGCAGGCGGCGCTGTTCGGTCAATGCTGCTTTGACGCAGGGGACGTGAAGAACACCTACGGAACGGGTGGCTTCCTCCTGATGAATACGGGCGCTCAGCCGATCCTGCCCAAGCAGGGCTTGCTTGCAACGGTGGGGTGGCAGATCGGCTCGGAGGTGCGTTACGTGGTGGAGGGCTCGGTTTTTGTTTGCGGTGCCGTGATGCAATGGCTGCGTGACGGTTTGGGACTACTCAAAAATGCCGCCGACAGTGAGCGCATGGCAATGAAGGTTTCCGACAGCGCGGGGGTGTATCTGGTTCCCGCCTTTGTAGGGCTCGGCGCGCCCTATTGGGACGCTTACGCGCGCGGTGGGATCCAGGGCTTGACGCGTGCAACGAACAAATATCATATTGTGCGTGCCGCGCTTGAGAGCATGGCGTATCAAACCGCCGACGTTCTGTCGGCTATGCAGAGCGAGGCAGGTGCACGTTTGTCCGCATTGCGTGTGGACGGCGGCGCGTCGGCAAACAATTTTCTGCTTCAATTCCAAGCCGATATTCTCGGTATTCCGCTCTTGCGTCCCGCCTGCGTGGAAACAACCGCGTGGGGCGCGGCAACGCTTGCGGGCTTGGGCGTGGGGGTCTATTCAGATACAGACGAACTGCGCCGTCAATGGCAGGCTGACCGCGAATTCTACCCCGCAATGGGGGCGGAGCAGCGTGCGGATTTGCTTCGCGGCTGGCACCGCGCGGTGGAGCGGACGATGAAATGGGCGGAAATATAACGGTACGATCCAATCTGCCGGTTGGTGTCTGCCTTGCACATGTTTGACCGATTCACCATATGATACAAAGGGGGTGAGTCAAATGCAAAAATGCATTTGGTACTCACCCCCGACGTTTTTGCTTTGCGGCTAAACACCGCAATTTTCGACTGCTTTGCAGTCGAAAACCGCAAACTCCGCGCTACAAAAAAGCCTACCGTCGGCTTTTTTGAGCAGAGGCTGCGCCAATGACGCAGCCTCTTGCGTTATAAAATAAATCCCTTGAGCACCTTCAGGGTGTTCCAAACGCCGTCGATATGACTGCGTTCATAGCCGTGGCTGGCATACACACCCGCGCCGATCAAGCCGTGGCGAATGTCATAGCCTGCACGGAGTGTGGCTTCCACGTCCGAGCCATAGAAGGGGTAAACGTCCACCGCGTAATCCGCCCCCTCTCGCTTGGCGGCATCGATCAGCCTGCCCACAACGCTGTAATCGTAAGGTCCGCCCGAATCCTTTGCGCAGATCGAAACCTGACGCTCGGTGCAGGAGAGTCCGTCACCCACACAACCCATATCCACGCTGACCGCCTCGGTGACGCCTGCGGGAATCGAGGCACTGCCGCCGTGACCAACCTCTTCGTAAACCGTGACGTGGACCCAGACGCGGCGTGTTGGGGTAATGCCGTTATCCTTGAGATATTTCGCAAACGCGAGCAAAATGCCCACCGAGAGCTTGTCGTCGAGAAAACGGCTCTTGATGTAGCCCGATTCGGTTACGCGGGTGCGGGGATCAAAACAGACGATATCTCCCACCTCAATACCGAGCGCGCGCGTCTCGTCGGCGGAGGTTGTATCCTCGTCGAGCACGGCCTCGGTGGTATCAAAGCTGCGCTTGGTGTCGGAAAAGCCTCCGTTTACGTGGATCGAGGCATTGCAGAGCTGGAGTGTTCCGTCAATCACCTTGCCGCTTCGCGTGTAAACGCGTAGGTTTTCGGTCTCGGCATTCTCGGCACGCATACCGCCGAGGTTTGTCAAACGCAGGCGCCCGTTTCCCTTGATCTCGGCAACCATTGCGCCGAGCGTGTCGGCATGCGCTTCCAAAAGCAGACCGTTTTCCGGGTCCGCGCCGCCAAGATCGACCCGCACACCGCCTTTTGCGGTTAGTTCTGCGTGGAAACCGAGGGCAGAAAAGCGGTCGCGCACCCATGCCGCCGCGCCTGCGGTAAAGCCTGTGGGACTGTCGATGGCGAGAAGCTCACACGTGGAGTCCACCGCATATTTTGCATAGTCTTTTTTCATATTTTAATACCGTACCTTTCTGATTTGCGTTTCGTTTTATTTTCCGCGCTGACGGCGGAAGTCGGAGGGCGTGAGCCCGGTTTTTCGTTTTACAAGCGACGAGAAAAATTTGACGTCGCGGTAACCAACCATTTCAGCAATCTGAGCGAGCGAGTGACGCGTGGAGGTCAGCAGTCGGCAACCCTGCATCACGCGGTAGTTTTGCAGATAGCTGACAAAGGAGACGCCGATGTCCTCCTTAAATCGCTTGCTGACGTAGGGGAGACTGTAATTGAGTCGCGCGGCGAGCGATTGCAGGGTCAGCTCCTCGGTATAGTGGTCGGCAACGTATGCCGTGAGGAAAGCGCTGATGTCCTGCCCGTTTGAGGCGGCGGTGGAATCCTCCAATCGGCGCATGGTCAAAAGCAGAATTTCAATCAGGTAGCACCGCACGATCGCGGCGTATCCTGCCTCGCGCCGTTCGGCTTCCTGTTGCATGCGGCGCAAAAGGTCAAGGATGCGCCCGTCGTCGTCGTGAAAAACCACACGCGCAGGGTTTTGCACAAGCGCGCGGATGTTGAAATACAAAATGTAATGCTCAAGCAGAGTGCGCAGGTTTTTGGTACCCTTGAGCACGGGATCCACCAGCTCGGGGAGAAAGATGCAGTCGAGATTGTCAAAACCGCCCTCGGTGAGTGAGCGATAGGCATGCCGACTGCCGTAATCCACAATAAAATAATCACCGGGGTGCAAAACCGAGGTTTCACCGTCGAGGGTATGCTCCACCATGCCGTCGAGAATATAGGTCAGCTCTAAAAAATTGTGGTCGTGCATGGAAACGGATTTTTGACCGACATGTGGCTTGAACAGGATCTTTTCACTGTTCAAAAGCGGCAATATTTCTTCCCAATGAAATTCGCTTGGCTTTTCCACCATAAAAATGCCCCCTGTTTATCAAAAAATATCGGTTGATTTATTATAACATATTCGATATACTATATGCAAGAGGTTTTTGCAACCTTTTTCAAAAAAAGAAAGGATTTGGAACTTTGTGATGAAAAATACGGCAAAATGGATCACCGCCCCCCGCGATATGGGCGTTGCCGCATATACGTGCCGCACAAGCTTCGCACCCCGAAAGGCGGTCAAAAAGGCTACGCTTTGCGCGTCCGCGATCGGCAACTACGCGGTTTATCTGAATGGCGCTCGCGTGGGAAAGGGCGTTTTGACACCCGGATGGACGAGCTATAAAAAGCGCGTGCAGTATCAGAGCTATGATCTGACCGATCTGCTGACGCAAAACAACACGCTTGCGATCGGTGTCGGACAGGGCTGGGCTGTCGGCTCGATCGGACACGATGACACCAACCACTGTTTTGCGGACTACACCTCGGTGATCGCATGGCTTGACGTTACCTATGCCGACGGAGAGCGGGAGAGCCTTGTAACCGATGAGAGTTGGGACGTTTACAGCTCCGAGGTTACCTTCACGGATATTTATCACGGCGAGACCGTGGACAAGACCGCCCCGATCGCGCGGATCGGTAAGGCGGTGGAGTCGAATGTAAAAACACGTCTGATCGCGCAGGTAGGCGAGTGGATCACCGAGCAGGAGCGCTTGGCGCCCATTGAGATCCTGACCACTCCTAAGGGCGAGCGAGTGATCGACTTCGGACAGAATATGACGGGCTACGTGGAGGTACGTATCAAAGCACCGCGCGGAAGCCGTGTGGTTTTGCACCATGCCGAGGTGCTTGACAGCGACGGCAATTTCTACACGGCAAACTACCGTCGGGCACGCAATGAAATGACCTACGTTTGCAGCGGCGACGAGGACGTGTTCAAGCCGACCTATACCTTTGAGGGCTTCCGTTACATTCGGTTGGAGGAATATCCCTTTGAAGAGATCGATCCCGCGTGCTTCACCGCGATCGCCGTGAACTCCGAAATGAAGCGTACGGGTTATTTCCGGTGCGGAAATGAGAAGATCAACCAGCTCTACCACAATATTATTTGGGGACAGAAGAGCAACTACCTCGATATTCCCACCGACTGCCCTCAGCGAGATGAGCGTCTGGGCTGGACGGGCGACGCGCAGGTGTTCTGCCGCACCGCCGCCATCAACTTTGACGTACAGAAGTTTTTCCGCAAATGGCTTGGCGACGTGGCGCTGGAGCAGGACAAAGACGGCGCTGTTTACGGCACGATTCCCGACGCGATGCCCAAGCATCCCACACGTATTTCCGCCGCTTGGGGCGATGCCGCGTGTGTGATCCCGTGGCAGCTTTATCTTGCCTATGGGGATAAGAAATTGCTTCGCGAAAACTATCCCATGATGAAAAAATGGGTTGGCTATATGCGCGGGGTTGGTCCTGAGGAATATCTGTGGCTCACGGGTATGCATTACGGTGACTGGCTTGCTATGGACGCGGGCGAGGACTCTTACGTTGGCGCAACCTCTAACGATCTGATCGCCAGCGCATTCTTTGCTTACTCCACCGAGCTTGTGATCCGCGCGGGCGAGGTTCTTGGTGAGGACGTGAGCGAATACCGCACACTCTATACCAACGTGCGCAACCGTTTCCGTTCTTATTTCATGGAGAACGGTATGCCCAAAGAGGAATTTCCTTACACCGAGGTGTTGCAAAGAGGCAAGAAAACGCCTGTTGACACGGTACGCCGCGGCATGACGCAGACCGCTCTTGTTCTGATCCTGTATTTTGGCCTGTGTGAGGAGTGCGAGCGGGCGGCTCTTGCCGCAAGACTTGTGGAGATGATCCGCGAGAATGAAACCCGTATGACCACGGGCTTTGTCGGAACCCCTTATATTTTGCACGTGCTGTCACAAAACGGATATACCGACGTCGCGTATGAACTTCTGATGCAGGAGCGCAATCCCTCGTGGCTCTATTCGGTTACGCATGGTGCGACTACCATGTGGGAGCATTGGAACAGCCTCAAGGAGGACGGAAGCTTCTGGAGCACCGCTATGAATTCCTTCAATCATTACGCCTACGGAGCGGTGTTTGATTGGATCTTCGGCGTGTCGGTTGGTATTACTCCCGTTGCCGAATCGCCCGCCTATAAGACGGTTGCGATCGCGCCGCACCCGAGTAAATGCCTGGGATATGCCGAGGGATCGATCGAATCGAGAAACGGAAAGATCGGTGTGTATTGGTATTATAAGGGCGACCGCGTTTACTACGAGGTCGAGATCCCCGCGGGCGTGACCGCCGCGCTGAAATTGCCGTCGGGCTACACCGCAACGCTTACCGAGGGAAGCTACCGCTTTGCCGAATGATTTTTGATGATCCAAAGCATATCCACCGATACGGATCGCTTTTGTGGTACAATAAAAGGAGGCTGCGTCATTGGCGCAGCCTCTGCTAAAAAAGCCGACGGTAGGCTTTTTTGTAGCGCGGAATTTGCGGTTTTCGACTGCAAAGCAGTCGGAAATTGCGGCGATTCGCCGCAAAGCAAAAACGTCGGGGGTGAGTACCAAATGCATTTTTGCATTTGACTCACCCCCTTTTGTGGTAAAAAAGAGCATCAAACAATTTTATATAACCGAGCGGGTTTGCATTGTCGGCTGATGGGTGCCCATCGTTTTCGGGCTTGGCGGTTACCCCTTTTTGATCTTTTTCCAATATTCCGCGGCGGCTTGCTCGTTTTTATTGGGAGCGGGGGTGTAGTAGACCGTTCCGCGCAGATCCTCGGGGAGATACTCCTGTGCAACGTAGTGATTTTCAAAATCGTGAGGGTACTGATATCCTTTAAAGAGCGGACTTTGCAGATGTAGCGGTACGTTGATGCCTCTACCTTGGCGGATATCCTCGGCGGCGGTACCCACGGCAAGGTAGGCTGAGTTGGATTTCGGTGCGGTTGCAAGCAGGATCGCGGCATTTGCCAATGGGATCTGCGCCTCGGGCATACCAAGTTCCTTTGCCGATTCGCAGCAAGCACGCGTTACAACGGCGGCAAGCGGATAGGCGAGCCCGACGTCCTCGGACGCGATCACCTGCAAGCGGCGGCAGACCGAGATCAGCTCTCCGAGCGAGAGCAGCTTGGCAACGTAAAAGGCAGCGGCATCGGGATCCGACCCGCGAATCGACTTTTGCAGGCAGGAGAGCAGGTCATAGTGCGTGTCGTCGTTAAAGCTGCTCACCGAGGTGTCAAAGCTGTCCACGTCCTCGCGCGAGAGACGGTCCTCGGCGGCATGGTACGCGTTTTCAAACAACACGATCGCATGGCGCACGTCGCCTCGCGCGCAGGTGGAAATATAATCGCAAAGCGCGTCGTCCGCTTGCTTTGCAAGTCCGTTTTCCTCGTTGAGATATTGCAATGCGCGGTGCAAAACCGGTCGGAGCGCAAGCGGCTGAACCGGCTTGAACTCAAAGAGGGAGGAGCGCGAAAGGATCGCGTTATAGACGTAAAAATGCGGATTTTCGGTGGTGGAAGCGATCAATGTGATGCGACCATCCTCCATATATTCAAGCAGGGATTGCTGTTGCTTGCGGTTAAAATATTGGATCTCGTCCAAATAGAGCAATACACCGCCCGCTCCGAACACGTTGTTGGTCTCGCTGATGACCTGCTTGATGTCGGCAAGAGATGCCGAGGTGGCGTTGAGCTTGCGGAAGGTCATGCCCGATTGCTTGGCAATTACCGACGCCGCGGTGGTTTTTCCTGTGCCGGGAGGGCCGTAAAAGATCATATTGGTGATCCTGCCCCCCGCAAGCATACGGCGAATGACACCGCGTGCACCGAAAAGATGATCCTGACCTACGATACCGTCAAAATCCTCGGGGCGCAAAAGATCGGCAAGCTGTGCGTTTTTCATGAAGTGACCTCTCATTTATCGTTCTGACTATTATTATTATAAATCATTTGAACGATATTTGCAAGGTCTTTTGCGGCTTTTTTTTGCATTTCCGCAACCGCGTGCCGCAGAATGGGACGGAGACGTTCGCGGTCGCACAGCATGGCTTCGATCCGTTCGGTCAGGATCGGTACACTCAACTCCTCGGTGCGTAGCGTATCGGCACCGACTGCGTGCGCAAAGGAGCAGATCTTTTCATCGCGCGGGTCGGCAGGGATCCCAAGCGAGGGGGTTCCAACTGCGGCGGCAAGCACCATGGCATGCAAACGAAGCGTCAGCACCCCTTGGCAGACGGAAAGGATCGCGCACGCGTCGGAGGCTTGCGTATGATGAATGATCTTTGCGGGGAGCGCATGCGCGGCGGCATAGGTAACGCTGCTGTCCTGTTCCGCATCGAATATCAACAGGATCGGAGTGAGTGAAAGACGGCGGCATACGGTGCGCACGGCAGTCAGCAGAAGGGGGAGCAAAGGGGCTGCCTCGGTGCCGCCGTGCAGGACCGTGCAGAAAAGACGGCGAGTGGGCGCGATACGGTATTGCTTCAAAAGAAAATTTACGCGGCAGGGGGAGGGTGGGGCAAGAAGCAGAGCGAGATCTCCGCCCGCGTGTAACAGATCGGGGCGGATTCCGAGGCGGCGCAGATAGCGAACCGAGGCATCGTCGCGGAGACCGATCCACTGACATTGCTGCAATGCCTGTCTGACACGCCGACAGTTGGATTCTCCAAGCAGAGGCCCCACTCCCGCGCCGCAAAAAAAGACTTTTCGCCGCAGCGTTCTTGCCAGCGTGATCAAAAATAGATAATAGAAAAGGGAGCGCTTGCTGGTGATGTTTTGCAGGAGCGAGCCGCCGCTGAAAAGGAGCGCGTCCGACCGCAGGAGTGCCAAAAGGATCCACAGGGGATTTTTTCGGCTGTGCGCCGCAACGCGGTAGCGTTTCCAATCCCGATGCGGAGCCCCCGAGAGAAGCGTAATGCGCAGGTGCGGCGCGGTTGCTTGAAGCTGCTGTAAAAGCCCGAGCAGAATCGCGTCATCACCGAGATTTCCGCAACCGAAATAGCCGCAAATCGCGAGGGAAGCATTTTTGGGGAACGGGTGTGCGCGCACATAACATGCGAGCGTGTGGCGGCTGATCGCTTCAATGTCAAAATGTGAGCGGATCAACGCGCGGCAGTCCAACCCGATCCGCCGTGCCTCGTCGGGATCGGAAAGCAGAAAAAGAAGATCTTCGCGCAGAGCCGCCTTGTTGGCTTTTTCGCACCCACGTGCGCAAAAATTCGTCAACATAGCTTCTTTTGCACGTGCGGCTGTTAAAATGCCGAGATAGCCCTCGTTGCCGCAAAGGACCACGGGGCGTCCCGCGGCACCGGCTTCCATTGCGGCGCGCGATACACCAACGAATATCCCGTGCTTGCGGATCAGGTCTGCCATATTGCTTTCCCAGCCAACCAAACGGACGGCTTCCGATCCGATCTCGCGGTTGGCATCGCGTGCCAATTTTGCGATCTCCTCCAGCGCGTCCCCGTCCCCTGCGACCGTAATGGCAAGATCGGGGTGTGCGCGGTGCAAATCGGGTGCGATCCGACACAAAAGCTCTGCCCCATATGCGCAATCGCGGTCCAATCGGCTTGCGAATAAAATACGCTTGGAAAGGTCTTTTTCAGCTCCAATCCCGAGGATGGTATCGGCTGAAAATCGGCTTGTGTCGATCCCATTCGGGATCACCTCAACGCGCTCGGCGGGAACGCGGTAATGCTTGCATACGTAATCGCGGAGGTCTTCGCTCACCGCTAAGGTCTGTTCGCCCCAATAGCAAAGGCGCGAGAGGGGGGCGTTTACCCGAAATGCGGCATGTACCGTAACCAGCACTGCAACCCCTTTTTTTCGCATACCGCGCAGGAGCAGAGCCAGCATGCGTGTATGCGCGTGCAGGACCGTATAGCCCTCCTTGCGGATCAGGCGGAGGATCTTGCGGCGAATGGCAAGGAGTCGAAAGGGATTGTGGGAGGGGGGCAGGATCCGATGCTGTCGGATCCCGCGCCGTTCCAGCTCGTCCGCAAGCGCGCCGCCGCCCGACAGAACCGCCACGTCGGCACCTTGTGCGGTCAAGCCGAGCGCGAGCGAGAAAATATGCGATTCAACGCCTCCCTTGTGCATATGGTCTGTTAACAGCAAAATCTTCAAGATCGACCGCACCTCCTTTTTTGATAGTCTTTGCCTCAGTCCCCCATAATTATGTAAATGATGGGGAAAAAAGGCAGAAACACGTAATAATGAATAAGCGAATGCAGGGGAATTGCGAGATATTTGTGAAAAACCTTGCTTGACAGAATCCGCAAAAAGCAGTATAATGTTGCAGGTGATAGAAAAATATAACATATTTATGGAAGGTTTAGAAAAATGACAGAAGATTTTCAGATCTTAATTACGATCTCCCTTGCGCTGATCGGCGGTCTTTTTATGTCGCGTGTGGTCAAGCCGCTGGGCTTGCCCGCGGTAACGGGCTATTTGCTTGCGGGAATCGTGCTCGGTCCCTACTGTCTCGGACGGCTGGGTGTTACGGGGCTTTTCTCGAGCATGGAGGCATTTCACGGTCTTGCGGAGCTGGTACAGTCGGTCGCTCTCGGCTTCATTGCTTTTGCCATAGGAACCGAGTTCAAGCTTTCCGCACTTAAAAAAACAGGCCGACAAGCTACGGTGATCGGCATTGTGCAGGCGTTGGTGGCAATGATTTTGGTGGATGCCGCGCTGATCGGACTGCACTTCATTTTGGGCGAGGAAAAGCTTCCTTTGTCGGTTTGCATCACGCTGGGTGCGATCGCAACCGCAACCGCACCTGCCGCAACGCTGATGGTTGTAAAGCAATATAAGGCAAAAGGACCTGTTACCAATATCCTGCTGCCGGTTGTCGCGTTGGATGACGCGGTGGGTCTGATCTGCTTTGCGGTCTCGATCGGAGTCGCGCAAGCACTTGAGGGCGGCACGCTGAGTGTGATCTCGGTATTGGTCAACCCGCTCCTTGAGGTTGTGCTCTCGCTTTTGCTCGGTGCGATCATAGGCGTTATTTTCACGGGCGTGGAGAACATGTTCCTTTCCAACAGTAAGCGTCTTTGCCTCTCCATTACCTTTGTTATTCTTACCATCGCATTCTCCAAGCTACACTATACCTTTGATAGCGGTTTGAAAATCGGTTTTTCCTCTCTGCTCGTTTGCATGATGCTGGGAACCGTTTTCTGCAATATCTGTGACAGCGCCGAGGAGCTCATGGCAAAAACCGACCGCTGGACCATGCCGATCTTCGTGCTGTTCTTCGTCATCAGCGGGGCAGAGCTGGAGTTCAGCATTTTCCAGGACGTTACCGTGATCCTTGTCGGCATCATTTACATTGTGTTCCGCACGCTTGGAAAATATTTGGGCGCGCGTTGGAGTGCGCAGTTTACCAAATGTTCCGCACCCATTGTCAAATATCTCGGTATCACGCTTTTGCCGCAGGCAGGGGTTTCGATCGGCATGTCCATTACAGCTGCCGCGCTTCTGACCACGGGCGGAACGGTTCGCAACATTGTGCTTTTTGCCGTGATGATCTACGAAATGGTTGGTCCTATGCTTACCAAGATCGCGCTCGTCAAGGCAGGGGATATCACCCCCAAGGCACCCGAGCCGCATAAGCATATGACCATGGCTGAGGTGTTCGCCGACGATATCGACGAGGACGATACAAAATGATTGCTTTTACCGCGTGATTTTATGCGCGCGTGTATGGAAAAAGAGAAGGCGTTGCCGCGAATTCTTCCGAATTTGCCGCAACGCCTTCTCTCGTTTTAAAAATTGTAAAATAATTCCGAAAAAAGCGGTATTTCCTTGCATTTTGCGGTATTTTTTGAAAAAAAGTCGTGAAAAAAATCAAATTATTTTTCCCAATCTTATTGATTCTATGCGCTGAATGTGGTACAATATTACTAACAGTACCAATTTCTTTCGGAAACGGAAAAAAATTGGCCCTGCCGCAGATAAGAAAACTACGGAACGGAGGACGAAAACGTTGCATTTTTCGTTATTATTTTCAACCGGATTGGGTGCATCCTTTTCCAATACCGGGTTTATGATCGCCATCGCAGTGTTGGCGTTGATCCTCGGCGCGGAGATCGCGGGGATCGGTGTTCTGATCAGCAAGCTCGTGCGCGCTCGCAACCGACGCTTCTCTCGGACAGAGGAGGATGCGGAGAGCCGTTCGAACCACGCTGACTATGCCGCACTTTTGTTGTTCGGTGCCGTTCCGCAGTCAACCTACCTGACGCTGACGGTGCTTGCGGGACTGACGGCACTTTTCGCGGTCGTATTTTTGGTTCTTCTGATCATTCTCCGTGTGCGCGGATACGATTTCGCGTCGTCGGGGTGGTATCAGGAGGAGACGGCGCGCCGTGCAAGACCCACACAGCCCGAATCCGCTGAAACGCTTCCCGAGGAGGATGCCCCCGTGGCGGCATCGGTTGCGGATACTGTTTTTGATGAGGAGCAGCGGCAGGAGGCTTACACCGAGGCAGCGGAAGAATCGGCTGAGCCCTTGGACGTATTTGCCGAGGAGACTGACAGCGCAGAGATCTATGAGGAATCCGAGCCTGTGGTGGAGATCCTGGGTGCCGAGGAGACCGACAGCGCGGCAGACGCGGTTGCAGTAGCACCTGTGAGCCGCGTGGAGACCGTGACGGCTCCCGCCGACGGCGAGCCCGCCTTTGCGGATGGATCTCATCCCTATAAGATCGTTGAAAAATATGTCACCGAAACCTATAAAGAGGTCTACAAGGAAACCCCCGCGCCCGCCGCTGATACGGCGTCCGCGCAAAACACCGCAACGAATGAAGCGGTGATGGAAAAGCTTTCGGATATTCTGGACGAGCTTCAAAAGCGCAACGAGCGTGACGCGAGTGCCGACGAGAAGGCTCCCGCGCAAAAGAAGGATGCGGACGGGGATTCGATTTCGGTATTTGCAGCCGATGCGCTTGAGGACGATGAGGATGATGAGGACGAGGATGACGAGCTGACCGCAGACGGTGGCAAGGGTGATGAGGACGATGAGGACCGCGACGACGAGGAAAATGATACCGAGGGAGATCACTTCACAGGAAACGAGCGGATCATCGGCTTTGATGAAAAAACAGGCTGTTACATTGTGGCGCATTACCGCAAGAGCTTTGAGGCAAAACTGATTCAGGCACGCCCCAATATCAAAAAGTATTACAGTGAGCTGAAAAACGCGTTGCTTTCCTACAAGGGAACCAAGAACCGTATCAGTTGGACTGCCGACAGCTTCCACAACGGACGCACTCCGATTGCAAAGATCAACGTAAAGACACGTATTCTGGAGCTTTATCTGGCACTCGATCCCGCAAGCCTTGAGGGAACAGTCTACCGCGGAAAGGACGTTGGAAGCAAGAAAAAATATGCCGACACCCCCTTCCAATATAAGCTTCGCACTCCGCGTAAGTTCAAATGGGCGTTGGAGCTGATCCAACGCGTGTGTGAGGAGCACGGGCTCTCTCCCATTGATATCGAGCCGGTTGACTATGAAGCACAGTATCCCTTTGACACCACCGAGAATCTCGTGGCGCGCAACCTCATTAAGGAATATATTCGTGAGGAAAAGCCCGCAACCTCCTTCGAGCTGGCACCCGATCACGTGCCCGCGGTTCCCGATGAGGACGATAGCGTGATCCCCGCCAACGCAAACTTCTCCTGGGAGTTTGATAACGAGGTCATGGAGGAAAAAGAGCCCGAGCCGATCCCCGAGGAACCGGCTCAGGTCGAGGAAGCACCGATCGAGGAGCCTGTTGTTGAGCCGACTCCCGAACCCACCGCCGCGCCCGCGCCTGCCGCATCGATCACGCGTGAGACCGTGAAGATCACCGAGATGCGCTATACCGAGCGTTATTACGCAAACGCCGAGCCGAGCTACGAGCGTGTGATTACAACAACCGAGCCGATCGAGGCGATCGCGCTTCCCGCCGCTGAGGCAGAGTCTGCGGAGGAGCCCTCCGACGTTGCTGCAAACGCCGCGCCGACTTCCGAGGACGGGGCAGACGCGGTGGAGATCGAAACGGAGGCAGCCGAGACTGCTGACGCATCGGAGGACGGGACGGCTGACGAGACCGAGACCGACGGATCCGTTGATATCTGGGGCGATCTGACAACCGATGCCGACGTGCAGGACGAAGACGCAACGGAGGAAACGGAAGAAGTCGAAGAAGTTGAAGAATCGGACGAAATCGAAGCAACCGAAGAAGCCGAGGAAAACGAGGAGCTGTTCTTTGCCGAGCCCGAAACGGATGAAGAGGACGAGGCGGACGAATATACCGAGGAATCCTTTGCGGAATGGGAGGAGATCGAAGAATCCGAGCCTGCTGCCGAGGACGAGGAGGCGAGCCGCCCCGCATCGGTAGAGGTGGTGGAACCGGTTGAGGAGCCTGCACCCGCTCCGCGCCGGGTGATCAACCCCAACGTGGCGGTTGTGGACATTGCGTCTCTTGAGGCGTTTTTCCCGGACGGCGCCGTGATCAATCTTGAAACGCTGAAGGAACGCGAGCTGATCCTTCCCTCGGCAACAACCCTGAAGATCTATACCGGAGGAGGACTGACCAAGTCCTTCACGGTGGAAGCAAATCATTTTACCATGGACGCGATCACCGCGATCGGAACGGCGAACGGTGATATCGTGGTGGTGAGATAAGGAGGCGAGCAGATGAAAAAAATAACCTTAAAAATTGCGGTGGTATTGCTTCTTTTACTCACTGCGTTCTCTGCGTTGGCGCTCGCTGTCTATGCCGCCACAGCCGAGACCTACGAGGTGGCGTTTGAATACGATTCAGATGCCTGCACCCTAAAGCTTACGGCAGACGGCAAGGTGCTCAGCCCGAGTCTGCTTGACAGTAAGCTCTATTACGTTCCCAAAAACTACGGAACCTTTGAAATTCTCGTGATCCCGAAGGTTGGCTTCGATCTCTCGCCTCTGACCGACGTGGAGACCGAAAAGGGATTGGCAGCGTCGGATACCGACAGCGAGGGCATTCATTATCAGCCCCCGATCACCAAAAACGTGAAATTCAAGCTCACCGCAACCCCCAAGCTCTACACCATTGAGGAAAAGAGCGCAGAGCTGTCACACGATCTGGTATTTAACACCATTCAATATCACTATTGCTCAGATGAAGTGATCTCCTTGCCGATCCCCACCATGGAGGGCTACAAATTTACGGGTTGGCTGATTTACGACAAGAATGACGTCTCCTTCCAGCTCAACACCATTTCGGGCAATTCGGTTTCATTCCCCACGGGAAGCTATCCCACCGTTGGCGACACGCTGTATGCAAAGCCGATCTGGGAAGGTCTTCCACAGACCGTTACGCGTTTCGATTACGAGTACGATCCCACGGGAACCTCGATGATCCCCGTTAATAAGGATGTTGACGGTGTTGTTTCGTTTGTTTCATGGGCTGAAAAGAACGGAACGCTGAACATCAGCGGCTTGTTTGGAAACGACGCCGACCAAAAGGCAAATGAGGACGGAAGTGTGAAAGCCACCTTTGATAAGGACGGCTACAAAAAATACGTCGGCTATTATGATTTCTGCGACTATGCGGAGAAATCCGAGTATTATACGGTGCTTCCCAAGGTAAAAGCCGATGCGGAGGCAAACAAGATCTACCGCTATTACGTGCCGATCACGTATTCCATTTTGTATGAGGGGCTGGATGAGGTTGCGGACACCGCTTCCTATCCCACCAAGCACGTATATAATGCGGCAACCTCTTTCGTGGATCTCAAGCCCGAACGTGTTGGCTACACCTTTGCGGGCTGGAAGGTCTATATCCAAAAGGACGGCGTGAAAACCGACGTAACCGCACAGGTCGGCAATCTCGGTCTTTCGGCAATCGAACAGCTGACGTTGGCGCGCTATGAGGTCTCGGTTGCAAACGGAAACGAAAACAACGAGATCGTGCTGGAAGCGGTTTGGACTCCCAAGACCTTTGCCATCGAATATGATTGGAACGGCGCGGACGAATCGGCTCTTGATTTTACAAAGGTGACCGAATACGTTTACGACCGTGAGTTGACGATCCAAAACCCCGTTCGCGTAGGCTACACCTTTACCGGCTGGACCCTTCTTTGTGACGGCAAGACCGAAACACTCACCCCTGTAAACGGTGCCTGCACGCTGTCCGCCAAAACCTACGTTGCCGACATTCAGCTGACGGCACAGTGGACGGCAAACTCCTATCAAGTGACCTTTGACGGAAACGGCGCAACGGTGGCGGGTCTTGATAAAATGACCGTTACCTTCGACACGGCAGTCAATACCGACGCGCTCAAGGCAATGCTGCCCACCCGAAAGGGCCATGCGTTCTGCGGCTTTACGTTGACAAAGGACGGTACCGATTATCTGATCGATGCCGAAGGAAACTTTGTGGGCAGCGTATGGCAGATCGCCGAGGATACCGTTCTTTATGCAAAATGGGACGTGCTTGCCTATGAGGTGACCGTTCATGCGGTCAACGCGAAGATCTATCTCAACGGCACCGAATATACGGGAACCCCCATGTTCTTTGATTTCGGAACGGTTGTGGCGATCCGCATCGAGGCAGACGCGGGCTATAAGGTAACCGCTTGGGAGGGCGAGAAGATCTCGCACGTCAAGACCTTTACCTTCCAATATACGATTCCCGACGAAAAGAGCGAGCTGGATGCAACCCTGCTTCAGATGATCACAACAACGCCCTTTACGGTCGATTACGTAAACGAAGTATTCAAGCCGGCAAGTCAGATCGCGGACGGAACCTATCAGATCCAATGCGGTGCCGAAACGCTGATGATCCGCGTGCAAAACGGTGTTTTCTACGTCAACGATACAAAGGAGACAAAAATCACCATTCCCGAGAGCTTTTTCGGAGAAGACGTATCGATCCAAAGCTTTGGTGACGGCGTTACCACGGCAGACAGCGATCCGCAGGTCGTAACGCTTGCGGCGCGTCCCACAATGCCCGTGCTACACAATCAGGTCAAGAGCATTTATGAGACCGAGCGCACGATCTCGATCCTGCTCAATCCCTCTGTTTATCTCTATGAGTTTGCCATTTCGGTCAACTCCGATATTTCCACGCTCGTTTGGATCGATGCCGCGTCCATGCAGGTCGGCTCCGACGGCGCGTATATGTTCCAAAATCTTAACCCCGGAACAATCTACAACGTCTATATCCGCGTGAAAGCGGCGGACGGCGACCATCCCCACGGTGTAGAGGGTCCCTTTGTGCAAAAGACCTACGCGGGGAACTATCTTAACGAGAAGATCAAGGATCTGGAAAACCTGCGCGAAACCTACGGGGACGGCGAGATGGTGGACGATCTGATCCAACAAGCCATTGACGAAGCAAAGGCGCTGGAGTATCCTTCGGCAACCTTCTACAACGACCTGGAGGGCATTTACAACCGCGTGATGAGCGAGGTTGCGTTTGCCAAGAGTCAGGACGACCGCATTGCCGAGCTGATCGCATTGCGCAACTCGCTGATCGAAACCGAGGCGTTCAATGAGAGCAGCGAGGATACGATCCGTACCCTTTGCGACACGGCGGTAGCATCGATCAAGGCGGCATTGACCCCCGATGAGATCACCGCGGTTTATAACACCGGTTCTTCGGCGATGAAGGCAGTGAAGCTGACCTATCTCCAAAACGGCAATATGCAGTTGATCAGTTTGGCGGGATTGCCGCAGGGAACCATCCTTTCCCAGCTCCGTTTGTCCGAGATTTCCGGATTGATCGACACGATCGACGCGGCGATCAAGAGCGGCAGTATTTCGGTAGCAACGGGGAACCCCATGCTTCTGGCGGATGCGGTGGAATCGCTCCGTTCGCTTGACGTGATGGCGGCATACACCATGAAGCTCAGCCTCAATAACGCGATTTATACCGCTTACGACGGAACGTATGAGATCCGCTTGATCCTTCCCGAGGATCTGCGCGGCATCAGCGGTCTGCAGGTTGCTTGCTACAATGCAAAGACAGGCGTGCTGGAGGTGCTTGAGACCCGTGTGGACGGAAACGATTTGGTGTTCCGCGCGCCCTACGTGACCGATTTTGTGATCCTTGGGGATCCCACCGTCAATCTCACCGGATTGATCGTATCCCTTGGCGTGATCCTGCTCTGCCAGCTGATCGGTATTATTCTGCTGATCTCCCGTCGTTCTAAGCATGCAAGAGAGGTGCGCGCTCATGTAGCCGTTCTTCCCACCGTGCTTCTCACGATCCGCTTCCTGCCCGATAACGCGCTTACAACCGTAATGGTACTTGGCGGACTTGTGATCCTGCTTCAAATTATCCTGATGTACCTGCTCCTTTCCTCCGAGGTGTTCTACCGCCGCCGCAGAAGACGGCACAGCACCTATGAGGCAACTCGCTCCGAGCCTGCTGAAACGGTTGCTCCCGTGACCGAGCTCGAGGAGATCCCTGCCGACGAGCCGCTCGACGCAACGCCGGTTGACGATGACGGCACCGTGATCGCCATGAGCCTCTTTGAGGAAGAAGCGTTTGATGCCGATGCAGATACAGATGCCGATACGGCGACCGCAACCGAAACCGAGGAGAGCACCGAGGACTATGTGGAGGATGACACCGTGTTTGCCGAAGCCGATGCGGAATCCGAAGCAGATGAGGTTGAGGCGTTTTATGACGAGGAATACGGCTTTATTGAGCCTGCCGCGAATCCGCGCTATTCCTTGCCCGACGAATTTGTCGATGCAGCCGATCCCGATGTTGCGGAAACCGACCTTTTTGCCGAGCCCGACGGTGAGGATGTGGAAGAATCCGAATTTACCGAGGATGCGGTAGCAGAAGATGCTTCCGATGAGGACGGCATTTGGGCATATGATGAGGATGCGGATGAGGACGCGGTGGCGGTGTCTGCCGATCCCTCCGAAGAAGCCGAAGCGGTCGACACGTATGACGAATACGTTGCGTTTGCTCCCACCGAGGACGAAGCACCCGTGGACGACGTGTTTGCAGATGCAGATGAGGAAATCGTACCCTCAGAGGAGGACTCCGAGGGTGTTGCGTACACCGAGTCCGCTGAGGCCGGTGAATCCACCGACGGCGAAGAACCCGCAGAGGGTGAAGAACCCGCAGAGGGTGAAGAACCCGCAGAGGGCGAAGAACCCGCAGAGGGCGAAGAACCCGCAGAGGGCGACACCACCGCCGACGACGAGGACGACAGTGCGTTCTATTTTGAGCCCGACGCACGCGGCGACGACGCACCGCCTCCGGAATATTTTGAGGATACCGACGGAAAATAATTCCGAAATTGAATTTTCAGTAAGATCTGCCTCTCCTATCTTTTTCGATGGGAGAGGTGGATTTTTGTCTTTTTATTGCCTGTCAGCCTTGACATTCCACCAAAAAGATGCTATAATACAGACATCACAACAGAATTATTTTCGCAGCTTGGTTCTGCCGCTTGGCAGATCAGAGGGAAGTTCGGTGCAAATCCGTCGCAACTATCATTACCGTAATGGAAACAACGCTTTCTTAAGTCGGAATACTCACCGAGCATTTGCGAGGGCAATTGTGTGTACCGCGCCGGGCGCTGTGCACATCTCGTTTTTGGATAGGAAAAGCGTAGCCGTTTTTTGTCAGGGGGAGGGGTGTACTATACCCATCACTTCTGACAGGATCGCTACGCTTTTTATTGTTTTTACAGTAAAAAGCGCTTTTGTTTTTTGGAGGGGCATATGACGGATCAAAAATACAAGCGGGAGGACTGCATGGTGCTCCTGCAAAAGAAATATCGGGAGCTGGAGGCGCAGGGACTTTCGCGCTTTCCTCAACGCTCGGATTTTGAGGAACGCGAGGTCGTCGCGATCAAATCCTTTTTGGGACCTTGGCCGCGTGCTTTGGAGGCGGCAGGCGTAAAGCCGCCGAGAGAGGACGACAGAGCGCAAAAAAACAAGGAGAAGCGTGTGTACGCGAAACGAAAAAGAACTGCCGCTAAGCGGGAACAGCGGCGGACATGCCCAAAATGCAACGGCGAGGGAGGCGGTAACGAATGAGAAAAACAAGGTCTCTTTTTTCGTGTCTCCTTGCACTATGGCTGCTTGTCTCCGTCGTTTGCCTTCCTGCGGGTGCGCAGACACAGGATCTGTTTGACGGAATTCTGGATTGTCAGAACGCAACCGAGATTCAAGATTGGATCAACGGAGATCTGACGCAAAGCGCGGGCATTGGCGCGGAGTGGTATGTTTTGGCACTTGCACAGTACGGAGAATATGATTTTTCAAGCTATGAGGCGGCTCTGCTTGACTATCTCCGTGAAAACAAGGTCAGTTCCGCCTCCACACGATTAAAATACGCACTCTGCCTTGCCGCCATTGGCAGTACCGATGGCTACATCACAAAAACGCTGAATGATTCGATCGGTAAGCAGGGGCTGATGAGTTGGGTATTCGGTCTCCACCTTTTGAATAACGGCTACGAAAGCGCGCAATACACGGCGGCTGAGGTAAAGGCAAAGCTGCTTGCGTTGCAATGCGCGGACGGCGGTTGGAGTGTTACGGGGCAGGAGGGCGATGCCGATTCTACCGCAATGGTACTGCAAGCGCTCGCGCCCCACGGCGCAACCGATGCCGATGTGGGAACGCCAATTGACCGGGCACTGACCCACCTGTCCGCGCTTCAGCTGGAGGGCGGTGATTATTCGGGTTACGGCATGCCAAATCCCGAAAGCACGGGGCAGGTGCTCGTGGCACTTTCCGCGCTTGGGATAGACGGCGCGACCGATCAACGGTTTTTCAAAAATCAAAACGGGCTTTTTAGCGGAATTGCGAAATACAAGCTTCCGAACGGCGGCTTCTGCCATATGGAGGGCGGTGATTTGAATGAAACGGCAACCGCGCAGACCTTTTTTGCCATCGTCGCGTATTTGCGGTTTCAGGCGGGGCATTCCTCCATTTATCTTCTTGACAATGCCGATCCCGAGCACGTAAAGCCCGCCCCGATCGGTTCGGAGGCGGTTGATTCCGACTCCACAAAAGACAGCGAAACCGAAAAATTGCCGCTCGGGAATGCGAAGCTTTGGGTGTGCTTGATCTTGGCGGCGGTTGGGGGCATTGTTTGTGTTCTTTTGTTTGTCCTGAAAAAACGGCACTTTAAAAATTACCTTGCGGTTTTGCTTTTGTGCGGGTTGGCGATCGTGTTTGTGTGTGTCACGGATTTTCGATCGGCGGACGGGTACTACAATCAGGAGGACGCAACGAAAGAACATGTGATCGGCAGCGTTACGCTCTCCATTCGGTGTGACACCGTAGCGGGACGTGCCGCGCATATACCCGAGGACGGAGTGATACTTGATCGGGTCACGTTTGCGATTGCCGAGGGGGACAGCGTTTACACGATCCTGACCGAAGCCGCACGCAAATACCGCATACAGCTTGAAAATAACGGAAACGGTACCTACGCTTACATTTCGGGCATTCAATATCTGTATGAATTCGATTACGGCGATCTTTCGGGCTGGGTGTATCTGGTGAATGGCGAGCGTCCCTCGGTGGGCGCGGGGGAATACAAGCTCCGAGACGGTGATGTGATCGAGTGGTACTACAGTCTGAACCTCGGCGAGGATCAAAAATAAAAACGCGAGAAAGGAGATTCTTATGAGATCATTTGAAAATTGTAATCCCATTGTGGTCACCGTGTATTTTCTGTCGGTGATCGGCATTTTAATGTTCTCGCAGAATCCCATACTCCTGCTGCTTGGTTTTTTCGGCGCGTTTGTCTATTCCTTGATACAAAGCAGACACCGCTCGGTGCGGACCTATCTGTTTTATCTCCTTCTGTTTGTCCTTTTGGCATTGCTCAACCCCTTAACGTCGCATAACGGCAAAACCGTCCTGTTTGTTCTCAATGATGCCCCGATCACGTTGGAGGCAATGCTTTACGGTGTGGTCAGCGCGGGGATCCTGCTCACGGTGTTGCTGTTGTTTCGTAGCTTCAGCGAGATCATGACAAGGGATCGGCTCCTTTACGTGTTCGGATCGCTCTCCCCAAAGCTCGCCCTGATCCTTTCCATGGGGATCCGTTACGTCGCGCTCTTGCAAGACAGATGGAAAAAAATATCCGAGACGCAACGCGCGCTCGGTTTGTATAAGGAAGATAATGTATTTGATAAAGTCAAGAGCGATCTGCGTGTTTTTTCCATTTTGATCACGTGGGCGCTTGAAAACGGCATCACCACAGCCGACAGCATGGCGGCGCGTGGATACGGAACCCACAAACGAACCTACTTTACGCTTTATCAGTTCAGAAAAAGCGATGCGTTGGTTCTGACGGGAACCATTGCATGCGCCGCGCTGACATTGGCGGGCATGCTGCTCGGCAGGCTTGATTTTGCATTTTATCCAAGCATTGTGGCGGGAGACTTAACACCGCTTGGAATCGTGGCTTACACGGCATACGGGCTTCTGAGCGTATTGCCGATCCTTTTCGAAACGGAGGCGAGCTTGAGATGGCGATACTTACAGTCCAAAATTTAAATTTCAGATATCCGCAAGCCACGCGCTCGGCTGTGGAGAACGTCAGCTTTGCGGTCAATGCGGGAGAATTCGTTGTGCTTTGCGGCGCAACGGGAAGCGGAAAATCCACGTTGCTGCGGCTCCTTAAGCACGAGATCGCGCCAAAGGGGAGTGAGAGCGGAGAAATTCGATTCGGCGGCATGCCGCTGTCGGCGGTATCCCCCGAGCGGATCGGCTTTGTCGCGCAACAACCCGACGAGCAGATCGTAACCGACAAGGTTTATTCCGAGCTTGCCTTCGGGCTTGAAAACCTCGGACTTCCGCAAAGCGTGATCTCACGCAGGGTAGCCGAAATGGCATCTTACTTTGGCATTGAGGATTGGTTTGAGCGCGACGTTTCAACGCTTTCAGGCGGACAGAAGCAGCTCCTAAACCTTGCTTCGGTGATGGTGATGAACCCCGAATTGATCCTTCTTGACGAGCCAACCTCTCAGCTGGATCCCATTGCCACCTCGGATTTTTTTGGCACGCTGAAAAAACTCAACCGTGATTTTTCCCTTACGGTGATCCTTGTGGAGCACCGTTTGGAGGAGCTGATTCCCATGTGCGATCGCCTGCTTGTAATCCGGGACGGCGCATTGATCCAAAACAGCACGCCGCGAGAGGCAATTGCAGGGCTTGGTGCCAAAGATTCGTTGCTTGACTCCATGCCAACGGCTGCAAGACTGTATCATGCGCTCTCAGAGCGCGGAGAATGTCCGCTGACCGTTCGAGAAGGACGTCGATTGATTGAAACGCGGTATCAAAACACGGTTCGGGCAATTCGGGAGGACGTATACACGCACAGTGCACGCAAGGCGTTGGAATTCAAAGCGGTTTATTTTCGCTATGAAAGAGGACTCCCCGACGTGCTTCGGGGATTAGATCTTACCGTTTATGAAAACGAGATCTTTTGTATCCTCGGCGGAAATGGGTCCGGTAAAACGACGGCACTTTCCTGTGCCACGGGAGTACGCAGAATATACAGTGGGCAGATCTGCGTATTTGAAAAGCCTCTCAAAGCCTATGCGGGGCAAACGCTGTATCAAAATTGTCTGACGCTCCTGCCGCAGGAGATTCAAAGTGTCTTTCTTTGCAACAGTGTACGTGAGGAGCTTGCCGACGCAAAGGTTGATCCCGCCGCGCTTCCGTTCGATCTGTCGCATCTGTTGGATCAGCACCCGTACGATCTTTCGGGCGGGGAGCAGCAGCTTTTGGCACTTGCCAAGGTGCTTGCAACCAAGCCGCGGCTGCTGTTGATGGACGAGCCGACAAAGGGGCTTGATGCCGAAAAGAAAACGATGATGATAGAAATTTTGCGTCAACTCAAAGATAGCGGCGTAACGGTTCTGATCGTAACGCATGACGTGGAGTTTGCCGCGTCCTGTGCCGACCGCTGTGCCTTGTTTTTCCGTGGCAAGCTTGTATCGGAGGGGACTCCGCGTGCCTTTTTCTCGGAAAACAGCTTTTACACCACCGCCGCCTCGCGTATGACAAAGGGCATCTTTGAAAATGCGGTTACGGTAGCAGACGTAGCCGCGCTTTGCAGAGCCAACGGCAGAAGGGAGACGAACGATGCTTGAGATCAAGTCACCGGGGCTTCGCAGAGCTTTTAAAATCCTCATTCCGTTTCTTCTGATCCCAACGGCCGCGATAGCGGGGACTCTTTTGCTTGAGGATAGAAGGCATATTTTTGTTTCGCTGTTTGTGGCGGTCTTAACGGTTCTTTTGTTCCTTGCGGGCTTTGAAAAAAAGGAAATCGGAACGCGAAGAATGGTAATCGTTTCGGTCATGATCGCGCTTTCGGTAATCGGGCGGTTCATTCCGTTTTTTAAGCCCGTTACTGCCCTGACGGTAATCACAGCGATCTACCTTGGCGGTGAGGCGGGCTTTGCGGTGGGCGCGTTTTCGGCATTGCTCTCCAATCTTTATTTTGGACAAGGACCTTGGACCCCATTCCAAATGCTCGCGTGGGGACTGATCGGCCTTATCGCGGGATATCTGTCAACCCCCTTAAAAAAGAGCCGCCCCCTTTTATTGCTGTTCGGCGTTCTTTCCGGACTTGTTTTCTCGCTGGCAATGGATTTTTGGACGGTGATCTGGTATTATGACGGGCTTGATATAACGGTCTATCGAACCGCGATCATCACAGCCCTGCCACACACGCTCCTATATTCCATATCCAATTTTTTGTTCCTGTTCTTTTTATCCAAACCCTTTGGAGATAAATTGAAGAGGATCCAAATCAAGTACGGTGTATAGAACCCGAAATACAGTTTCGAATATTTGTGCTTTCCGGAATCATAAAAGGGGGTGAGTCAAATGCAAAAATGCATTTGGTACTCACCCCCGACGTTTTTGCTTTGCGGCTAAACACCGCAATTTTCGACTGCTTTGCAGTCGAAAACC
>SVTW01000081.1 GCA_015063585.1 Oscillospiraceae bacterium
CCGTAGAGCGTGCCCAACACTGATGCCGCGTTTGCTGCATTGCAATCACTGTCCTGACCGCAACGCATTGCAATCTCCACAGTCGACTCAAAATCGCCCTCGCCCCAGAGCAGACCAATTAGGATATAGGCACCATTGAGCTTTGCATCGATGTTGAAGTCCTGCAGCTTGACTTCGTTGTATTCAACGCAATTATCGTCGTCCCCCCATTTGTTTTGGATCGTACGCCAACAAGTCGACCATGTCTTGCCCGCATCGTACGCTGCCTTGACATCCTCGAGGATCTCGCGGTATTTCGTACCCTCGGGGACGGCGTTGATGCCTGCCTCGATGATCTTCTCAAGATCATTTTCGGCAAAAGCCATGGCATGCATGGTGGAGAGGAAGACACCGCCGTAGACACCGTCGCCGTAGCCGATCATATGACCCAGTTCAAAGGCCTTCTCACCCGCCGCCGGGAGCTGACCGGGGTAGACATTGCCCATGTAGTCGACCACGATCTGCCAGTCGATGTCCTCACAGTGATAATTGTAGAGATAGTGACCGCAAAGCGCAGGCTCGATGCCGCGGCGGAGATTGTATCTGCCCTGATAGTTGGCATGGAAGAGACTAAACTGACTGTCGCGCCAATAGGGAGCTGCCTCGTCGATCGTGACGTCGATGCCGTACTTTGCCATGGCGGCAACGAAGGGAATCTCGGTGTAAACGTCATCGTTTTGGAAAGCACCGTTGATGCTCATGGAATCCCACGAAGGGACAGAGGATGCGGGGATGATGGTGTTGCGGAATTTAAACTCGGTGGGGTATGCCCACATCACGCCCGCCATCTGTGCCACCCACGAGCCCGCGATTTTATCGCGTAGAACCTCATCGGTGAGAATGACCTTGCCATCCTCGGTGTAGGAAACACCCGAAAATGTGACCTCTGGCTCAGCCGAACCAGTCTCGTCACCACCCGTGGTCTCGTCACCACCCGTGGTCTCGTCGCCACTCGTGGTCTCGTCGCCACCCGTGGTCTCGTCGCCACTCGTGGTCTCGTCGCCACCCGTGGAATCACTCTCATTTGGGTCTCCGTTTGGGAGGGATGCGGGATTGCAGGCGATTAGCGTCCCTGCAAACATTGCAAGGAGGAGCAAACATGCCAACAGTCTCAAAAACGATGTTTTCATGATAATTACGTTCCTTTCTTTTCTATTTTCAGCAGGTCATGCTCACATATGAGCCTCTTGAATATGAGGTGTGCGTCAACGGGGATTGATCTGCTCCAGCGTGGTTTTCACCAGCTCGTCGATCGTGATGCTCGGGAGACCAAAGATTGAGGTGTCAAGACGATCTCCGATTGGGCGCCTCCATTCCTCTCCAATGCAATCAATGCCGCCGCGCATACCGAGGATCGAGCCGACCGTGGCGCCGTTGCAATCGGTGTCAAAACCAACCTCCACAGCCATGCAGATCGAGCGTGCGAAGTCGCCCATGCCGTATAGCAGTGCGGCAACCACGATCTCGGCGTTCGATATCGTGTGGGTCCAATCGTGGCTGTCGGTGTCATCGTAGCGACGGTAAATGTCGGAAAACACCTCCTTCTCGGTTCTGCCTTCCTCATGCATGCGATAAATGCGCGTGCACTTCTTGTAAAGACGAGAGGTTTTTGGGATCTGACCAAGACCCGCACGGACGATTGCCTGCAGATTGTCGGTGACAGCCGCAGCAGAGATCATTGCCGCCACCATCATCGCGCCGTAGATTCCGTTCTTCACGTGCGAAATTGAAGCGTCACGCCATGCCATATCAGCGGCGGTCTCGAAATCTCCCGGATTGATATACCCGTAATAGTCTCCGCGGATTTGCGCCCCGATCCACTCTCGATAGGGGTTTTTGTACATTGCCGATTCGGGAGGATTGTAGCCAAGGATCAGGTTGCGGAACGCCACGCGCTCTGCTGTGCAGTAGGCATCCTTGCACTGCGCACTGAGCCAAAGTCGGGACACATCAAAAGGAGTAAAATCTCTGCCGTAGCGTTTCACGATCATCTGCGCCATGACCGTGTAGTTGGTGTCATCATTTGACGGCATATGATCGACAAGATCACTACACTGACTTCCTTTATAAAAGGTAAATTTATAATTCCGTAGAATCTCCTTAGAAAGATCGGAGGACCGCAGGTAGCGATGCATGGGATAATTCCCTGTCTGCTTGAGGAATGGAATCAGTTCATTTCTCCGACAACACTCCACGGGTGCGCCCAAAAAGCAACCGCAAAAACGCCCAACCCACGCACCGCGAATCTTTTTCTCGAGCGTTTTGGTATCGGGGATGATCCCCTCGGGCACATAGCCGTCGCGCAGTCGGCGGATTTCTGCATAATCGGAGGGCTCCTCAAAGGGATAGTCCTCGATTAACTTCGCCTCTCTGATCATCCTGAAGATCTCGTTCGCAATCGCCTCTCGGTGCTTACCTCTCGGGAGCTTTACCGTCGCTTTGAACAAATCCTCATATTCAGCGACGTCCAAACCCTCGTCAAGACATTGCTTATATTCCACGCGCATCTGCTCCGAACTCGAATAGAGCTCCCATGCGGGGATAGATGTATAGTCAGGCTGAAAATCATCAATCAGCCGCTTCTCCTCCTGCTCACGCACACCGCTTCCGAACACAAGCGCATCGAGAGAGACGCCGAACATTTTCGAAATCTTCATCAGATTTTCGGTGTCGGGAAGTGTCATCCCTGTCTCCCATTTTTGAACGGTCTGTCGGGACACACCAAGTGCCTCGGCAAACTGTTCCTGCGACATTTTTTGGTTCGCTCGATTTTTGCTGATTATTTTACTGATATTCATAGAATCTCCTTTTTTGTGTACAATCATATGTCCACATACATATTTTATATAAAAATGGGAATATTTTCAATATACTCTTGTTGGCAGATTTTGCAAACAGCAACCAAAAACCGGATCTAGCAGTATGCTCGTCCAATTTCCAATATCCTACACGATTAACACCTACAGTGCGAATACATTGAGATTTTTCTTGCAAAAACTCCAAAAAATGACAAAGAGGTAGTTGTGTGCCTGACAGGTATATGTAGGTACAAAACCTAATGTAATTTTACCATAATTATCATATTTTTAATATTCTCGATTTACATGAAATTCCAATCGCGGTTTTAGACGTTTTGTATACAAGAAAGCGAAAGAATCAAGCAACCTGTCAACCCCAAGAGCCATCCGGGGCCTTTTTTTATGCCCGAAAAAGAGGAACAGACTCTTGGAACAAGGGGATGGAACAAGGTTGAACTTACCTGGCGCCCACAGTTACCTGGAACAAGCAAAATTCCGTTCCACTTTTCGAGACCTCTCGTTCCAACTCAAAAAATGCCCACCCCCCTATTGAAATGGGGCTTTTTTCTATCTATTGGAACAATGGAACAATTGGAACAATGGCTCTAAGAAATACCCATGGTCTTGGAAAAAATGGCTTGTTAGCAAGAGTATAAGGGTTTTATAGGAAAACGCGTGCCTTTTCGTTCCGTTGTTCCGCCTCTCAAAAATCGGGTCGAAAATCGAGCCTAAAAATACAAGCCAATTGTGCAGTGATGGAATGCGAGGGAACACACATCCGCAGTATAATGGAATCAAGAAAAGAGCCGGCATAGGAGACGCTGGTGAAGGTGGGTTGGTGGGAACAAATAAGCTCGGGGAGGTGTGCCTATGATTCTAAAGCCATGCCCTCGATGCAAAAGGATGATGCCCCATGGACCGGCATACTGCAAGGACTGTGCCCCTATAGCACAGGCAGAACCGGAGGCGATCCGCGAGCGGAACCTCAAGCAAAAGATGCAAAGGTACAACCAAAGGCGAGACCCTAAGCACCTCACATTCTATTCTAATATTTTATGCCGCAGGGGATTTCTCTCCTGCGGCATTTTCATATAAATGCAAATTTGGCTTCACTCAACGAGATTGATCAATCGGTTATCTTTTTTACAATACGATCTTAAATCCAATATGCGTACCGTCCTTCTTGTACGCCGTGATCTCACCTTTGTGGTTTTCGACGATTGCTTTTGCCATTGAAAGTCCTACACCGTAACCGCCCGTAAATTTTCTTGCTTTATCTGCACGGTAGAAGCGGTCGAACAAGCGGTTGAGTTCAAGCTCGCCAACAGCGGTATAGGTGTTTTCGATCGTCAACGTGATTCGTCTGCCCTTTTGGAGCGACACGGTGATCTCACCGCCCTGATCGCAATACTTAATGGCGTTATCCATCAAAATGCCGACAAGTCGGTGCAAGAGTGCTTCGTCACCACAATAGGATATTCCTTTCTCAATGTTTGAGGTGAGTGCTTTGCCTCGCTCCTTTGCAAGCGGTTCAAACTCAGCAACTGTATCGGCAACGAGTTTACCCAAAGCAACCTTGGTAATGTTCAAAAGCTGTCCTTCCTCGTCCATACGGGAAAGTGCGACAAGCTGATTGACAAGCTCTGTCATTCTGTGTCCTTCAGAGCGGATATCGTCAAGCCACTCGTTTTGTCCAAGCTCAGCTTCGGCAATATCGAGGTTTGCAAGGATCAATGTAAGCGGAGTTTTCAATTCGTGGTTGGCATCTGTGATAAACTGCTTCTGCTTCTCATAGCTCTCGGCAATCGGCTTTACCGCTTTTTTTGAGAGTAGGAATATCAGTATCAGCACAAGCGCGGCGCATCCGAGCAGAACGAGCCCCGCGATCGTCATTGACTGCATTAGCGAGGAACGGCTCATGCTGCCGTCAACGAACACGACTCCATTTCCCATTTCGGTCGAAAATACTTTATAACGATAGCTCGCTATCCAACCGCGCTCATCGCCGTCCTTCATCACCTTTTCGGCGTACTCGATCGCCGTATCCTCGTCTATGGCGTAGATCGACTCGGTATTGGTTCTCGCTACCTCCCCCTTTTTATCGAAGAATACGGTAAAATGGCGTGTGGAAAACGGTGTTTCGGGGGTGATGAAATCGAAATTTTGATCATTCTTAGGGGGCAGTTTATCGTGAGGAGGCTTTTCCTGCATAGAGCCGGGGAATCTACCGCCGCCCTCGGATACTCGGTCTGCCAGCATATCCATGTTTCTATTCATTGAGGATATATTGAGTACGAGAATAACGCCGAACACCAAGGCAATGACCGTCAGCACCGACACGGTGCATATCAGAATGAATTTCCTTTGAAGTCTGTAGATCATACGGTCGCCTCCAAGGTATAGCCTGCGTTTCTGACAAATTTGATCGACACGGGAGCGGAAAGCGAATCAAGCTTTTTGCGGATATTTGAAACGTGAACGTATACCACGCTCGTATCCACGTCGGTATTCCATCCCCAGATATGTGTGATCAGCTGCTCGGCGGTAACAATGATACCACGATTCTGCATCAGCATTTCCATCACCTGAAATTCCTTACCGCTGAGTGCCTGTGTTTTGCCGTCATAAACAAGCTCGTAGGTGGAACGGTTGAGTGTCAGCTTTTCAAAAGTGAGCAGATCGGGGGTGAAATTGTCCTTTCTGCGAAGCATCGCACGAACACGGGCAAGAAGCTCCCCCGTTGAGAAGGGCTTGGGGAGATAATCGTCAGCCCCTGCGTCAAGGCCTTCGATCTTCTGATAGGTTTCTGTTTTTGCGGTCAGAAAGAGCGCAGGCGGTGTGATTCCGTTTGCACGAAGCTTTTTCAGCAAGGTCACGCCGTCCATACCGGGCATCATAATATCAAGCACAAGACCGTCGTATTCGTCGGAGGAGGCAAAATCGAAGGCATCATTTCCGTTATCCACGCCATCCACGGCATAGTGGTTCATCTCAAATATATGCACAAGGCTTTTGAGCAACTTGGGATCGTCCTCCGCAATTAAAATCCGCATATTTGCGCCTCCTTTCGTTGTGTTGTGTTGTGTTGAACCCCTCTCACCCGACTCCGTCGGGAGCTCCCCCCAAGGGGAGCCTATCATAAAATACCCAAGCAAAGACCATTACAAGCCTCGCCCCGTGG
>SVTW01000082.1 GCA_015063585.1 Oscillospiraceae bacterium
CATGCGGGTCATGGGACTCTTCTTGGCGCCCTGGCCGTAGCAGCGTTTGGGATTTTCGCCGAAGGCGCATTTCATGGCGATGGGGTTTTTGATGATCATCTTATCTACCCGCTTGCCCACCAGCTTAATAGCGGCGAAGGTGCCGCCCACTACGTTGGCACTGCCGGGACCTGTGCAGGCGGAGGTTACACCACCCTTGAGGGCCTCCGTGAAGGTCTCGTCAATGGGGTTGATGCCGTCGATGGCGCGCATGTGAGGGGTGATGGGATCGGATTTTTCGTTGTAGTCCGCGCCCTCCCAGCGCAGGCAGGAGTTGTGCACACCGATGTGGCAGTGCGCCTCCACGCATCCGGGGGTAACAAGACGTCCCTCGGCGTCGATCACGGTCATGTCTGGAGTTTCTTCAATATTTTCCGCAACGCGCAGAATTTTTCCGTCGTCTCCGATGAGGATCGCGCCGTTTTCCAGGTCGGCACCTGCCATGGTTTTTACGTGTCCGTTTTTGATGAGTAACATTTTTTCGTTCTCCTTTATTTGTTTTGATGAATATATTTTAGCATGAAAAGAACGGAATGTCAAGAAAAAAAGCACCCCGTAGAGTGCTTTTTTTCTTGTGTGATTTCTCATGAAGATCAACCTACGATCTCTCGGCTTTTCTTTGTGCTTTTGAGAATTTTTCGCATCTTTTGCTCGTACCAGTCAAGATGCTCCTTGGCATAGCTGCTGACGCCTGCTTCGTTCCATTCCCGTTCCCAATTACGGGGATCGGTGGGGACAAAGCCGTTGCCTACCACGATCCGCTTTTGCAGCTCCTTGCCGCCGTCCGATACCAACAAAAAGGTGGTGCCAAAGTTTTTGTTCTGATCTTTCTTATAATCCACGATCATATAGGAAATTCCGTTTTTGCAGGTGTAGAAGAAGGGCGCGGAGTCATCGCTTGCCGACTGTTGATAATGAGAAAGGAAGCCGGATTTTTGTTCGACTTTTTTGGTGCGATGCTTTTCGCGGCTGACGAGGAAGCCTGCCTTGTCATCGTAGGAGATAGGCTCATTGCCGTAGATCTTACGGCAATAGCGATAGACGCGCTGGAGATCCTTGGGAACCGATTTGTTGCGGCTTTTTGCCGCACTGTCACGCACCATCATAATGAGGATGTAGGGAAGCACCCAAAAGGCAAAGGTTCCGCCTGCCAGCAGATAAAGGCAGGGAAGCAAGAAGACCGTGATCAGCTTGCCGTAAACGTTGGAAACACCGTCGAGAACCGAGGAACCGGAGGATGCGTGCGCGCCCCACTTATCGTCAACGCTACCGCCTAGACGGGTCTCCTTAGTGGTAACGAAATCGCCGTCACGGTTGATCTTGGTGGTGTAAATATCGGTGTTGGGACCGTAGGTATGCTGATAGCGTTCCATGGGGGGATCCCATTCCTGAATCTTGGGCTTTTTGCGTCCGCGACGGCGGATGATCACCGTGACCAACGTGCCGATGGCAAAATAGACGATCACAATGGCGTAGGCATAAACGCTCAGACCAACGGGAAGCTCGGTCTCGGTCAGATAGGGGAGCAGAGGTATAAAGAGCACCGCAATCAGCGCAATGGCGAGAATGCACGCAAGGATTTCTACCCTATGGTGCGGCTTATCGGTGTAGCCGTCCATAAACTCCAGCTCTGCACCGGAGCAGATCCAGCATTTGCTTGATACGGCAGAGGGAGAGTTGGCTTTTTCGTGGAAGGTGGTCTCAAATTCGGTCAGCGGCTTGCCGCATCGGTCACATCTTTTGATCATAAAGTCCTCCTATGCTTTGCGGCGAATGCCGCGGAATTTTGGGGCGCCACGCGCTCGATCCTTATCCTTTCCAATTATATCATGCCCAAGGAGTATTGTCAATCATGGGAATTGATATTTTTGGGAATTCGATGGAATTTACCCTAAAATTTCGTCAAGAGATGCGCGCAGGGCATTCACGTCCCCGTCAAAGAGAATGCCCGTGATGCCAAAATCGTTTGCGCCGCGTATGTTTTTTTCGTTGTCATCCACAAAGGCGGTTTCCTCTGCCGCGACTCCGCAGGCGGCGCAGAGATGCTCGAATATTTTGCGGTCGGGCTTTACGCATCCGCACACAGAGGAGAAAATGCACTTTTCAAATTTTGACAGAACCGGAATCTCTCCTGCGTGCTCGGCAAAGTAGGTAGAGATGTTTGAAAGAAGAAACACGCGAACGCCGTAGGCTTCTTTGATGTCATCCACAAGCGCTCCCATGCCCTCGATCTCGGGGATGTTGTAGATCCAGTTGTAGTAGATTTGGGGAACGCAGGCGTGAAGCCGTTCGGGAAGACGTGCAAGGCAGGCGCTCACCACCTCTTCATCGGTGATCGTTCCCGCATCGAGCTTGTCCCAGTACAGGCGGTCAAAAACCACCTCCTCCAGCAAAGCCGCGTCCTCCTTGTCGGACACGTATTTTCCTACCATGTACGACGGTTCAAACCGAATCATGACCTGACCAAAGTCGAACACCACGTTTTTAATCATAACGGTACCACCTTTCTGATTTTGGAATATTACAACGATATTTTTTCACACGCTACGGAGAAAATGCTCCAAGGGCTCCTCAGATCAGCTCCTCAAAGAAGAGGCTCCGATAGCCGTTCTCGCAAAGAAAACCGAACACGCATTCCAGCTTGGCTTCAAAGTCAGGCTGGTACGCCGGATAATCCGCGTAAAAATACTGCTCGTGTATCATGATACGAATCGAATCGCGCGGAAGGAGCAGCTCCAATTTGGGCAAAAGCTTCTCCATCTTTACCGTGTTTACGATCATGTCCAGAGAAGCGAAGGCTAAGCCGTTTACGGAAAGGATCTCTCCGCCTCGGAGCGCGGATGCCTTTTCCTCGTCAAGGCTGTACGACGTGCGCGGCGCGTCTGCCTTTCCAAACAGTCCAAGCAGACCTCGAACCCCGTTGTCAGAAAGCGCGGAAAGCCCCTCGGAGGTCGTCCTGCAGTAATGTACGGTGGTGGTTTTGGCAAGGGATCCGGGAGACGCAAAGCGCAGAATCTGCTCATGCACCGCGCGACAATCCGCATACACCTCGTCATAGCCCGATTTTTCATAGGGAGCCGAGTTTTCCAGCTGCGAATGAAAGGAAAGCTTGAGCCAGTCGGAGACGGAATCCCACTCAGGGGCATACCGATCGCTCATTTGCGAGAGCTCGAAGCCCTCCATTTTGAAAAAGAGGTTCAACTGGATCTTCACCCCAAATCGCTCGTGCAGACGGCGAAGCATGGCAAGATAAGGATGCTCAAAAATGCTTCCCAAGCCCTGCTCGGTAATCTCCTTGAAAAAACGAATATTGTCATCCACGGTAAAGCAAAACGTCTTCATCAATCCACCGCCTTTCTGGGTTTATTATAGCACAGTTTTCGGTGTTTTTCAAGACCCGAGGGGGAATTAAATGATGCATCGCCTTGCGGCGATATGATGCATTTGCTTAGCAAATATGATGTTGCGCCACTTTGTGCCGCAATGATGCGATGTTTGCCATAAAATGTGGCGAAGCCACGCATCATTAGGCGAAGCCGTCATCATTGGCGAAGCCAACATCATTTGCCGAAGGCAAACATCATTTCCAAAAACAAAAGCACTGCGAGAGCAGTGCTTTTGTTTTTGAGGTGCGTTGACAAAAAAGATGCCAACGAAATGTTCGGAAATCAGCAGGATTTGAAATTATATATCGGTTTTATAATTTCGTAATCCGATATGGTATCTCCTATAAATTCAAATATTCGAGAAGGGGCTTTATATGCCATGGGGCATTCGTCAATAGAACCCTCTGTGGCAGTCGTTGTATAAATTCCTTCCATTTCTCGCTTGAATTCTTCTACCGTAAAAGCATATTTTGCGTCTGTTCTGCTACAGGCACGACCTGCCCCGTGAGGAGCAGAAAAATTCCACTCGGGATTTCCTTTTCCCACACCCAGCAGTGCACCGTCCCGCATATTCAAGGGTATGATAACTCGTTCGCCAAGACGAGCCGAGATCGCTCCCTTGCGCAGTATCATATATTCTGTGTCAATATAATTGTGGATACACGAAAAGCGATCCGTTACGGCGAGCCCCATATGATCACAAATAAGTTTTGCAATCGTTTGTCTGTTCAGATCGGCAAAGGAAACAACGATGTCAAGATCGTGCAGATATTTCTCCAATAAGCTCCCCTCAAGAACGGCTGTTTCGCGCTTCACCTGAACAGAATTTTGACTAGACTTTTGGCGAATAACCCCTGCCGCATCAGCATCATCGTAATAACTCTGACGTGCTCGTTTTCTTTGCTTTTTGCATTGATATCTGTATGCTTGATCTTGGTAATAGGTTGCAACATCACTTCCCAACTGACGCGAACCGGAATGGATGACAAGCACAAGCTCGCCCACTTCTGTCCGGTCTACCTCTATGAAGTGGTTTCCGCCGCCAAGCGTCCCGATACTTCTAAGGGCACGTTCTAAATTGACATGGTCTTTGCAATGCAAAGTGTCAAAGTCAAATAAGGTTATAGGAATATCGTGTATTTTTGCGCCGGCAGGAACGAGGGCATGTATTGCTCCGTCCAGCTTTTCGAGGTCAAGCTCTTTTTCCTTCAAAAACACAACTTCCATTCCGCATCCAATATCAACGCCCACAAGAGAGGGCGCAATTCTATTTTTTACGGTCATTGTTGTGCCGACGGCAACGTTTTTTCCCGAATGGGTATCGGGCATGATACGTATTTTGCTATCCGCGTATGCTTCTTCGCGTAGCAGCTCAGATATTTGTGTTTTGGTTGGTTTTTCAATTTTATCCGCAAAGATAATTGCGGAGTTCCTTTTCCCTTGTAATTTGATCATTATATCTCCTATCAATATTTTGTTTTGGGTGTAGTTTGTTTGTAAAATGTACAGTTGCAGACATAATGATCAACTCCTTTTCATATTGTTGGTTTCATTATAGCATAAAAGGGGCGGTTTGTCAATCCCTTTGCGCGTCCCCATCACGCTGAAGGCGTGTATATCATCAATTCCGCAAGGAATTGCATATCATCAACACGAAGTGTTGTATATCATCAAGCCGCAGAGGAATACACGCTGGCGCGTGATGAAATACACGGCGTTGCCGTGATGATATCCAGCCCCGTAGGGGCTGATGATATGCCAAGCCTGCGGCTTGGATAAAAAATTCCGAAAGCAGATGCTTTCGGAATTTTTTGGCTCGTGTTGACAGAAAAGATGCCAGCTTGAAAATGGTTCTTTTAGCGTTTTTTCTTTTTATCAATGATGAAACAAATAATATCAACAATAAGTACCACAATATTGACAATCAAAAAGACAGTAAATATTGTCTTAGAGTGCTGCAACATAGATATAGCAGACCAATAAATTGCACCTATAGCGGTTATAATGCAAACAATCCAAAAGAAATTTTTATTCTCTCCCATAGTCTACTCCTTTACCCGAAAAAGCGCATAAACATCATCGCCATAACAGTAAACATCGAAACAAGTGTAGCTAACATAGCAACAATAACGTGAACATCTGCTTTTTTCATAATAATACCGCCTTTCGTGTTGTTGGGTTAATTATACCACAAAACCTCTCACTTGTCAATCTATAAAATAAAAAATGCTTTTCGCCCAAGCGAAAAGCTACCGTAATTATTCATTATTCATCAGCGAAGCGGCTTCATTCTTCATTATTCATTCGAAAATCCGTTCAGTTAATGAATAATGAATGATGAATAATGAATAGTGAATAATACAAACAAAAATCCGCTCTCTTACGAGAACGGATTTTTGTTTGAGGTGTGTTGACAAAAAAGATGCCAGCTATTATTTAATACTTTTATCATGCCACAATGATAAAATCTTTATTAAGTTATCCATAGAATATGGATTCCTTGAAGCATCTCTGTAATGAAACGCAATCAGATTTTGAATATCGTGAATTGCGCTTTCATATCGTGACGTGAAATT
>SVTW01000013.1 GCA_015063585.1 Oscillospiraceae bacterium
ATATTATATCATAAATCAGCAGAGAAAACAAGAGTGATATTCCGACTTCGTCGGAGTGATATTATACGGCTGTGCCGTGTAGTGATATTGTTCGGCTGCGCCTCACAGTGATATTTTATTCGCCTCCCAAACTCGCGTAGCGAATATAACTCGGCGTAAGCCGAATATCACTGCGAAGCAATATCACTCGCCAAGGCGAATAAAACTGAGGCTGCGCCAATGACGCAGCCTCTGCTCAAAAAAGCCGACGGTAGGCTTTTTTGTAGCGCGGAATTTGCGGTTTTCGACTGCAAAGCAGTCAAAAATTGCGGTGTTTAGCCGCAAAGCAAAAACGTCGGGGGTGAGTACCAAATGCATTTTTGCATTTGACTCACCCCCTTTGTGTAAGTTATCTGCTATTGTAAAGGCAAATGAGCTTTATTCTTTCCAGAGCTCTCTGTTGATATTCGGCGTCAGTTGGGCAAGCATGCCGCCGTCCACGATGATCTCCGCTCCTGTCGTATTACGAGACTGGTCACTTCCCAAATACCATGCCGCGTTTGCCACGTCTTCAAAGCTGGCAATATCGTGTATGGGGGTATAATTGGGAAGACAGTATTTTGCGTTATTCACATTCTGCTCCCAACGAACCGTTTTTATCATGCCGGGCAGAACACAGTTGGAGCGAATCCCGTATTTCCCCCAATCTACGGCAAAGGACTTTGACATTGCGTTGATAGCGCTTTTCGATGAACAATAAGCGCATCTGTTTTCGGTTACTCTGACAGACGAGTTGGAGCCGATAAATACGATCGCGCCCTTATGCTTTTCCTTCATCTGCTTTGCCGCTTCTCTTGCCATCAGAAAATTCCAACCGATATTGGTGGTATATACCCCCATAAAATCGTGGATATCCACTTCAAGGCTTACCTGCCCGATCCCAAGGTTGGCGGCATTCAATACGAGTGTATCAAGCAAATATCCGCTTGCCCGAATATCGTCAAATATTTCCTTTACCTCATTTTCCTCAAGGGTGGTCGTTTGATAAACGTACCCCTTTGAAAAGATCCCGTATTTCTCACGCAATTTTGCCGCCGCCGAGTCTGCTTTATTTCTGTCGCGGCTACCCACGAACACATCGTATCCCTCTTTGGCGAAGCGCTCGGCAATGGCAAAGCCGGTGCCGTCATGCGCTCCCGTTACAAAAACCGATTTTTTCATTGATCCCTATCTCCTTTTCATCACCAATCGGCAACACTTCCGTCCTCAAAATATTGGCGGGGAGTTGTCCATTTTCCGTCATAAAGCTTTTCTTTGATCGCTTCTTCGTCAAGCTCAACGCCAAGTCCCGGCTTTGTGGGGACGTCGATATATCCGTTTTGGAGTACAAAGGGCTCCTTGATGTAGCCGACACCAAGATCGCCTTTGTCGGGATTTCCGGGGTGCTCTTGAACGAGAAAGTTCGGCGAGCATGCGTCAACCTGCAAGCAAGAGGCGAGTGAGATCGGACCAAGGGGATTATGAGGCGCGATGGAGCCGAAATAAAGCTCCATCATGGTGGCGATCTTTCGTCCCTCAAAAATACCGCCGCAGTGACAGATGTCGGGCTGAACGATGCTGACCGCCTGCTTTTCAATCAGCTCTCTGTATTGCCATTTACTGAAAAGGCGTTCGCCTGCCGCGATCGGAATGGTGGTAGAACGTGCGATATTCACCATGCAGTCCACGTTCTCAGGCAGGCAGGGTTCTTCAATGAAGAAGGGCATATAGGGCTTTAATTCTTCGGCAAGTCTGAGAGCCATTGCGGGACTTACTCTGCCGTGAAAATCGATGGCAAGGTCAATATCCCAACCGATATGCTCCCGGATGCGCGCGAAGCGCTCAACGTGTGCTTTGGTGTTTGCGGGGGTGTCCACCTGCTTGATTGGCGGAATGATCGAATATTTGAGTGCCGTATATCCGTCGGCAAGACGTTGATCGGCAATCTCCAGCATTTCCTCCACAGAGAATTCTCCAACCGCTGCCGTACGCTTGATGTGCGTATACATTCTGATCTTTTCTCTGCATTTGCCGCCGAGCATCTCATATACGGGGCAGTTGTAGTATTTTCCCTTGATATCCCACATTGCCTGCTCGATTCCGCTGATGGCAGAGAGCATAAGAGGACCTCCGCGGTAAAAACCACCGCGGTAGAGCGCCTGCAAATGATGCTCGATCATCATGGGGTCTTTGCCGATCAGATAGTCCTCAAACTCCTTGATCACGGCTTCTACAGCGTTGCAATGTCCTTCCAGCACGGGCTCACCAAGACCGTAAATATCGGTGTCGGTGTGCATTTTCAAAAACATCCAGCGGGGCTTTACCTTAATTATTTCAAGCCTTGTTATTTTCATATCCGTTTGATCTCCTTGTAAAATTCGGGAACGACCTTGTTTTCATATTTAAAATCATGCAGATCCTTTTCGTCAAACAGACCGCAATGCATGGGAACGGCAACCGCGCCTATTCGCTCACAAAAGCGCTTGGCGTCCTCCATATTCATATTGTTCCCCACACCGTTCACGGGCAGGAACACACAGTCGATATGAGCGGGAAGATCGTCAAAGATCCGTTCATGATACAGTGTATCACCCGTCACGTAATAGGTCTTTCCCTCGGCATGGATCACAACGCCAATGGCGCAGTCGTCGGAGTGCTCTGCATATACCGCCTGAAAGCGCACGCCTTTTTCGGTCCACTCGGTTCCGCGATTGAATTGCACGTAGTTGTTTTGAATTCCTCCAAATTCCCGCCGCACTTTATTCCACGCGTTTCCCGATGCCAACACACAGACCTCGGTGTTTTCACCGAGATAATGCTTCAGGGTGTCGGGGTCGGTATGGTCGAGATGATCGTGAGTCAGTACGATCACGTCGGGACGAATCGCCAAAAAGCGTTCGTCAACAGGCACTCTGCGCCAAAAATGCGGCTGTATCTTTTCCACACTGTTAGACAGATAAGGGTCAATAATGATTTTTACGTTCTTTGTTTCCAATAAAAGTCCTGCTTGTCCAAGCCAAGTGATCTTCATTTGCAAATATCCTCCAAATAGATTTTTGAGCAGTAGGACTTACTCTCTCCGACCTTTAAAAAATCAAATCCGCTTTCTTCTCTTGAAAAGGGGGCGTTTTGACAGTTGGCGAGGCAGGTTTGCGGTTCCAGACAAATATATCCGTCCCTGCCGCCGTTGTAGATCAGCCGAAAAGCGTATTTTGTGTCGTTTTCATAAACCATACGCAAGCCGATTGCCACATCTGTCAGCGACATTTCCCCTTGCCCCCTGTAGTGGCGGCTTGCCTTTTCCTCAAAGGGCTTGTACCTCCCCTCCGCCAAGGAAAGCGACGTGGCATCAAAGGCGAGCTTTACGCCTGTTGGTAGGTAATTGATTTCCATATATCGCTCATATTCCTCGGATATATTGGCAAAAACACGAATATCCTCAGGGTGGCTATTGCCGGTAAACAGCGTGTTGAAGGTGGTGTGAAAGCCGAGAAAGAGCGGCATGTTGTCATTCGACAGATTGGTGACCGTTACCGTGTGATAAAAGCCGTCGTCCTTCAATTCGTATTCCATCACGATCTCAAATTCGTGCGGAAAGGCGAGATACGGGCGGCTTTTTGTCGCGGCGTAGCGGCACCTGATCTTACTCTTGTTTATTGCAATCGGTTCAAACGCGGTTCGATGCAATTCTCCATGCAGATGGCAGCCGGTTGAAGGTTCATTGATCGGAAACACGTACTGTCTGCCCTCAAACGCAAACCTGCCGTTTTCGATTCGGTTGACAGGGAACAGGATCGGCATTCCGTAAAGATAGGGATTATCAAGCTTTCCGTCCTTCGGGGGCTCGCGAAGCAACGCTGCATCGTATTTTTTATTCCGTAAAGAAATACAGTTTGCTCCATGGGTCAGATCAATGACAGCGCTCCAATCACCACGCGCAAGCTCAATCAAGTGTTTCATTGTTTGAAGCTTCAAATTCCGCATCCGCCAACGCGCAGAATTCCCGGATCACCTCGATCTCATTGGGATCATAGGGGCGATGGTTGGGGCGGTAGAGGTCGTGGAACCATTTGGTGAAATCCACATCCGGTTCGGTGCCGTTTGCATAGCGTTGCCAAGTGCCTTCCCAAGGCTCGTAGGTCTGATATTTTCCCGCCACGAAGCCCCAGTTGTAGCAACCTATCTTTTCCAGATAAAACAGAGGAAAGAGCGAGAAGATATCGTTATGCAAGCATCGGCCGAGCCACTCGGTATTGAGAAGCGGACGCCCTTCCTTTTTCAGCTCCCGAATGATCTTGACGTGACGGTTATAATTTCCGTAGAAATGATAGGAAATGATATCCGAGACCTCTAAAATATACCGATCGATCTCACGTGACCGATCCGCGCGGTTCTCGGGAAAAGAAAACAATCCCGCGGTCAGGGGTTGAATGGGATCGACCTCGCGCACGATCTCCACCAATGCTTTCAGATTGGGAAGGGTAATATCCCCCCGACGGCTGTTACCCGGCTCGTTGTAGATATCCCAAATGCAGATGCGTTCATCATCCTTGTATTTTGTTACGATCTCGCGCACCATGCGGAAATAATCCTCGCGGGTCTCGGGATCATCCAGGTAGAAATGCGGTGCGGGCCCCTTGTGCATCGTACTGTGCTGAGAGTGCTTTTTTCCTCCGTGATAACCCCAATCATAGGTCTGCTCACCGATATAGGGTGCCTTCCAAAGCTCGGTCTTGGGAGGCATGCAATCGTTGGCAAGAACGATCATGCAGGAGATGCCGTACTTGGCGCAGAGCGACAGATAGCGGTCAAATCGTTCCATAAATCCGTCGTGTTCTTCTTTCCAAACGACGTATTCCAGAATCAGACGAACCGTGTTGAAGCCGGTTTCCTGCATCAGCTTCAGTTCTTCCTCGGTGGTTTGGAAGCGCTCCTCAAAGCCAAGCGCCTGCCATTGATCCACGCGGTTGGCACAGTCTGCACTCATGTAGTTACAGCCGCGCATCCACAGACGGGCATTATACCAATCCCAAATTTTTTCTTTACTCCATCGCATGCAAGAGTCCTCCTTTTTTATTTTTTCTTGTGCTTTATCATTCCTTTTTTATATTGTAACAGATATAGGATTGACAAAAAAGCCAAAACATGATAAAATTATTCCAAAAGGTTAGGTGATGCATATGAAATATCATAACGAGAATTTTAACGGAACGCTTGACTTCCGCAGCAAATTTCATCAAAATTGGTGGGTAGAGCTACATCTCCACGAATACAGTGAGATCCTTTATTGTAAAAAAGGCGAGGGCGATATTTGGATAAACGGACGGAACAGCAAGCTCCGTTCCAATGAATTTATCTGGATTCCGCCAAATTACGTTCACCAATATGCGTTTCAAAACGCGGAGCTTGTTTGTGCCGTATTTTCCAATGATTTTATCCCCCTGTTTTTCTCCGCAATAGGAGGGAAAAGATTGGTCGTCTCGGCAATTCCCGCTGATGAATTATCCGCTGTTTTAGAAAGCCTATATTTGTTGAAAAAAGATCAACGCCTGAAAATATGCGGGCTTTTGAATCTGATTGCCGAAAAGGTTATGGAACATTCTCAATTTGAAGAAGCCAACTGCATGGACGGAGTTCTGCTGCAAAAGGTTGTGACCTATCTCTCCACGCATTATACAGAAGAGATCAAGCTTTGTCAGCTTGCCAAATTGTTTGGGTATAATGAAAAATATCTGTCACACGCGCTGCATTCTTTAACCGGAGTGCATTTTTCACAGCTTCTGACCTTCTACCGTATTGAGCACGCCAAAAAGCTGCTCTCGCAGCAACCGCAAAAAAACATAGCAAGCGTTGCGATGGAAAGCGGTTTTTCCGCAATCAATACCTTTCACAGAGCATTTTTCAAGCATATGGGAATGACACCGATGCAATATCGCAATCTGTTTAAAGAAAAATAAGGCGGGGAACATGCGCGAAAGAATGCACAAGAACGCCGTTCCGTATAAGCGATCGAAAAACGAAATTCCGCGCGTCAAAAAAGCCAACCGTCGCCTTTTTAAAATGAGGGGCTGCCTCAAATTGTAAATCTGAGGCAGCCCTTTTTTTGCTATCTGTAATTGTAAAAGGAAAGCGATTCTATCCTGCACATTTTGGATCAAAGAACGAGGCTGGGCGCGGTGTAGACTCTGCCCGCATATTCCTGATCCAGAGCGTACAGCCCCTTGGGATCGCTTCCGAAAAGCTTGTAACGGTTGATCATCGAATCGGCGTTATCCTCTTCCTCCATCTGCTCGTCAACGAACCAGTCAAGGAACTTCATGGTGCGATAGTCTCTCGCTTCATAGCACTCGTGATAGATGGCGTTGATCAGGCTTGTGACGTAACGCTCATGCTCGGCGGCAACCTCAAGGGGATCGAGAATGCCCTCGTAAGTCTTGTCGGGCTTGGCGATCGCCTCAAGGGTGACCTTCCACCCGTTGTTCTGCATATATTTCATAAACAACAGGGCATGATCACGCTCCTCCTGCGCTTGGATCATATAGTAGTTTGCGTAACCGTCGAGATCGAGCTCATCGTAGTGATTTGCGATATCAACGTAAAGATACGCACTGTAGAGCTCCTTGTTGATCTGCTCATTAAGCAATGTCTTTATTTTGTCGTTCATAATCCTCCTCCTTATTAGAAGCTTATTTAGTGTGAGAGGGGGAACTTTCCCAAAAGCCCCCCTCAAAATTACTCAATGTATATTACTTGAAGTATCTCTCCAAGAGACCCTGGAACGCTCTGCCGTGGCGAGCCTCGTCCTTTGCCATCTCGTGAACGGTGTCGTGGATCGCGTCGAGGTTGAGCGCCTTTGCCATCTTAGCCAGCTCAAACTTGCCTGCGGTTGCGCCGTTCTCTGCTTCTACGCGAACCGTGAGGTTCTGCTTGGTGGAATCGAATACGCACTCTCCGAGCAACTCTGCAAACTTTGCAGCGTGCTCAGCTTCCTCAAGAGCGGCTTCCTTCCAATACAGTGCGATTTCGGGGTAGCCCTCTCTTGCAGCCACGCGGGACATTGCCAGATACATACCAACCTCGGTGCATTCACCCTGGAAGTTTGCGCGCAGACCCTCAATGATCTCAGCGGGAGCATCCTTCGCGATGCCAACCACGTGCTCGGTTGCCCAAGTCATTTCGCCGTTTTCTACGATCTCCTCAAACTTTTCGCCGGAAGCCTTGCAAAGGGGGCAAAGGTCGGGACGAACGTCCGACTCAACGATTTCTCCGCAAATAGTGCATCTCCATTTTTTCATAGCAATAAATCTCCTTTTTTGTTTTTATTCATTATTTTTTGATTGACAATGCTGTGCATACCGACAAGATGCGGCACACCGCTGCCTTTTTGTGCAGCTGTTCTTTTTTTCCGGAGGGCAGGCACATCCGATCTCGCAAACCTCGCAGTTTCCGTCAACGATCTCGATGCTCTTTCCGTTTACCATCGCGTCGGCAAGCTTTTCATGGGCACTGCCCAAAAGCATTGTAACGGTGGGGCGTGAAATCAGCATCTGCGCCGCGACCTCGGCTTGACTCAGGTGTTCCAGATCGTGAAGGCGAAGCACCTCGTATTCATCGGCTTCTAAAACGACCGTTTCCTCTTTGTTCTCAACGATCGGGATAAACTGCCGATGCCGTGGGGTGGAACAGATGACACGTGCTTTCTTGGGTCTTGCCATGGGTTTCCGCCTTTCCGGTGTTTTTTGTCTCGGATTTTTGCTTTCTTTCCTTGACACGCTTATTATAACACAATTTCTGACATATGTCAATAACTTTTTCAAAAATTTTTTAAAAATTTTTTTGTAAATCTTTTTTCAATTCTATTGACAGATGCTGCCTTTTCGGTTACAATTTTGATTGTAGAAACAGGAAAGGAAACAAGTTGATTGAACACAAAGCAGACAGCACCCAAAAGGGCACAACAGGGCAGTCACGAGCAGATCTTTTGCATCGCGATGCTGCTTTTTATTATATTTGAAATGATTTTATTGACCGTGATCCTCATTGGCGCGCTGACACCGCCTGCCGTGGCAACTCCTTCGGTGGGGGACGACGAGACCTCGTCGGGGGACGGAAGCGAGGAGGACACGACGAAGCCGGACGACACCAAAATCTTTTCGGGCGGCGTTGTTCCGTCGCGCCCGCAAGCCGATGAAAACACGCGTTTGATCGCGGGGATCGGGTCGCAATATGCGCTTCTTATAGATGCCAAGAGCGGTGCGGTCCTTGCCGCACTGGGCGAAAATACACGGTTTGAGCCGGCATCGCTGACAAAGGTGATGACCTTGATCGTCGCATGCGAGCATTTGGAGCCCGCCGATCTGGACCGTAAGCTTACGCTTTCGCAAGCGGCTTGGGATTACGCCCGTTCCGGTGCTTATACCGAGGCAAGCGTCGTTGGGCACGATGTTGGGGACGAGATTCGAATTCGTGACCTGCTTTACGGAATCGGAATGGAGTCGGCGGCGGATTGCACCGTGATGATCGTGGAAGAAGTTGCGGGAGATGAGGCGGCATTTGTAAAGCTGATGAATGATAAAGCGGCTGAGCTGGGGCTTACCGACACTCATTTTGATAATGCCATTGGACATGAGAGTGAGAATAACTACAGCACCGCCACCGAGATGGCAATGATCATGTCTTATGCGATGCAAAGCGACCTGATCCGGGAGATCCTTGGGTTGACACAGCACGCATTTCGCATGTGGTATTACAACGAAAGCGGGGTATATACCGAGTTCGGTTTTACCTATTACAGCACGCTGTTCCGCAGTCGCATGGAGACCTACAAAAAATATGCGAAGGAGGATTTTTCTCTTTCCAAGGTGAAACTGACGGCAGGAAAAACCGGCTCGTTTATCACGTCCTCTTACGTTGTTTGCACTGCGAAAGCGAAAAGCGGGGGCGGGGAGTACATCCTTGTGTTGGGCGATGCACCCAAGCCCGAGGGCGCGTCTGCGGGATACGTGACCATGTGCGATATCAAAACGGTATTGGATACCTATATCCCGTAAAGAAAAGAAATTCTATAAAGAAAGAGGCTGCGTCATTGGCGCAGCCTCTGCTCAAAAAAGCCGACGGTAGGCTTTTTTGCAGCGCGGAATTTGCGGTTTTCGACTGCAAAGCAGTCGAAAATTGCGGTGTTTAGCCGCAAAGCAAAAACGTCGGGGGTGAGTACCAAATGCATTTTTGCATTTGACTCATCCCCTTTTCGTTGCATATACTTGGTGTAGCAGAATTATTCAAAGGGGGGATCCATATGCTGCTCACCAAGCCCTACAACCGCGAGCGCGCGGTGGAATACGCACGGCGTTGGGCACTTGACCGCAATCCGCTTTTTGTCGACTTTACCGGAATCGGCGGCAATTGCACCAATTTTGTTTCACAGGCGATCCTTGCGGGGAGCTGTACCATGAACTATACGCCCGAGTTCGGTTGGTATTACATCTCGGCAGACGATCGCGCTCCTGCATGGAGCAGTGTGGAGTTCTTTTACGATTTCATGACGCAAAAGCCCGAATTCCGATCGCAGAACGGCGGCGTTGGACCGATTGCCGTTGAGGTGCCGCGTGAATCGGTTATGATCGGCGATGCCGTACAGCTCGCTAGTCAAAGCGGTGATTGGTACCACACCCTGATCGTGAGCGGCTTTCGAGGCAACGACATTCTGGTGTGCGCGCAATCCGACGACGCGCTTGACCGCCCGTTATCCAGCTACCGCAATGCCGCTTCTTTCCGCTTTTTGCATATTACGGGCGTGAATATCGAGATCAATGACGATCTTTGCTTTGAAACGTTGCTCGCGGGCGGAACGCCTGCGTCCGAAGCACCCGACACCATGTAAGTGGTACTTATTTTTTATCGCGCTCGTCGTTCTCGGCAGAAAAGCTGCGGAAATAGTTTGCAATCGCCCCTGAAAACGGGAGCAGGACTCCCACAAGCATACAGCCGAAGCCCAAAAAGATCAGCGTGCTGTCCGCAAGCAGGGAAAAACCGACAAGGATCGCGCCCGCAATCAAAAGTGCGGCGGCGAAAAGCGTGCTTTTCAGATTCTGCATGGTTCAGTTGCCTTCCACGATCAAACGGCGGAGCTGCGGAATCTTCAAAAGGATTGCCGCGCCCACAACGGTCAGGATCAATTCGGGGAGCATGTAGGAGCCATTGTAAACCAGGGAATAAAGGAGGGGACGGTTGACCCATTCCTGCCCGAACGCCACGAATTGCTCCAAATTTGCCCAAAGGATGATGCCCGACAGAAAATGTGAGAGAAACCGCAGGGCGGAAACCAACACAATGCCCGCCATCATACCGGCAAATCCCTTTTTGCGCAGAACACCCGCAAGACCGATCACCGTAAAGGCGAGAATGTAATCCAGCAAAAGCGAGCCGATCAGCATCAAAGGCGTGAGTCCCCAGCCAAACACACCGCCTTGCAGGATCTGGAACCAGGAATAGCAGAACGCTGTTCCGAGTCCCCATTTGATGCCGTGCTTGAAGGAAATCAAACAAAGCGGAAGCATGGAGAAAAGGGTAACCGATCCGCCCCAAGGGAGCTTATAGATCGGAATGTAGCTCAATACCACCGAAAGAGCCAGCAGAATTGCGCACTCACACAGCGCGCGTGTTTTTGTGTGTCTCATTTTGACACCTCCCAAATAAAAATTGACCGCACGAAATCTCCGTGCGGTCAATTCGCTGATCGGGGGAAGTCGACGCCCCTCAAATCTATGGAAATCTCCCTACGCCGGTATTATCCGTATCAGGTAAAAGGGTTCGGCATTTGCCATCTCAGCCGTCCTCCATGGGACAGCACCCCCGATTTTATGCGGTTCGAGCGTATTATAGCATACGCGGCTTGCTTTGTCAATAGTTTTTTGAGATTTTTTTCGGACCTGCGGGATCAGTAGTAATAGTTGACCCCAACCTCTTTCATTGTGGGGGCATCGGCATACACTTTATCCACCAGCACGATGTCGGCATAATATTTTTGACACTCTGCCATGAAAAGCTCCTCGATCAGGCTGGAATGGAAGTTTTCAAACCACTGCGTATTCACTTCATTGTCGTAAGCCTTTTCGGTGTAGGGATATTTTTTGATGATATGATAGCCGAAGGCAGAGGTGACCATTCGAACCTCCCCCTCCTGCATGGATTCAAGCTCGTTTACAATGTCATCCAGATAAGCGTATTTCTCGCCGGTTTCGGCATAGTCAACGCGTTTGTCCAGATAGTATCCGTCGTCAAATTCGCCTATTTCCGCGGCATCGTCGCTGTGCTTTGTGAGCGCGTCCTCAAATTTCGTATAATCCGAATCGGTCAGCTCCGCGAAAAGATCCTCGGCTTTTTTCTTTACCTCTGCCAATTCATCTGCCGTCATTTCCTTGGTTTTATAGTCCGAGCCGTCCTCGGTCAGTTCATGAATCGGGGTTCCGAGCGTATTGTAGGCGATCTTTTTGCAGTCGGTTCCGGGAACGAAAAAGATCACGTCGCCTTTTTCGTCAACCAGCTCCTTGCCGTTTTTGTCATAGCCGATCTCACCGTTGAAGGTGTCGTAGTAAATATGTCCCTTTTTATCGCCCTCGCCGTAATAGTAGATCACGTCGCCGTTCTTGTCGGTTTCATAAACGTAATGATATGCGGCAACAAAGACTTGGCGGAAGTGCGCGTAATGCTCGACCATATATTCGTGCTTGATCACGTCACCGAGCTTGGAGGCCTTTTCTCCGTAAAGATGATTTTGCAGGGCTTTGATCTTTGCCTCAATGGTGTAGACCTCGCGCAGAATGTTATAGTTCGCGCCGTAAGCGGCAAGCAGGGAGTTGAGCTTGGTTTTGGAGCCGCCGCCGTCGGTCAGAACAAGCTCCTCAAGCCGCTCCTCAATTTTTTTCTCCTCGGTTGCCGAGAGCTTCAGCCCTTCCTTTTCAAACAAGTAGAGCGCTACCAAGAAGGTGCGGCAGTTATTCAAAATATTGCCGCGGTAATATTCGTCTATGGTTTGCAGATCGGTTCCGTTGAACTTATCGGAATAATCCCAAAAAGCCGGGTTTGTCGCATTGACTCCGTTGGCGGTGTAGCCGTAGAAGCAGAGGGTACCCTTCATGCGGGAGAGCAGAAGCTCGTAGACGTTGACCGAAATGCTGACCTTGATGCCATCACGCTCCAGCGTGAGCATTGCCCGTCCGGTTTTATTACCACAGGAGACGAGCGGGATCAGGGTCATTACACAGACCAGCACAAAAGCCAGAAGGCGCAAAAAATGCTTTTTCATCGGAGAAATCCTTTCTTTTTTTGCAACGTGAGCAGTTGATACCGATATTTTACCAAACGGATGTGGACGTATCTATGCTTTTTGATTGCGAATTTCTATATATTTTTCAAACAAATTGTGAATAAGGGGAAGCGCGGCGTCGCCTTTTTGCAGACGCATGCAGATATGCGGCTCGCCCGACATCAGCACGCGTAGGCGTCCGAGTTCATCTGAGAGCTGCATCCAGATGTCGAAATCGAGCGATTTCGGATAGATGTGGATCTCGTTTCCTTCCTGCCGCAACGCGGTCATACCGCAACGGACTGCGAGGGAATGGATCAGCGCGATCTGCAACAAATTGCGTGCGGGGAGCGGGGGTTCACCGTATCGGTCTACCAACTCGTCGGTGATATCCGAGAGGTCGTCGGTGGACGCGATCAGGGCGATCTTTTTGTAGAGTGCCATGCGCTGCGCGGGATAGGGCACGTATTTTTCGGGTAGAAAAGCGTCGAAGTTGAGTGACACCGTGCATTCGGTTTCGGGCTCCTGCTCCACACCCTTTTCCTCAAGCACCGCTTGGTTGAGCAGCTTGATATAGAGGTCATAGCCGATCGCGTCGAGATGACCGTGCTGTTCGGAGCCGAGCAGATTTCCAACACCGCGCAGTTCCATGTCGCGCAGAGCGATTTTGAAGCCCGCGCCGAATTCGGCATATTCACGTACGGCTTCCAGTCGTTTTTGCGCGATTTCGGAGATGGCGCGGTATGCGGGGAAGGTAAAATATGCGTAGGCACGGCGAGAGGAACGTCCGATGCGTCCGCGGATCTGATGAAGCTGGGAGAGTCCGAGCCGGTGCGCGTTCGATACGATCAGCGTGTTTGCGTTGGGAATATCCACGCCCGTTTCAATGATCGTGGTGCAAACGAGAATGTCGATCTCGCCCGCGAGCATCTGCTCCCAAATTCGTTCCAACTCTTCTTTATCCATTTTTCCGTGCGCCACCGTCACCCGCGCCTCGGGGATCGCGGCGGAGACTTTTGCGGCAAGCGTATTGATGGTTTCCACCGTGTTATGCAGGTAAAATACCTGACCACCGCGGCGCAATTCGCGTCGAATCGCTTCCTCAACGATCAATTCGTCCTCCTCAAGCACATAGGTCTGGATCGGCAAGCGGTTGAGGGGTGCCTCATCGAGGATCGAGATATCACGAATGCCACCCATCGCCATGTTGAGTGTGCGCGGGATCGGGGTTGCCGAAAGCGAGAGTACGTCAACGCCTTGTGCCAACTGCTTGAGCTTTTCTTTTTGCGCCACGCCGAAGCGTTGCTCCTCGTCCACGATCAAAAGCCCGAGATCGTGAAAGGAGATATCCTTTGAGAGCAGACGGTGCGTGCCAACCACAATATCGACCTCACCTCTTGCCAGCCGCCGCAGGGTTTTGGTTTGTTGCTTGCTTGTGCGGAAGCGTGAGAGCATGTCAACGTTCACGGCAAAGGCGCGCATACGGCTGACAATGGTTTGATAGTGTTGCAGAGCGAGCAGGGTCGTTGGAACCAAAATCGCCACCTGCTTGCCGCCAAGGATCGCCTTGTACGCGGCACGGAGTGCAACTTCTGTTTTACCGTAGCCAACGTCGCCGCAGAGCAGTCGATCCATCGGCGCGGCCTGCATCATGTCCTTTTTGATCTCGTCAACCGCGATCAGCTGGCTTTCGGTCTCCTCATATTCAAAGGCTTCTTCAAAGGCTTTTTGATAGCTGTCGTCGGCAGGGAAGGCATGCCCCGGGCGGCGCATGCGCTCGGCATAGAGCTTGATCAACTCCTTTGCCATTTCCTTAGCGGCGCCCTTCGCACGTGATTTTGTTTTTTTCCAGGTGTCGCTTCCCATTTTGGAAAGCTTGACCGTGCCGTCATCGGCATGTGCTCCGATATATTTGGATACCTTGTCGAGCTTTTCAACCGGTAAAAAGAGTTTGTCGCTCCCCGCATAACGGATACCGATATAGTCGCGTGTAACGCCGTCGCACGTCAAGGTCTCAATGCCCGTATACTGACCGATACCGTAGGTCTCGTGTACAACAAAATCACCCTCCGAGAGCTCGGCATAGGATAGAATGCTCTTGCTTTTTGCCTTTTTCCTGCGGAGCGGAGAATGCGCGGCGGGCGAAAGCCCGCCAACCCGTGTGTCGGGATGGAGCGAGAGCACCGCGATCTTGGCAACGATCAGCTCAAATCCGGGCAGAACGTCACGTGAGAGGATCGAAACCGCGCCGCGATCGGGCAATACGTCGGGATCCTTGCAGAGAACAAAGCCTTTTTCTGCGAGAAGCGTTTTGGTGCGGATCGCTTCGGGCTCGTTTTCGGTGAGGACCAGACAGCGATAGCCGCCGCGCAGATATTGGTCGAGATCCTCCAGAAAGAGCGCTTCGTTGTCGGCATAACACACCGTTTGCCTTGTGCGAAAGCCGAACAACCCCGCAAGGCGTTGATCGGTCACATTATAGGCAATCGAATCGATATGAAGGGTCACGTTGGCTTCACAAAAGAGCCGAAGGGCGGCGTCCTCTTTCGCGTACTCGGCATATTTCGGCGCGATCGTGCCGCTTTCGAGCAGATCCACCACCGTTTGGTTGAGATGCCACGTGGCAGCCTTGAGACGGTCGTTGATCGCGTTTGTGCCGCGCATGAGGATCAGGCGCTTGCCTTCGAAATAATCCAGCAGGGTTGCGCGCTCGGGATAGATCAGCGTGATATATTTGTCAAGAAATCCCGGCTCACCCGTGCCATTGAGCGCGCGGTCGATCGCGGCACATTCCTTGAGGAGCTCGTCGCAGACCCGTTCATCGGATGCCGCGCGAAATTGTGCCAAAACGGCTTTTTTGAGCTTTTCAAGTGTTTCACGGTCGGGTAGTAGCTCGCGCGCCGGAGGAAATGCCGCTTCACTGACGTCTTGTGTCATACGTTGTGTTTCGGGATCAAATAGTCCCATGCGGTCAATTTCGTCGCCAAACAGCTCGATGCGAAGCGCGTATGCCCCTGTGACCGCTCCGCCGTCGCGATCGGAAAAGGTTCCGTAGGGCGGGTAAATATCCATGATGCCGCCGCGCAGAGCAAACTGTCCGGGGCTGTCGACCAAGTCAACGCGAACATAGCCCGCGTTGGTCAGCCTCCGTGCAAAGGTGCTGATGTCGATCTGGTCGATCTCGGTGATCCGAAGGGTATTCTTGCGCAGGGCATCGGGCGGCACCGTGTAACCGAGTGCGGCATCGGGGGTGGTGACGATGATCTCATAATCGTTTCCAAGCAATCCCGACAAGACGCGAAGCCTCTCATGCTCATACTCATGGGAGGCGGTGATGTTATAAAAGGTGAGATCGCGAGCCATAAAAAAGCCCGCGCGGATGCCATATCGCTCCAGCATACCGCAAACGCGAACGCAGTCCTTTTCCTCAGGGCAGAGAAGCAAAGCCGCGCCGCCGCGATAGGAGACGCTGTCCGCAAGGAGCGAGACGAGAAAGGCATCGGCGGCACCGTCGCAAAGCCCCGATGCAAGAATGGGAAGGGGATTGTGACGAAAATCACGCTCCAAGGTGTGCAGGAGCTGTTGATATTCGGTGTCACGACGGATCGATTCGGTGAGAATAGTCATAAATTATACCTGAGGCTTATAAGAGTTGCAGATCTGCATGGCGGCGTCAAAATCGCCGTTCAAAAGCTTTTCAATGCCCGCGCGTGCTGTGGAAAAGGTGCCGCGGAGCAGGGTGAGCTCCTCTGCGGAAAAATTGGAAAGCACCCAATCGGCAAGGTCAAAGTCGGGGTGCGGCTTAGCCCCCACGCCCATGCGCAGGCGCGGGATCGCGTCGGTCCCCATGCGTGTAATAATATCATTCAGTCCCTTTTGTCCGCCGGCGCTTCCACGCGCACGGAGTCGCATCTTACCGGGGGCTTGCGCAATGTCGTCCGAGATGACAAGAATATGCTCGGGCGCGATTTTATAAAAGGCTGCCGCCTCGATCACGGCTGTTCCCGAGGCATTCATCAGCGTTTGCGGTTTCATGAGCAGCACGCGTTGATCGCCAATCATGGCTTCTCCGCAAAGCGCGTGGAAGCGGAGACGGTCAATGCGTGCGCCGCATGCCTCCGCCAAAGAGTCAATGGTCAGAAATCCCGCGTTGTGGCGCGTGAGCTTGTATTTGTCACCCGGGTTTCCAAGTCCCACGATCAACCATTTGATCGGTGTGGCAGGGACCGCTTCCTTTTTTTCAATTTTACGGAACAAATCAAAAATATCCGCCATGAATTCTCCTCGCTTTTCCGCAACGCAAAACGCGCCCGATCCGGGAGGATCGACCGCTTCCGTGTCTGTAATGAACTGTCTACCATATTATACAATAAAACCGAGCAGATGTCAAACCGATTTTGCGCGGATTGCCAACTGTTCATAAAATGTTTACAAACAGAAAATGCGATTATGTGGAAAAAACTATGGAAAAAAGGAAAAAAATGTGGTATAATAACCTGTGCTGTGGTGCCAAAGTGCAAAATACGGCTTTTTGTTGTGCCACGGATCAACTCGTCAAAAAATATATTCATATATGGAGGATTACCAAACATGGCAAAGAAGTATTGCTATCTGTTTTCCGAAGGCGACGCATCCATGCGTGAGCTGCTCGGCGGTAAGGGCGCAAACCTTGCTGAAATGACCAAGATCGGACTCCCTGTTCCTCAGGGCTTCACGATTTCCACCGAGGCCTGCACGCAGTATTACGAAGACGGCAAGCAGATCAACGATGGCATCATGGCAGAGATCATGGAGTACATTGTGAAGATGGAGGAGGTTACCGGCAAGAAGTTCGGTGACTTGGAGAACCCGCTTCTCGTTTCGGTTCGTTCCGGTGCGCGCGCATCCATGCCCGGTATGATGGATACCATTCTCAACCTCGGTCTGAATGAGGACGTTGTTGAGGTTATGGCAAAGAAGTCCGGCAATGCACGTTGGGCTTACGACTGCTACAGAAGATTTATCCAGATGTATTCCGACGTTGTTATGGAAGTTGGAAAGAAGTACTTTGAGGAGCTCATCGATAAGATGAAGGAAGAGAAGGGCGTTAAGCTCGACGTTGAGCTGAACGCTGAGGACCTCAAGGAGCTTGCAAATCAGTTCAAGGCAGAGTACAAGGCAAAGATCGGTGAGGACTTCCCGAGCGATCCTAAGGTACAGCTGATTGGCGCAGTAAAGGCAGTGTTCCGTTCTTGGGACAACCCCCGCGCAAACGTATACCGCCGCGACAACGACATTCCCTATTCTTGGGGTACTGCCGTTAACGTACAGGCAATGGCATTCGGTAACATGGGTGACAACTGCGGAACCGGTGTTGCATTTACCCGTGACCCTGCAACCGGTGAGAAGAAGCTCATGGGTGAGTTCCTGACCAACGCACAGGGTGAGGACGTTGTTGCAGGTGTTCGTACTCCTATGCCCATCGCTCAGATGGCAGAGAAGTTCCCCGCAGCATTTGAGGAATTCAAGAAGGTTTGCGAGATTCTCGAGAACCACTATCATGATATGCAGGATATGGAGTTCACCATTGAAAATGAGAAGCTCTATATGCTCCAGACCCGTAACGGTAAGAGAACTGCTCCCGCAGCTCTCCAGATCGCAGTTGACCTCGTAGCAGAGGGCCACAAGACCAAGGAAGAGGCTGTTCTGATGATCGACCCCAGAAACCTCGACACCCTTCTGCATCCCCAGTTCGATGCAAAGGCACTCAAGGCAGCAAAGCCCATGGGCCGTGGTCTTGGCGCATCTCCCGGTGCTGCTTGCGGACAGGCTGTATTCTCCGCTGAGGATGCAGAGACTTGGAAGGCAGCAGGCAAGAAGGTTATTCTCGTTCGTCTTGAGACCTCTCCCGAGGACATCACCGGTATGAAGGCTGCTCAGGGTATCCTGACGGTTCGCGGCGGTATGACCTCTCACGCAGCAGTTGTTGCTCGTGGTATGGGTAAGTGCTGCGTTTCCGGATGCGGCGAAATCGCTATGGATGAGGAAAACAAGAAGTTCACGTTGGCTGGTAAGACCTTTGTTGAGGGTGACTATATCTCCATCGACGGTTCTACCGGTAACATTTACGACGGTATCATTCCCACCGTTGACGCAGAGATCTCCGGTAACTTCGGCACCATCATGGGATGGGCAGACGAGTTCCGTAAGCTCAAGGTTCGCACCAACGCAGATACTCCCGCAGACGCAAAGAAGGCTCGCGAGCTGGGCGCTGAGGGTATCGGTCTGTGCCGTACCGAGCACATGTTCTTCGAGGCAGACAGAATCGCTGCATTCCGCGAAATGATCTGCTCCGACACCGCAGCTGAGAGAGAAGCAGCTCTGGCTAAGATCCTGCCTTATCAGCAGGGCGACTTCGAGAAGCTCTATGAGGCTCTCGAGGGCAACCCCGTTTGCATCCGTTTCCTTGACCCGCCTCTCCACGAGTTCGTTCCCACCACTGAGGAGGACATCGCAATTCTCGCAAAGGCACAGGGCAAGACCGTTGAGCAGATCAAGGCGATCATTTCTTCTCTCCACGAGTTCAACCCCATGATGGGTCACCGTGGATGCCGTCTGGCAGTCACCTACCCCGAAATCGCTAAGATGCAGACCACCGCTGTGATTCGCGCGGCTATCAACGTTCAGAAGGCACACGCTGATTGGAACGTAAGACCCGAGATCATGATCCCGCTGGTTGGCGACGTGAAGGAGCTGAAGTACGTGAAGGCTGTTGTTGTTGCAACCGCTGACGCTGAGATCGCTGCTGCAGGCGTGAAGCTCGACTACGAGGTTGGTACGATGATCGAGATTCCTCGTGCATGCCTGACCGCTGACGAGATCGCTGCAAACGCTGACTTCTTCTGCTTCGGTACCAACGACCTGACGCAGATGACCTACGGCTTCTCTCGTGACGACGCAGGTAAGTTCCTCGGTGCTTACTACGATGCAAAGATCTTCGAGAATGATCCTTTCGCAAAGCTTGACCAGACCGGTGTTGGTAAGCTGATGAACATGGCAGTAACCCTGGGCAGACCCGTAAACAAGAACCTCCACGTAGGTATCTGCGGTGAGCACGGTGGTGACCCCACGTCGGTTGAATTCTGCCACAGCATTGGCTTGGATTATGTATCCTGCTCGCCCTTCCGTGTACCGATCGCACGTCTGGCAGCAGCACAGGCAGCTCTGAAGGACTAATTCGGATACTTGACAGATCCTAACAGTCAATAAAAGGGGTGAGTATCAGATGCAAAAAATGCATTTGATACTCACCCCGACATTTTTGCTTTGCGGCTAAACGCCGCATTTTTTGCCTATTATATCGCAAAAATTATACGGAAAACAAGCGAAAGCCGAAAATTCCGCGCTTCGGAAAGGTCTACCGTCGGCTTTTTTGAGAAGGGTCTGCGCCAATGGCGCAGACCCCCTCGCTTCCAAAAGGTGACGGTAGGCTTTTGGAATGCCTTTTGACCATATTACACTTGTTTAAAATAGGTGTATGTGCGAATATTTTCATTCGGGCGGATCAGCTCTGCCACGCGGTCGCTGCCCGCGCCAAAGCGCGTCATATAGAGCACGTTCTCCTTGATCGACATCACGTCAAAGGCAATTTCGGGATAGTCCTCGTAGTGGCGTTTGCGAGGCGGTGTGCTGGGCGCCCATCTTCCGCGGAATGCCGAGAGGGTGGTGATGGTGGGGAGGTCGTCATCGTAGCGGATATTATCATAGTGAACGTGTCCCGCAATCATCGCAACCACGTTTTTGCACTGCTTCATGTGGTAGTACATGCGAGGACCGTTCAAAAGATCGTCATAGGGCTTGATCGCGTCGGGGAGCCCCTCACTTCCAAAAATTCCGCTGTTGCTGATGGGGGAGTGCGCAAACACCAAAATCTTGCGGTCGGTGTTGAGCACTTCACGCTCAAACCATTCGGCTTGTTTATTGGAAATTTCGAGTCTCCAGCCCGAAAGCGGATACTGTCCGTTTGCATCAGCCAAAAAGGGCTTGTCCGAGGTGTTCACAAAAGCAAAGCGATAGCGCGCATCGGATGTGTCCACGTCGATGTAGTAGTAATTCTCGGGCGTGGGGTTGTACTTCATGCAGAGCGCGTGCATCTCATCGGGAAGAATCCCGTTGCGTGTATCCCAGCCATGATCCATGCAGTTTCCAATGTAGTCGTCGTGATTCCCGATACAGCAGTGCACCGGAACCGACAAACGGTAGAGTGAATCCATGACCTCGTGCATGGATTTTCGGAAGGCGTCGGGATTCGGGTCATAATCGTTTCCAATATCTCCGCCGCAAATTACAAATTGAATTTCAGGGCATTGATCGAGCACGTACTGAATGGTGTCGATGCCCTCAACGGCGGTATGTCGGAACCGATGGTGCGGATCGGTAATAAAAACAAAATTGAGCGGCGCGTTGATCTCCTTGATCTTTGCAATTTTTTCATCATACCCGTCGAGTGGATAAAGGTATTCCATATAAGTTTCCTCCGTATTTTGAGTCAGAAGTTGGTTTTTGGTGTTTGTTCTATTATATCATACCGAGCGCATAGTATCAATATCAAACTTTTTTTTAATATATTTTAATTGAAAATCGGAAAGCAAAAAAGCAACCTCAAGGATGTGCGAAAGGGCTTCTGTCAACTACATTTACTTTGTAAGGGAAGTTATCTTACGAACAATGAAGTTTTTTTTGGAAAAGTGGGCAAATCGAGCTTCACTTGTGCGCCGTACAAACTTCACTGCAAAGCAACATCACTTTCACGTAAAAAGTATGAAAAAAGGGGGTGAGTCAAATGCAAAAATGCATTTGGTACTCACCCCCGACGTTTTTGCTTTGCGGCTAAACACCGCAATTTTCGACTGCTTTGCAGTCGAAAACCGCAAATTCCGCGCTACAAAAAAGCCTACCGTCGGCTTTTTTGAGCAGAGGCTGCGTCAATGACGCAGCCTCCTTTTGTTTTTCAGCAGGTAAACCTGCTTTATGGAAGATACACATTGGTGCCGTTTTTATAGTTGGGCTCAAAATACGCCCGTGATAAAGATATTCAAACCAATGATGATCAAAATGATTCCACCCAAAATGCCTGCTTTTCCCGCAATGAAATTGCCAAGCTTACGACCGATCAGAACCCCCATCAAGCAAATGATAAAGGTGACAAGCGCGATCAGCAGTGCTGCGAGAACTGCGGCAAATGCGTCGTATTCGGCAATGGTAAAGCCAACCGACAGGGCATCGATCGAGGTTGCAACGCCTTGCAGAAGCAGAGCCCCGATGCCGAGACGGGCTGTACAGGAGCAGGGCTCATCCTTCTTTTCCGAGGGCTTGCAGGTAATGCCTTCCCAAAGCATTTTTCCGCCGATAAAGCCGAGCAGAGCCAAGGCGATCCACGGAATAAAGGGTTCAAAGATCTGAAAATAGGCAAGCAGGGTATGCACGCAGAACCATCCGGCCAGCGGCATCAGTGCTTGAAAAATCGCAAAAACACCCGCGATCAAACAGGTTTTGCGAACGCACATGCGCGGTTCGTTCATGCCGTTTGCAAGAGAGACCGAAAAGGCATCCATCGCAAGCCCGACACCGAGCATGATATTGTTGAAAAAGAAGAGAAAATCGAGCGGTGTTGTCATAAGGAGTCGATGTATCGGCAGGCAGCAATTGCCGCAACCGCTCCGTCAGAGGTTGCTGTTGAAACCTGTCTTACTCCTTTCGCGCGGCAGTCTCCTGCCACAAAAATTCCGCTGCTGACGGTTGTGCAATCCTCGCCCGAAGCAAAATAGCCTGCTGGATCCAGCGTGGCAACGTCGGCAAAAGCGCCATTTTCAGGTACAAGTCCAATGGCAACAAACATGCCGTCCACGTTCAGCGTTTGCTCCGCGCCGTCGGCAACACGTCGAATCACAATGCGTTCAAACTCCGTCATATCGGAGGGAATCTCGGCAACAACGGTGCCCGTGAGGATCTCCACGTTTCCTCTTTTGCGTAGGATCTCCTCCAGGCGACGCTCTCCCGTGAGAAAATCGAGATTTTGAATGACGTATACCTTTTTGCATCCTTCGGAGAGTAAAATTGCCTCTTGCAAAGCCGAATTGCCGCCCCCGACCAATGCAACGGTCTTGTTTTTGTAGAATGCGCCGTCACAGACCGCGCAGAAGGAGATCCCGTCTCCGATGTATTTTTCCTCATTGGGCAGACCCAAATGACGGTGTCGCGCGCCGTTTGCAAGGATCACGGCACGGCATTCATATTCTGTGCCGGATTCGGTTTCCACCACTTTTACGGAGCCCTCGTCGCGCACGCGGATAACGGTTTCCACCTCTACGTCGGCACCCTGTCCCAACGCATGGCTTACCAACTTATCGGCAAGCTCGCTTCCGCTGAGCGATTCATAGCCCGGATAATTCTCCACCTTTGGAGAGAAGACGATCTGACCGCCAAACGCATCTTTTTCTAAAATCAGAACGCTTTTATTGGCGCGTCTTGCGTAAATTGCCGCGCAAAGTCCGGCGGGACCGCCACCTACAACCACAATGTCGTACATGATATTCTCCTTATATTTTTTTTGTGGGAAATCTCCAAACCGGAGATTTCCCACAGGATTTTAAGGCATTTTGAGCACGCGATTATTCGGATTGAGCCGAAGTGAACGCTCCGATCAAGCCTTTACGGTGTCTTGAATAAACTTTTTGATATTGGGGACCGAAACAAACTTTTCAGCCTCGCCGCCAACAACGCTGACGAGCGTGGGAGCCTGACGGATCTTGAGGGAATCGGCAAGGGCTACGTTTTCCTCAGCCAGGATCTTGGTGTAAGCAACGCCTGCTTTTGCAAGCAGCGCTTCTGCGATCTTACAGTTGGGGCAGGTTGCCGACGCGAAGAGATATACGCCGTCCGTAAGGGTTGCCGTATCGGCGGTATCCTCGCAAGCGCAGGTCTCCGCGATTGGGCCGTTGTGCGTGAGCACCGAGGTTTCGATGTTGTAAACCTTGCGCTCCTTATATTCCTGCGATTTTCCGTCGTTCCAGTTCTTCACAGGGCGGTAATAGCCGGTGATACGGCTGTAAACCTCTGCTTCCTTGCCGCACTTGGGGCAGGTGAAATGCTCGCCTGCGATATAGCCGTGCTCGCGGCATACCGAATAGGTGGGCGAGAGCGAATAGTAGGGCAAACGGTAGTTTTCAGCGATCTTGCGTACGATGTTTGCGGCAGCCTTCCAATCGGGCAGTTTTTCACCGAGGTATGCGTGGAATACGGTACCCGAGGTGTAGAGCGTTTGCAAGCCGTCCTGAATATCGAGTGCGGAGAATACGTCATCGGTGTAACCAACGGGCAGGTGAGAGCTGTTGGTGTAGTAGGGTGTTTCACCCTCGGATGCGCAAACGATATCGGGATAACGCTTGCGGTCATGCTTTGCGAGACGGTAAGCCGTCGATTCAGCGGGAGTTGCCTCAAGGTTGTACAGATCGCCGTACAGTTCTTGATAGTCGGAGAGACGCTCGCGCATGTGGTTGAGCACTTCCTGAGAGAACTCTTGGGTTTCCTTGTGCGTCATATCCTTCTTGATCCATCTTGCGTTGAGTCCTGCCTCGTTCATGCCGACAAGACCGATGGTGGAGAAGTGGTTGGCAAAGGTTCCGAGGTATCTCTTGGTGTAGGGATACAGCCCCTCGTCCAGCAGGCGGGTAATTACGGTACGCTTGATCTTGAGCGAACGCGCGGAAATATCCATCAGATGATCGAGACGGCGGAAGAAATCCGCTTTGTCGGTTGCCAGATAAGCGATACGGGGCATGTTGATGGTTACAACTCCAACCGAGCCCGTGCTCTCGCCGCTACCGAAGAAGCCGCCCGACTTTTTGCGCAGCTCACGCAGGTCAAGGCGCAGACGGCAGCACATACTGCGCACGTCCGAGGGCTCCATATCACTGTTGACGTAGTTGGAGAAATAAGGCGTGCCGTACTTGGAGGTCATCTCAAAGAGCAGCTTATTGTTTTCGGTCTCCGACCAGTCAAAATCACGCGTGATCGAGTAGGTGGGAATGGGGTATTGGAAGCCGCGTCCGTTTGCGTCACCGTCGATCATGATCTCGATGAACGCGCGGTTGATCATATCCATTTCCTTTTTGCAGTCGCCGTACTTGAAGTCCATTCTCTTACCGCCAACGATCGCGTACTCGTCCTCAAGGTCATGCGGAACGGTCCAGTCGAGCGTGATGTTCGAGAAGGGTGCCTGTGTACCCCAACGGCTGGGGGTGTTTACACCGTAAACAAAGGATTCGATGCACTTCTTTACGGCGTCGTAGCTCAGGTTATCGGTTCTGACAAAGGGCGCGAGGTAGGTGTCAAACGAGGAGAATGCCTGTGCGCCTGCCCATTCGTTCTGCATGATGCCGAGGAAGTTGACCATCTGGTTGCAGAGCGTTGCGAGATGCTTGGCGGGAGCGGAGGTGATCTTACCGCCAACGCCGCCGAGACCCTCCTCAATGAGCTGCTTGAGCGACCAGCCTGCGCAGTAGCCCGTGAGCATCGAAAGGTCGTGCAGGTGGATATCTGCGTTCTTGTGCGCGTTTGCGATCTCGTCGTCATAGATCTCGGAGAGCCAATAGTTTGCTGTGATCGCGCCCGAGTTGGAAAGGATCAGCCCGCCTACCGAATAGGTAACGGTGGAGTTTTCCTTTACGCGCCAGTCAATGTTCTTTACGTATTTGTCAACCAATTCCTTGTAGTCGAGAATGGTGGACTTCATGTTGCGCATCTTCTCGCGCTGACGGCGGTACAGAATGTATGCCTTGGCAACGTCTGCATAGCCTGCCTGGACCAGAACGGTCTCAACGCTGTCCTGAATATCCTCCACAGCGATCAGCTCGTCGGCAACCTTCGGCTCAAAATCGGAGGTAACCTTCAGGGCGAGAAAATCAATGATGTTTTCGTTGTATTGGCGCTCGCAAGCCTCAAAAGCCTTTTTGATCGCCTCGGAGATCTTCGAAATGTCGAACTCCGTAATTTTTCCGTCTCGTTTGTTTACGCGATACATACTTCTCCTCTTTCTTTTTTTCTTTCTTATTTTTAGGGTGTCATTTTTCGGGGGAACTCCTGTTGGGCCATATCCCTTCAGGACATGCCGCGCAACGCGGCACGGGGGAAATAGGGTTTCACTGCCGAGAGCAGTGCTTGCATTTCTTCCTCGGAAAACGCGGAAACGTTTTCGCCGAGGAGGTTACCGGAATCCACAAAGCATTGGATAAAGTAGGGGTCGTTACCGCCCAACCATTTTCCGAGTGACGCGAAATCAGCGGGGGAGTGAATGCCCTTTACAGCCGTTGTGCGAAATTCATGCGCGATCCCGCTCTCGCGGAGGAGTGTTGCGCTCCGTTTCACGGTTTGCGGATCGATCTCACACCCAACCGCGAGCGGATACCCCTCGGGCGAGCTTTTGAGATCCATTGCAACGTAGTCGACAAGGCCTTGGGAGAGAATGCTTGCAAGCCGATCGGGCAGCGTTCCGTTTGTATCGAGCTTTACCGAAAAGCCCATATCACGGAGCATTTTGAGAAATGCCGCAAGGTCGGGCTGCAGAAGCGGCTCACCGCCTGTCACGCAAACACCGTCGAGAAGCCCCTTTCGCTTGGCAAGATAGGTAAGCACGTCTGCCTCGGCGCTCGCATGCGCGATCGGTGTTTTCACGAGCCCGGCATTGTGACAAAACGGGCAGCGGAGATTACAGCCGCCGGTAAAGACCGTGCAGGCGACCCGTCCGGGATAATCGAGCAGCGTCATTTTTTGATAGCCCTGAATGTTCATCGCGGACCCGCCTTCCTTTTCCATGCATTTTTGCATAGCTCACCCAAACGGTGAGACAGCGTTAACAGTATACCATATTTCAAAAGGCTTGTCAATAGATATTGACACAATATTTTGTGGTTTTTTTGAAATTTTTACACTATATATTGTGGTTTTACGAATTTTCGTCATTTTTATCAAAAGGCTCTGCTTCTTTTTGTTCATCTTGCATTTTTTATGAGAATCTTCCAATTTTGCCGCCTCATTTTTTCTTTTTCACGCCTTCCGATCGGCTTGCGTTTTTCTCGCTCTTTTTTGGTTCCATTTCCGATGCAGGGCTTTTCCGGCAGCTTTGAAAGTTTCGGGAAACGGTTGACAAGCGCATTGGAATATGGTATAATGAACCTGTTAACATCGAATGATCATAAATATTATGAAGCAAAGGAAACGAAAACGATGCAAAAAACAGATTCAAAGTATGAAGCGCTGTTTACCCCGTGGAAGATCCGAAACGTGGAGATCAAAAACCGAATCGTGCTTTGCCCGATGGGAGGTACTTCTCTGTTCGGTTGGTTTGAGCTTGGCGGCTGCCACTTTGACAAAGAAGCGGCAAAGCTCTTTCTCGAACGCGCAAAGAATAACGTGGGACTGATCATTCCCGGAATTGCCCCCCTCAGAGACACCTTTTGGGGAAAATGGCTTTGGCAGAATCCGAAGATGTTTGATGAACTGAAGCTCTTTATGGAGGAGATCCATAAAACGGGAGCCAAGCTTTTCATTCAGCTCACTGCGGGAATGGGACGCTCTTGGGCGATCACCGAGCTTGTTGCGCCTCTGCATAAGAACAAGATCACCCGCGCGTTGATCAAGCCCATTTTGGATACCTCTCACGAGCTGGCATCTCCCAGCCCTCAGCCCTCGCGCTGGGCGCATGATATCGAGTGCCCCGAAATGACCGTGGAGCAGATCCACGAGATCATCGAAGCCTTTGCCAAGACCGCAAAGCTTTGCCGCGACGCAGGGGTAGACGGTGTTGAGGTTCATGCGGTGCACGAGGGTTATCTGCTGGACCAATTTTCGATCGAATTCTTTAATAAACGCACCGATGAATACGGCGGAAGCTTTGAAAACCGCTATCGCTTTGCCACCGAGGTCGTAAAGGCGATCAAGGAGGCATGCGGTGAGGACTATCCCGTTTCGCTCCGTTATTCGGTAGAATCCAAGATGAAGGGCTTCTGCGAAGGCGCGCTTCCGGGTGAGGATTATACCGAGGTTGGCAGATGCATGGAGGAATCCGAGCGTGCCGCGAAGTATCTTCAGGACGCGGGCTATGATATGCTCAATGCCGACAACGGAACCTACGACTCCTGGTATTGGGCGCACCCGCCGATGTATATGCCTGAAAACTGTAATCTTGAGGACGTTGCGCACATTAAGAAATTTGTAGATATTCCGGTCGTATGTGCAGGTAGAATGGACGCCGAGGTTGGTGCCGCCGCCATTGCCGAGGGCAGAATTGATGCCATGGGCGTGGCACGTCAGTTCCTGGTGGATCCCGCATGGGTCACAAAGCTCATTGAGAACCGCCTGGAGGAGATCAAGCCCTGTATCTGCTGTCACGCGGGGTGCTTTAACTTCTCGTCCTCCAAGGGGCATGCCAACACGCAGGATCTGACCGACACAATGGGTCTTGCGCGTTGCGCACTCAATCCCGAAACGATGCAATCCAAGAAATATTACGTCGCACCCGCGAAAAAGCCAAAGAAGATCGCGGTCATCGGCGGCGGTATCGGTGGTATGGAGGCTGCGATCCTTTGCGCGAAGCGCGGACATCGCGTTACGCTTTACGAAAAGAGCGGCAAGCTCGGCGGCGTATTTGTTGCGGCTGCTGCACCCTCGTTTAAGGAAAAGGATCGCGCGTTGATCGCATGGTATATTCGAGAGCTTTCCCGATATCCGATCGAGGTCAAGCTCAACACCGAGATCCGAGACGTAAAGGCGCTTGATGCCGACGAGATCATCGTTGCAACCGGTGCAGTTGCAAAACGGATTCCCGTCAAGGGTGCGGAAACGGCAGTGGAGGCTGTGGATTATCTGCTCGGGAATCAGACCGTTGGAGAGAACGTGGTTGTGATCGGCGGCGGTCTCACGGGCTGCGAGATCGCATACGACCTGTATTTGAAGGGCAAGAAGCCCACGATCGTGGAAATGCAGGACGACCTCATCACCACCAAGGGCATTTGTCTCGCAAACACCAGCTATCTGCGTGATTTCTTCAAGACCAACCGTGTCCCCGTATATCTGGAAACCTCGCTGTCCGAGATCGGTGACGGTTGCGTGACCCTGAAGGATAAGGCGGGGAAGACCTTCACCGTGAGCACCGATTCGGTGATCCTTTCGGTAGGCTATAACCCCGCGCCCGTTGTTTCCAAGGGCAGTCACGTTCACGTGATCGGTGACGCAAAGGCGGTAGGAAACCTGCGTACGGTTATCTGGGGCGCATGGGACGTTGCAATGAAGCTTTGATGCTTGACGCATGCAATTAAAATATTATAGAAGGAAAGGGCTCAGACTATGATTCTGACAAAAGAACAGCAAGAGATTCTCGGCGGCTCTCAAGGCGAGGTCATGGCTAAGGTGATGCAGACCGTTATTCGCTACGGAGAGCTGTTCGGTGCGGAGCGTCTCGTTCCCGTAACGAGCAAATATAACCATTTGGTTACGTCATTTGGATTGAAAATGATGACTCCCGTGTTTGATCTGATGCAGCAGCTCATTGACGCGGGCGCGGTTTCCGGACAAAAATTTTCGGCAGATCCCCGTCCGCTGGATCCCAACGTTCCCAAAAACTTTTTGCAAAATCTGATCTTCAATAAATTTATGTACTCCAAGCAGGAAGCCTATGAGGAACAGCTTCAAAAGCTTGGTATGCTTGATAAGAACGCTTTCACCTGCGCCTGCTATTTGGACGAGGTCGGTAACAAGCCGGCGCGCGGAGACGTGCTGAGCTGGGCGGAATCCTCTGCCGTGGTGTATGCCAACTCGGTGCTCGGCGCACGCTGCAACCGCAATTCGGGTATCATTGATATCATGGGTTCGATCGCGGGTTACGTTCCCGAATTCGGACTCCTGACCGACGAGGGCAGACGGGCGACCTGGATCGTAGAGATCAAAACGACCAAAAAGCCCGAAGCACAGCTTCTCGGTTCCGCCATCGGTATGAAGGTGATGGAGGCGGTTCCCTATGTTAAGGGGCTGGATCGCTGGCTCGGCTCTGAGCTTGACGATGCCGCATGCGCGTACCTCAAGGATTTCGGCGCGGCAACGGCTTCCAACGGTGCTGTGGGTCTTTATCACATTGACAACCTCACGCCCGAGGCAAAGGATATGGGCGACGCGCTGATCAAGGAGGGGGCGCAGGTCTACGTGATCGACGATGCCGAGCTCCAGCGTGTTTACGACAGTTATCCCGTGATCTGGAAGAACGTTGACGCGAAGCCAAAGCTTTGCTTTATGGGCTGCCCGCACATGAGCTTGGAGCAGCTCAAGAGCTGGACCGACCGTGTGGAGTCGGCACTGCAGGCGGCAGGCAATAAAAAGGTTGTGATCCCCACGGTATTCACCGCGGCACCCGACGTGATCAAGGAGTTTGAAAAAACGCCCTATGCGGCACGTCTTAAGGCAACCGGTGTGATCGTATCTTATATTTGTCCTTTGATGTACATGAACAATCCGCTTTGCGGAAAAATGCCGGTTATCACCTCGTCCAACAAACTGCGCACCTATACCACGGCGCGGTATTATACCGATGACGAGATTCTGGCACAGATCACGAAAGGGGGCAAATGATCATGAAAAAATTTCAAGGCAGAGTCGTAGCGCCGGGAAGCGTTACGGCAACCGCGCTGGTTTCCCATGGCGGACTTAATACCCTTGCATCCTTCCAGAAGGCATTGCAGTTTGGTGATAAAAAGGCAACCTGCGGCGATCAGAACAACCCGGATCTGTATGGCAGAGAGATGGCGGGCAAGGCACTTTGTCTGCCGCAAACCATCGGTTCAACCACGGGCGGCTTGGTGCTCTACTGCGCGTGTGCCATGAAGAGACAGCCTGCCTGCATGCTGTTCTCTCAGCCCATCGACTCACTTGCGGGTGCGGGCGTGATCCTTGCCGACGTTTGGTTGGAGGGTGTGAAGATGCCGGTTGTCGATTCGCTGGGGGAGGACTTCCTCAACTATGTCAAAGAGGGCATGACGGTAACCGTCAAAGAGGACGGGATCGTTGAGGTTGAATAAATAAATACCCGAAAATGCGAGGCTGCGTCATTGGCGCAGCCTCTGCTCAAAAAAGCCGACGGTAGGCTTTTTTGTAGCGCGGAATTTGCGGTTTTCGACTGCAAAGCAGTCGAAAATTGCGGTGTTTAGCTGCAAAGCAAAAACGTCGGGGGTGAGTACCAAATGCATTTTTGCATTTGACTCACCCCCTGTTATTTGCGTCTTTTTTGCTATATCAAAAATAGGATGCGGGTATGTAAAATTTGAGTGTTGATTTTTTCAAAAAATAATGTTATAATAAATCGAAAATGATTTTTTCATGATTGGAAAGGATGCTACTTATGAAAATTACAAATGATATTTTTTACGTTGGAGTCAACGATCACGAGCTGGATTTGTTTGAGGGGCAATACGTTGTTCCAAACGGAATGGCATATAACTCCTATGTGATCATGGACGAAAAAATTGCCGTGATGGATACGGTAGATGTGCGTTTTGGAGACGAGTGGCTTGCCAATCTGCATGCCGTTCTTGGGGATCGCTCGCCCGACTTTCTCGTGGTTCAGCACATGGAGCCCGATCATTCCGCCAATATTACCGCTTTTATGCAGGCATATCCCTCGGCAACGGTTGTGGCTTCCGAGCGCGCGTTTGTCATCATGAAGCAGTTTTTCGGCAAGGACTATCCCGAGCGCCGCATCGTGGTGAAAAACGGCGACACACTTTCGCTCGGTCGGCATGATCTGACCTTCTTATCGGCACCCATGGTGCATTGGCCCGAGGTGATTGTCACCTATGATGCATGCGATAAAGTGCTTTTCTCTGCCGACGCATTCGGGAAATTCGGTGCGCTTGATGTGGAGGAGGATTGGGCATGTGAGGCGCGCAGATACTATTTTGGAATCGTTGGAAAATACGGCGCGCAGGCAAAGCGATTGCTTGACGCGGCGGCAAATCTTGAGATTGAACGCATTTGTCCGCTTCACGGTCCCGTTCTTTCCGAAAACCTTGCGTACTACCTTGGACTGTACCAAACCTGGACAAGCTATGGCGTGGAGAGCGAGGGCGTTGTGATCGCATATACGTCGGTTTACGGCAACACCAAGCGCGCTGTGGAGCTTTTGGCGGACGAGCTGCGCCGCGGCGGTTGCCCGAAGGTCACGGTGAACGATCTCGCGAGATGCGACATGGCAGAGGCGGTAGAGGACGCATTCCGATACGGTCGGATCGTGCTTGCTACCACCACCTATAACGGGGAGATCTTCCCGTTTATGCGTACGTTTTTGCATGAGCTTACCGAGCGGAATTTCCAAGGCCGCAAGGTTGGCATCATCGAAAACGGAAGCTGGGCTCCCATGGCGGCAAAGGAGATCCGCGCGACACTTGCTTCCTGCAAAAATCTGACCTTTACGGATACCACTGTTACGATCCGTTCGGCAATGACCGAGGAGAACCGCGCGCAGATCGCCTCGCTTGCCAACGAGATCTGCAACGGATAAAGGAGAGGGCGCATGACACCGGTTTTGTTAACGGCGGTCGGAGTGGGCGGTGCCACAATGGTGGGGGCACTGATCGGCTTTATTTTCAAAAATATTTCTCACCGTTTTCATGATATCGTGCTGTCCTTTGCCGCAGGCGTGATGCTGGCGGCGGCAGTGCTTGGATTGATCGTTCCGTCGCTTGAGGCAGGCGGACGGTTTGCCGTTGTGATTACGGTCATTGGCATTTTCTGCGGTGCGTTTTGCCTGAATCTGATCGACCGTCTCGTACCGCACCTGCATCGCTTGATGGGGGTGGACAGCGAAGCGCATGCTGTTTCAAGCGCGCACCTGAACCGTGTTCTGCTGTTTGTAATTGCCATCGCGATCCACAATCTGCCCGAGGGAATTGCGGCAGGGGTCAGCTTCGGCAGTGACAACATTGCACAGGCAATCACGGTGGCAGGCGGTATCGCGTTGCAAAATATTCCCGAGGGAATGGTTATCATCGCGCCGATGCTGGCGGCGGGGGTCGGGCGCGGACGGACGCTCCTGATCGCGCTTCTCACGGGCGTTGTTGAAGTGGTTGGAACGCTCATCGGCTATTTCGCGGTCAGCCTTTCCACGGCGATCCTGCCGTTTGCGCTTGCGTTTGCGGGCGGAACCATGCTCTACGTTATCAGCGATGAGATGATTCCCGAAACCCACGCGCACGGGTATGAACGTGGCGCAACCTACTCGCTTCTCATTGGATTTTGTTTTATGCTGGTGTTTGACTTTTTCATCGGATAAGCCCGGCATTGAAAAAAGAGTGTCCCCTTGCGTTTGCGTTTGGGGACACTCTTTTTTTCAGAGCGTTGCACGTATTTCGCGGAGCAACGCTTTTTGTTCGTTTGAAATTCGGTTGCTCTCAATTGCCTTTTGGATCGCCCGACGCGCTACCCATTCGTCAAGCTGCGGCTTTGCGAGATAGGGGAGTGTGGACTCCCATTGAAAGGCAAGCGCGGTGGCGAAATACCATGCCACCATCATTTTGACGTAGTATTCTTCCTTTCGGATCGAAGCAATTTGAGCGTGATATTTCACGGAAAAGCTTGAGCCGAGAAAATGCAACATGCGCATCTCGATCGCAAAACGCAGAGTATAGGGATGCGGAGAGGAGAGCCATTGCAAAATCGCCGCATCGAGGCGGGGATCCCCGTTTTTGAATGCGCGCGGGCGCAGAGAATCGCAGGTTGCCCAATTATCCACAAACGGCAAAAAACGGTTGACCGCGGCGAGCACGGTATCAAAATCCGAAATCTCCGACAGGAGCAGGGCATGGAGATTGTTTTCCTCGCAGTAGGTGTGTGGCAGGGAGTCGAGAAAGGCACCGTCGGTGCGGTTGTGCCGAAGCTCGCGTGCAAGCTGACGAAGCAACGGCATCCGAACGCCGATCACAAGCGCGGGATCCACCGAGGGGATCAGCTTGGATTGAAAGCTGCGGTAGCGTTCGTCCCGCAAAGAAAAGAGACGAGCTTGGACCGCACTTGAGGCAATGGAATCACTCTGCATATCAGCCCTCGTAACGGGGATAGCGATCGCGGTCCGACTCGGTGATCGCGCGCATAACGCGGCAGGGAACGCCCACCGCAATTACACCCGCGGGAATGTCATGCGTTACAACGCTTCCCGCACCGATCACGGTATTCTCTCCAATCGTAACACCTCCGAGCACGGTCGTTCCCGCACCGATCCACACGTTGTTGCCAATTCGAATGGGAAGGGCTGCTTCGAGTCCCTCATTGCGCTGTTCGACGTCAATGGGGTGCTCGGCGGTTGTAAACGTGCAGTTGGGGGCAATGAAAACATGGTCACCGAAGGTTACCTTTCCGCCATCGAGGATCTGACAGTTTCGGTTCGCAAAAAAATAATCGCCAATTTCAATATTGTAGCCATAATCGCACCAAAAGGGCGAGCTGATATAAACGTCTTTTCCCATTTTTCCCAGGATCCGACGCATGAGCGCGGTACGTGCTGAAAAATCCGATGGTTTGATGGAATTAAGCTCGTAGCAAAGGTCGGCGCAATGCATCACCTCACCGATCAATTCCTTGTCATAGTTTGCGTTATAAAGATAGCCGCGCGCGGCTTTTTCCTTTTCCGTCATTTGGTTTTCCTTTCAGGAGTCAGAATTTTTGCTTAGCATTATTATAGCTCTTTTTGATCGAAAAAGCAAGCTTTTTTCAATAGAAAGTCGGGGCAAACGTTACCGCATAAGCGAAAAAACAGACCGTTTGCCCGCGCACTGTTGACTTTTTGCGGAGGTTGCGATACAATAAACATGGGGAGGGATGAAAGTGAGATATGAGGTTTTGATCGACCCGACGTGCGAGGAATGCGTTACGATACGGGTGCGTGAGCGGAATGAAACAGTGGAGGCACTGATCCGATTGCTGGATGCGCCACACGCGCCTTTGATCGGCTATGAGGAGGGCGGTGGTGTGCCGCTTGACCCCATGGACGTGTGTTGTTTTTTGGTTGAGGACGGACACGTGTTTGCCCTGGTAGGAGAGCACCGCTACCGCATAAAGCGGCGGTTATATCAGCTTGAGGCTTGTCTGCCGCATTATTTTGTAAAGATCCATCAGTCCGCCATTGCGAATTTACAACAGGTGGAGCGGTTTGAAACCTCGTTTGGAGGCTCTCTCTGTGTCTATTTTCAAAACGGATACCGCGATTTTGTTTCGCGGCGCAATTTGCGTCAGGTGAAAGAAAGGATGGGGATTGGAAAATGAAACAGGTGATGAAGAAGTTTTTATTGCGCGGAATGATGTTTGCGGGCTTTGGACCCATCGTGGTCGCCATGATATATGCATGTTTGGAGGCAAGCGATCCCGACTTTCACGTGTACGGTGGGGAAGTGTGCTTGGCAATTGTCTCCACCTATCTGCTTGCTTTTGTTCAGGCGGGTGCAACGGTTTTCAATCAAATCGAGACATGGTCGATCCCAAAGTCCCTTTTGTGGCATTTTTCTTCGCTTTATGCGGCATATGTGTTTTGCTATCTGATCAATCGCTGGATCCCGTTCCGTTGGGAGGTCCTTTTGATCTTCACGGCAATTTTTGTTGCCGTTTATTTCGTAATTTGGCTCTCGGTGTTTCTTTCGGTTCGGGCGGTCGAGCGCCGTCTCAACGCGCGTTTGCAAAAGAAAAAACAATAGGGGCGTCTCATTTGCGCAGATAACATACACGGTACAAAGGAACAAAATCGCCTGCCACCGTCAAAAAGCCTTGCTTTTTGACGGTGGCAGGCGGAAATTTTTGCTAGCCGCGGTCTCGACCTTTGCCGTGTTCTCATACGGCTGGCGCGGTCAAGACTGCGGCTTCTGTATCGAACCGAGACGATACCTTGCTTGAAAATATTGCGTTTATTCTTCCAACTGTTTTTTTTGCGCGTGATAGCGGATCAGCCCGACGATCGAGGAGCCGATCGCCATGCTTTCGTTGATGATACCGCCGATTGAGAATACAATACAGTTATAGATCAACACCATCGGGGAGGTGATCAAAATGCTTTTACGAAGGAGCGTTGGACGACCGGCACCGATTGCGAGCGTGTTGAGCGTGAGTGCGAGGACGGCAAAGATCGAATACCACCCCTGCCATGAGAGGATCCCGCCAATTGCCATCAGCACCGCAAAGAGGATCGGTACAAAACGGCGTAAGAACGGTTTTTTATCTTTATGGTAAAACGCAAGATTGCGCAGAATTGCAAGAACGTTCAATACGAACGCGGGATAAGCGCCGATCAGCAGGTAATTGAGGCAAAAGCAGACCGAACTGCCCCCCTGCATAAGCAGTATTTTTTTGTTGCTGTTCATTTGGTAGGTGAGGATTGTGAAGAAAACACCTACCAACCCAAAAATCTGACCGAGTAGTTCCATTCGAGATCCTATGTTTTGTGGAGATTTGGTTTTGCGAGCCTTTTGATTGCGTTTTGGTTCAATCGATCAATTCGAGCGCGTCGAAATCAACCGAATAAACTACCTTTTGCGCCCCCGACACAACAAGAGGAATTTCGGTGGCAAATTCACGGCTTGCGTTGGCTTTGATCCCGTCGGAGAGCCATTCCCCCGCACCGCCGAGAATTTTGTTATCGGTGGAAAGGAATTGATAATGCAACGTAAGCGCACTCAGCGGGGCATCGTACGCGCTGTGCAGCTCACCGCGCAGGCGCATCGAGGTCTCCTGCTTTCCCATGCGGCAGGTAAGCATTTTCACGTGCTTCATAATCGGCGTGCTGAGCTTCAGGTGATTGCGCGCTCTTGCCGTTGCCGCGATTCCGGCCGTTGCCGCACCGCGGATCCGACGGGTAACGCCGTAATGGTAAACGGTTGCCGGGTCGATACTGCGAATACGGTCATTCACCGTGGCGATCACGTCACCGTTTCGATCCTTGAGCGTAATATCCAGCTCCACGTCGTACGCCATGCGATCGGGGTTGGGGTTTTCAATATCAATACCAAGCGAGAGCGGATAGCTTTCGCCTTCGCGTTTTCCGGCGGTTCCGCCGAGCGCGCGTATCTTCAGCGGGAGCGGATCGGGTTCGGGCGGTGCTGTCAGCTGATCAAAAATACTTCGGAAGGATTCGTAATACTTCCATGTATAGGTACTTTGCGGATTGCGGGAACCCATATAGGCATACTCCATCAGACAAACCGTAAACATGCGCAGATAGCGCATGACGTCGTTGACTTGGCCTGCGTCAATGCCGAAGGCAAGACAGGTGGACCAATACGAGCCGTCGAGCAGGGTAAAGCGGTTTCCGTATTTGTTTTTCAAAACGCGGTAGGTGTCTCCCTTTGGATCCCGAAAGGCGGATATCACAGTGTCGACCACAGTATGCGGGAGAACGGGTTGCACCGCCTGTCGGTAAAACTGCTCGGCTTCCTCGCGCGGCACACCCTGTTCTTTTGCCTCGGAAAGCAGGGCGAAGGAAAACTGCTCGCCCATATTCAGATCGGGCGAAAGCTGTGCCAGGTCTATTTGCTTGTCCGCGTATAAAACGCAGGGCAGCGAGAGAAAATCCGCAATATCGCGCATGACCTCGCCAACGCTTTTTCCAACCGCATTCCGAAAATCGTTTTCCATTTTTTGATTCGCTTCCTTTCAGAATTTGTTTGCGGAAACCGCAAGATCCATCAAAAATGAAGGAAAACGGTGTTTCCGCAAAAACAATACTATTATACACTATTTTTTTTGATTTCGCAATAATTTTTTGAAAATACTTTACTTTGTTGCGGTTTTTATTTCAAACCCGTTGACAAAGTGCAATTGTTGTGCTATAATAATTTCGTTTTTAAGGCATGATTGGAAGGATTTGAGCCGAAATATTGCGACTTTGTGAAATTTTCGACAAACAAACTTGCAATCCCCCAACGTGCAATTTAAGGAGGAGCAAATTATGAGCATTCAAAACGAATATCTGAAAAAGGTGTTGGAAAATGTGATTCAGCGCAATCCCGGTGAATCCGAATTCCACCAGACTGTAAGCGAGGTTCTGGAGTCTCTGGAGCCCGTTGTGGAAAAGAGACCCGAGCTGATTGAAAAGGGAATCATTGATATGATCGTAGAGCCTGAGCGTGTGATCAAATTCCGCGTTCCGTGGGTCGATGATCAGGGCAAGGTTCAGGTAAACCGCGGTTACCGCGTACAGTTCAACAGCGCGATCGGTCCGTATAAGGGCGGTCTTCGCTTCCATCCCTCTGTTACGGAGAGCATTATCAAGTTCCTCGGCTTTGAGCAGACCTTCAAAAACTCGCTCACGGGTCTCCCCATGGGCGGCGGTAAGGGTGGCTCCGACTTTGACCCCAAGGGTAAGAGCGACCGTGAGGTAATGGCTTTCTGCCAGAGCTTTATGACCGAGCTTGCAAAATATATCGGTCCCGATACCGACGTTCCCGCAGGTGATATCGGTGTTGGCGCGCGTGAGATCGGCTATCTCTTCGGTCAGTATAAGAGACTGCGCGATGAGTTCACCGGCGTGCTCACGGGTAAGGGACGCTCCTACGGCGGCTCGCTGATCCGTCCCGAGGCAACCGGCTTCGGCGCGGTTTACTATACGGTTGAGATGCTCAAATCCTTCGGTGAGGACGTAAAGGGTAAGACTTTTGCGATCTCGGGATTTGGAAACGTAGCTTGGGGTACGGTTATCAAGGTCAACGAGCTGGGCGGCAAGGTTGTCACCCTGTCGGGCCCCGACGGTTACATCTACGATAAAGACGGTATCTCCACGCCCGAGAAGATCAACTTCATGCTCGAGATGCGTGCTTCCTGCCGCAACCGTGTGCAGGACTATGCCGACAAGTTTGGCGTCCCCTTCTTCGCAGGCAAAAAGCCTTGGGGCGAAAAGGTTGACGTGATCATGCCCTGCGCTACGCAGAATGAGGTTGGCATGGCTGATGCAGAGAAGATCGTTGCAAACGGCATTAAGTACTACGTTGAGGTTTCCAATATGCCTACCACCAACGAGGCAGTTGCATACCTGAAGGCAAACGGCGTGGTTGTTGCGCCCTCGAAGGCAGTCAATGCCGGCGGTGTTGCCGTTTCGGGACTTGAGATGTCGCAGAACTCGATGCGTTACAGTTGGAGCGCAGAAGAGGTTGACGAAAAGCTTAAGGGCATCATGAAGAATATCTACGAGAGCTCGGTTGCCGCCGCTAAGGAATACGGCATGGAGGGCGACCTCGTTGCAGGTGCAAACATCGCAGGCTTCCTCAAGGTTGCAGACGCGATGCTCGCTTACGGAGTGGTTTGATCCAACCGTTTCATAATCACAGAAGGAGAAGCCCGCGCGGCTTCTCCTTCTTGCATAAGTGGGGGTGAGTCAAATGCAAAAATGCATTTGGTACTCACCCCCGACGTTTTTGCTTTGTGGCTAAACACCGCAATTTTCGACTGCTTTGCAGTCGAAAACCGCAAATTCCGCGCTTCAAAAAAGCCTACCGTCGGCTTTTTTGAGCAGAGGCTGCGCCAATGACGCAGCCTCAAAATTTTATTTCTTCCACTTCACGGTGCCCTTGTATTCAAGCAGCTTGATGAAGAGACCGCCCTGAACGGTACGGTTGCGGAAGCTCTTATCCGGAACGGGTTCGTCGTAGTTGCCCGTAACGTAGGAGCGCGACATATACGCCTTGTGCTCACCGGTGAGCGTCCAATACCAGTCGGTCATCGGTACGCGGGAGGGCGTATAGTGGAATGCTCTCCAAAGCGGTTCCACGAAATCCTCAAAGGTGTCGCGGTTTTCCGCGAGGGTTGCGGTCCAAACCAGCCAGTCGCTCTTAGTGTAGGGCTGACGGCTGTCAAGCGGCAGTCCGTAGGGCTGAACGTGCTTGCGATAGGATGCGACCTCACTCTCAATGACCTCACGCGGCATGATCTCGGTGCCAAACAGCTTATCCCAAACGATGTTGTATTTCATCGAGAAGGTGTTGGGCTTGTCAAATGCAAGACGGTAGGAGCCGTCGCCGTTTGCGGCGCGCGTTGCCCAATCGGGTGCAAGCTCACGTGCCATCGCAAGATATTTTTCGCTGTCCTCTTTTTTGCCGAGCATATCGCACAGGATTCCCAGGCTCGCAATACCCATGATCGCCTTAAGCGTCAGGTTGCAGTTGTGTGCGAGATGTCCCGCAAAGTCATCGGTGCAGAGCTGGTTTTCGGGATCCTTTCCGTTTTGGATCAGGTATTGAACCCAGCCCTCAAGCACGTCAAAGTGCGATGCCGCAAAGGAAGCGTCACCGTCAGCAAGCGCGGTAGCGGCCTCCATGATCAGCATGTTTCCACATTCTTCAACCGGCATTTGCTTTTCGTAGAGCAGCACGCCGTTTTTGAGTCCGTAAACCTGACCGTTGACCTTCGGATAACGTCCCGCGTCGTGCGGCGCAAAATCATATTTGAGTTCTTTTTTCCATTCATCGGATGCGGCATATTTGTAGATCGGGCGCATCATACCGCGAACAAGCTCGGGGTTATAGAGCAGGAAGAGCGGGATGGAGGGGTAGGAAACGTCAACCGTTGCGGCACAGCCGTTGGAGAAGCACTCCTTGGAGATCCAAAGGATCTCGCCGTTCTCATCCACCGCCAGCTTGTGCGCGGCAAGCGTCTGGCGGAATGCGAGCTCAAGCAATTCGGCGTATTTCTCACCGCCCGCGCGAACTGCGTCGAGGAAGAGCCGATCGGAAAATTCATCACAGGTCTTGATGAGCGTTTCATACTCCGCGTGCGCCTTTGCAATTTCATCGGTGATCTTGGCACCGTTTCGGTTCCACCAAGAGGGAAGCGCCTTGCCGAAATATTCAATGGATTTTACGTCATCGTAAGAGAAGGTAACAAGTGCCTTGCCGTTGACTTCGGTTTCGAGCGTGACCCAAGTCATACCCTCGTCCTGCTTTGCGGCAACCGTTGCGTTCTTTGCGGAAAGATAGAAATAACCCCATTCGATGGCAAGGAAGTCGCCCGAACGCTCAAGCATACGCTGCGATTTACTGCCCATCTTGATATGGTCCATACCGTTTTCCGTAAGCGTCTCGGTAACGACCTCGTCCTCTCCCGCGCGGTCCAGACAGATCTGCTCGGAAACGGCAAGCTTAACCGCGGTTTTATGCGCGGCACCGTCCATGGAGCATACCTGAAGGGAGAGATAGCTGACGGGACGGGTGAGATAATAAAAATCGGTGGGAAGAATGGGCGATGTAAAGACGGCGGTGAGCTTTACACCGGCGCCTTGGAAAACATAGGTGGTACTCAGGGCATTGACGTTGGACGAGACCTGCGTGAGTGCCGGCTCGTTTTCTGCCTTCTCAGCGCCGATGAAGCGGTAATCAACCCCATCAACCGTGAGGTAGCCGCGAATCGGCATCTGCTTGGCAGTCCAATGCACAGTGTCGGCTCCGTTGAGCAGGTCGGTGTCTGCCCAAACCGAAAAATAGGGATCAATGGTGATCAGCGGTGTTGCGGGTGGTCTTAAACGCATGATGTTATCTCCTTGATTTCGTTATATTTTTTATCCAATCAAATTGTTAATTGCCTGCTTGGATTGCACGCCAAGCGTTTGCCCTGCGGGCTTTCCGTCACGGAACAGGATCAGGGTGGGGATACTCATGATCCCAAAGCGAACCGCAAGCTCTTCTTCTTCGTCTACGTTAACCTTTCCAACCTTGATGTCGGTACGTTCTTCCGCGATTTCGTCAACCGTGGGGGCGAGCATACGGCAAGGGCCGCACCAGGCTGCCCAGAAGTCTACAAGCACGGGGCGGTCGGAGTTCAGAACCTCTGCCTCAAAGTTTTGAGCGGTAATTTTAATAACTGCCATGTTTTTGTCTCCTTTATTTATTTCTGTTTTTTTGTTTTCGTTGTTTTGCGCGCTTTTTTGGTTTGTACGGTAGGCGCGGTACTTCCGCAATGGATCATTACAAGCTCAGGTGCGTTGAAAATGCGGGGGATCAGGGTGTGATTTCCGATTCCGCGGCTGATCACGCATCTGCCGTCGATTACGCCTGCGGTGTATTTCGGGAACAGACCTTGCCCCGGCGCATAAACGCCGCGCCCGAAGATGCGCCACTGTCCGCCGTGAGCGTGCCCCGAAACGGTCAATTCAATGTCCGTGCCTTGAATGTACGGAACAAAGTATTCGGGGTGGTGGCAGAGCAGGATGCGAAATCCGCCGGCGGACGAAAAGCGTTTGAGTGCTTTCGCATCGGGACGGCTCTCCTTGCCGTTGAGCCCCGAGGTCAAGCCGCAAATGCAAAGTGTGCCGTGGTCAACGCAGGTATTATCCAGGAGCACAGCCCCCGTATCGGCAATGCGTTTTCGAACTGCCGTCGGCAGCGGTTTCGGTCGATGCATACGCGTGGGGTGATGGCTGTGATAGCATCCGATCTCATGATTCCCAAGCGAATAGAAGGTAGGCGCGAGGGCAACGCAATCGCGCAGAAACGCAAATCCCGCAGCGTTTTCGTCCAAAAGCTGATCATCTTCCATCAGGTCTCCCGGAATCAGGATCAGGTCGGGCTGTTCGGCGCGGAGCGCTTGCATGAGCGAGGGGGGATATTTGCCGTGCAGGTCGGACACCAGCGCGATGCGCAGATCGATCCCCTGCGGTGCGGCAATGGTATAATGGGTCGTTTTCATAATGCGGCAGGATCTTCCTTTCGAGCACTTCCGATAAAGCAAGACTACACCAAGGAGAATCGAGGCGCACAGGAGCGCACCGATCATATCAATGAGCACGTCGGTAAATTGGGGTCCGCGTTGATCGGAGAGCATTTGGTGGAGCTCGTCGGAGCAGGCATAGAGAAAGGTGAATGCCTGTGATATGGCAAAGCGAGGCAGAATCGCGCCCTTCCATGTCAGGAGCAGGAGAAAGGTCAGGGTAGCGAGGGAGCCGAATTCCGCCATATGCGCGAGCTTACGGATGTAGGGATGGAGCTTTTCTATAATGCTTTGCTGTTCGGACGGTGGCTTGCTTTCAAAATCTTTTACGGTTACCTGTGCCACCGCCTGTGTTACCCCCGCGCTGGTTTTGTCCGATTCTTCACCGCTTTGTTCGGAAAAGAAAAAAATGACCGTCATATTCAGCAGGATCAGCACACAGAGCAAGATGCGCAAGCAACTCAGCTTTGTTATCTTCTTTTTCATAATATCCTTTTTTTGTGTGTTTCATACGCAAAACTACGCATAATTATTATACCACATATTAAAAAAAAAACAAGACCTTTTAAGTCAAATCAGAAAAGTATTTTGATATTCTTTTTTCAGGCTTGCGCGGCGGTTTGTCATAGTAAACAAGCAGCGGGAATCGTTCTTGTGTATTATCACTTAAATGTGCAAAAAATACTTATTTTATCGCTTTGAAAACGCAAAAAAATAATAGTCAAAAAAAGGTATTTATGATATAATTATAGATGAATGCTGCACGGGCAATATTGTGGGAAATATATGTTTTTGCGGCAGAACAAACAAGGGGCAGTGCCCCGAAAAGAAAAAAGGAGAATTTTTATGAAAAGAATCGTATCCATGCTTTTGGCGATCTGTATGGTTCTTTCGATGTCCTGCATCGTGATCGCGGCAGACGGCTTGACCGCCGACACCACGTGGTACAACGCAGACGCGAAGGATCTCTACATTTCCGACGCCGCTGACCTGCTCGGATGGGCAACGCTCGCATCCGAGGGCAAGACCTTTGCGGGTCAGACCATTCACCTGACCGCTGACATTGATTACAACCCGGGTTGGACAGCAACTGTTACCACCGAGGGCGACGTTGTCACGGTTGCGGAAGCTCCCGCGAACGTGTTCCCCGGAATCAAGGAATTTGCGGGAACCTTTGACGGCGAAGGCTATGCGCTCAGAGGCATTTACATGAAGAACGAGGCTGTAAGCGGACACTACGGCTTTATCAGCCAGACGAAGGGACAGGCTGCCATTCAGAATCTCGTTTTTGAAAACAGCATCGTTTACGCAAAGACCTCTGCCGATGCCAACAACGGTATCAGCGCATTGGTTGGCGGTATTTACGATCAGGTTGGACAGACCGAGGGCACCTACACGCTCGACGTTACCAACGTATATCTGGACGTTGATCTCGTTGTAGAAAGACATTCCACCACCAAGAAGTGGATGGTTGGCGGCATCATCGGCCGAATCCAGCACATGAGACAGCCCGAGGTGGACGCTACGACCGGTGTTGTAACCGATTATTCGGTTGATATCAACTCGGTTGTTGTGGCAGGCGGTATCTACACCGTTGTGAAGAATGACGGCGCACTGAAGAAGACTGCCGCAAACGGCGTGCTCAACGTTTCGATGCTCGCAGGCGGAACGAAGGGCGAGGGCGCTACCAATACCGGAACCGGCGCGGCACAGTCCGAGTTCGGTATCACCACTTGGATGTGGAAC
>SVTW01000083.1 GCA_015063585.1 Oscillospiraceae bacterium
ACAATAATGGGGAAGTCGTTGGACAAACAATGTTTGCTCAAAGTGATATAAAGTATCTCGTGCCCAAGGGAATCGTATATCCTGTTGTGGGTGCTTTCCGAGCCTTAATTTCTGTAGATCCTCAAACTGGATTTTACAGTTGGAAAAAAGACCCCTTCGAGGTTTGGTCAACATTGGGTGAGCGTATCGCTATAATGATTTGGGATGAAAAAGAAGAAAATCCCGAATACATTGGTAAGAGTCGTAATCTGTGGACGAATCTTTATAAAGAAGTTCTGTTGCATACATTGTTTTGATTAACAAGTAAAATTATTCAGCCTCCGATAGGGTTAATCTCTGTCGGAGGCTATTTTAATTTCTTGCTATTGAAATTGGGATACTCAAATAAAACAAACAATCCGAACGCTTCTCCAAGTAAGAGAATGTTCGGATTATTTTCATGTGGTCGGAATGACAGGATTTGAACCTGCGACATCCTGGTCCCAAACCAGGCGCGCTACCAACTGCGCTACATCCCGATATTTTTATGAAATCCTGACAGGATTCGGTTTTGCCGCGGCTTGGTCACTTTGCGGCTCTAACATACCGCCGACGGTGTTATTCACTGCCGCTTAGCCGTTTGCTCCGCTCACTACCTGCGGTCTTCAATGCCCGCGGACACGATGAGAAAACAGCGACGTTCTCCAAACGCGTTTGTTATTATATCAAATTTTCCCGGAAAAGTCAAGTGCTATCGCATCTTTTTTTCAAATTTGATGCGAAAATATCTTCACAAAAACGAAAATCTCGTATCGTAGAATGTCTCCCCTTCTCCCCTTTTTCGCGTCAGTCGGCAATTCGGATCCAACCGCGCACATGCGCACACAACGGACGCTCGATCAACGCGGAATGATTTCGATAATTCCCAACCGCAACCTCCATGCAGGTATCATTTACTGTTGTCACGATGCCCATTAGCGGCGCTTTTCCCGCTTCGGGCTCAAAAATGACAAGATCTCCCTCCTCCGGCTGCTCGGAGACAGGACGCCACAATCCGATCTTCGGCAAACGGGCGTAGTCCTCCCACGCCTCCACATACGCAAAACATCCCCTCACGCGCGGATCGGGATAACGGATCGGCAAGCCCATTTCGGCTCGCTCGGTACAGAAAAAGACAAACGCGCCGCTCCAATCCCGATCAAGAGAGGCAAGCGTGATCCCGTCTGCCACCGAAAACACTTCGGCGATCGGTTGTAAATTGCTGATTGCGGCATCGGTATCCCCATGGTAATTTTTCTTTGCTTCTGCTCGCGCAACCTCTGCCAATCTGAGATTCATTCGGCTGTCTTCCTTCCTATTCTACATATTCTCTTTCTATTTTACCATATTTATTTCCGAAATTCAAGCAAAATCATTTTTTTCATTGAAACAACAATTTCTTGAGTCCGGCATCATACATTTTATAAGAGTTCTCATAAAAAAAAACACCTCCATGCTCTCCTTTTTTTCAGTTGTTTTCAGAAAAATTAAAAAAAAGATTGACAAAATCAACAAGTTATGCTATAATTTGAAGAGGATGTTCACTTGTAAACATGTGGACGTTCCAAACCTTTACCCGATCAAGGAGAACAACCACTTCGATGATTGCAGAAAGATTTTATATTTTCACGCTGCTTGTTGACGGAATACACAAATGTATTCACCGCATCAAGTTCGACTTTGCACCGCATTTTGGGGTAAAAAGCGTGCATATGTTCTGGCTTTATCAGCTACGCGCGCATCCTGACGGACTGACCTCGGCAGAGCTTGCCGAATGCAGTCACATCTCACGCTCACTCGTTTCTCGCGAAATTGAGCGTCTTCGCGAAAACGGATATATTGAGATTCGCGAAACGGCTCGCGGAAAGCGGAAAAACTACAATTCACCGATCACGCTCACCGAAAAAGGAATCGAGCTTGCCGACAATATCTGCCTGGAAGCAAGAAGGATTCAGGAGCAGGCAAGCGAAAACATTTCCGAGGAAGAGCTGATCGTATTTTATGCCACTCTCTCAAAATTTTATCAAAATTTGAAAAATGTGATCAAAGCTTCCGAAAACGGGCAAGCATCCCCTTCAGAGGCTGATCCGCTGGACGATCTTGCCGATTTTCGGGAAATGATTGCCGGAAAACCAAAAAAGGATTGACAAACCGTCTTTTTTGCGTTATAATAATGTGATAAGTTTTTATAATGCCCTCTTTTGTCAATCCGAATCCAAAATAGCGAAAAGAAAAAAGGAGCGTTACAACCATGAGAAAATACGTTATCTTTACAGACTCTTGTGCGGATCTGACCCCTAAAATGTATGCCGAATTAGGACTTCACACGATCCAGCTTGAAGTGATTATGGATGGCGAAGCCCCTGTAAGAAACAACCAGGTAAATATTGAGGAAGTTTACGCAAAGCTTCGTGCAAAGCAAGGAGCCACCACCTCGGCAATTAACTTCGACCGCTTTCTTGAGGAATTTGGCACAGTACTTGAGGCGGAGGACGTCGACCTTCTCTATCTCGGCTTTTCCTCGGGTCTGAGCAGCACGTACGGTGCCGCGGTGCTTGCCCTTGAAGAGCTTTCCGAAAAATATCCCGACCGCAAGCTCTACGCGGTTGATACACTCTGCGCATCTATGGGTCAGGGCTTGCTTGTTTACCTTGCGGCAAAGCTCAAGGAAACCGGTGCCGACATTGACACGGTAAAATACTTTGTTGAAAACAACAAGCTCAAGCTTTGCCATTGGTTTACGGTGGACGATCTCTTTTTCCTGAAAAGAGGCGGACGCGTCAGTGCCGCATCGGCAGTGGTTGGTACCGTGCTTCAGATCAAGCCTGTGCTGCACGTTGACAATGCGGGGAAGCTGATCAACGTAAGCAAGGCACGCGGCAGACGCGGCGCGATCGAAACAATGGTAAAGAAAATGAAGGAAACAATCCTTCCCGATCAGAACAAAACCGTATTCATCAGCCACGGTGACTGCATAGACGACGCAAAATATCTTGCAAAGCGCGTCCAAGAAGAATCGAACATCAAGGATATTCAAATCAACTTTATCGGCCCCGTGATCGGTTCACACTCGGGTCCCGGCACCCTTGCACTATTCTTCTTAGGAAAAGAGAGGTAATTCGACATGAAAATCGATGGACAAATTCTGTGCGGCATGGTCATTTCCGCCGCAAACGCTCTTGACAATAACAAAGAGGTTGTCAATAATATGAACGTCTTCCCTGTTCCCGACGGCGATACGGGTATCAATATGACGCTGACGCTGACCTCGGTGCGTGCTCTTGCGGGCAACAGCGGAAGCATTTCGGAATGTGCCGACAAGATCGCAAACGCGGCGCTGCGCTCGGCAAGAGGAAACTCGGGCGCGATCCTTTCGCTCTTCTTCCGTGGATTCGCAAAGGCATTTAAGGGCCTCGACCGCGCAAGCTGCAAGGATATTGCCGCTGCGCTCAAGAGAGGAACCGAGGAAGCATACAAGGCGGTTATGAAGCCCACGGAGGGAACGATTCTGACCGTAATGCGCGTTTGTGCCGAGGAAGCACAGAAAAAGGTCTCTAAAAGGCCCTATAAGGACGATCCCGCCGAGCTGTTCTCCTACGTATATCAGGTAGGACGTGAAACGCTGGCAAAAACCCCCGAAATGCTCCCCGTACTCAAGGAAGCAAACGTGGTGGATGCGGGCGGCTACGGCTTTTTGTTCGTCATTGAAGGCATGCTGGAGGCACTGCGCGGAAATCCCGTGGCGGCAACCGAGAGCGCGGACGCCGCACCCGCCGAAGCAAGCTTTTCCGATTTTGACACGGAGTCCATCGAATTTGCATACTGTACCGAATGCATCGTTGCTAAGAATCCCGAATTTTACGGTGAAGGCACCGCAACCGCATTTTATGAAATGATCTGCGGCATCGGCGACAGCGCGGTATTTGTTGATGCGGAGGACCTGATCAAGGTTCACATTCACACCAATCACCCGGGTCTTGTCATTGAAAAGGCGTTGGAATTCGGTGAGATCGAAACCATGAAGGTAGAAAACATGCGCCGTCAGCACTCCACGCTCGTTGCGAAATCCACAGATAAAAACCAGCCCAATTCCGAACCGATCAAACCGAAAAAGGACGCGATCGAGAAGGATTTCGGCTTTGTGTCGATCTGTATGGGAAAAGGAATCCGTGACACCTTTGCGGATCTCGGCGTGGATAACATCGTCTATGGCGGTCAGACCATGAACCCCAGCACGCAGGATATTCTCAACGGAATCAACAAAACCTCCGCTCACACGGTTTACGTGCTCCCCAACAACAAAAACATTTATCTTGTCGCTTGTCAGGCAGCTGAGCTTGTCACCGATAAAAAGGTGATCGTGCTCAACACCAAGAGCGTTCCGCAGGGCATTTCGGCAATGATCGGCTTTAACCCCGATGCCGATGAGGAAACCAACACGGCATCTATGAATGAGGCGATCGCTTCGGTGCGCACGGCACAGGTCACCTACGCGGTGCGCGACACCTCGATCGAGGGAATTGAGATCAAAAACGGACAGACACTCGTTTTGGTGGACGGAAAGATCATAAAGGCTGTGGATACACAGGAGGAATACATCACGGCAATTGCCGAGGAATTTGCAGGCGCATCCTACCTGACGGTCTTCTACGGCGCCAGCATCAGCGACGAAAGAGCCGAAAAAGCGGTTGCGTTGCTCCGCTCCAAGATCGGCGAGGCAGCAGAGATCGTTACGATCAGCGGCGGTCAACCGATTTACGATTTTATCATTTCGGCAGAATAAGAAAAAACGGAAGCAAGGGGGTGTCTCAAATGCACAGTGCATTTGGTCGACAGCCCCTTCCCTTTTACAATAAAAAGAAAAATAATTTAATTTTTTTCAAAAATCTATTTACAAACCCCAAAAAGTGTGCTATAATATGTCTGTATGACGTGAGCTCGGTTGTCGGATACGAGGCCGTTCCAGACGGCAGTTCACCCACCGCCTGCTGAGCCAACGCCAAATAAAAAGAAAGGTGAAGAAAACCATGCAGAAAGACGAAAAGCTTACTCTCATTGAGCAGTATGCAACCCACGAGGGAGACACCGGTTCTCCCGAGGTTCAGATCGCGCTTCTGACCTCCCGCATCAACAACCTGACCGCGCACCTCAAGTCCAACAAAAAGGACTTCCACAGCCGCCGCGGCCTTCAGAAGATGATCGGTAAGAGAAGAAATCTGCTCAACTACCTCCAGAAGGTAGACATCGAGCGTTACCGTGCGATCGTCAACAAGCTCGGACTGAGAAAATAAGACTTTCAAGGGAGCGGAGAGCAGCGGCAAAAGTCACTGCCCTCGCTCCCTGTCCGTTTTTTTCGGTCCACCACACACAGTCTTACGTTGGATTAGCAGTTAACCATGCCCCCGACTTCCGGTCGGAGCTGTGGTTAAGTGCTAAACCTCCGTAAGAAAGCGCCTTAGTCGGCAACAACAAAAATCAAAAACAAAACGGAGGAAAACAAAAATGTCCAATCCCATCAGCTCCGCTATGGAGTTTAAGAATTACAAGGTATTCAAGTATACCTATGCAGGTCGTCCGCTCGTAATTGAAACCGGTAAGATGGCAGGGCTGGCAAACGGCTCGGTTCTCTGCCGCTACGGTGACACCGTTGTGCTCTGCTGCGCAACCGCATCCGAGAAGCCGCGTGACGGCATCGACTTCCTGCCCCTTTCGGTTGACTTCGACGAGCGTATGTACGCGGCAGGCAAGATCCCCGGCGGTTACCTCAAGAGAGAGGGTAAGCCTTCTGAAAAGGCTGTTCTCACCTCGCGTGTGATCGACCGCCCCATTCGTCCCCTTTTCCCAAAGGATCTGCGCAATGACGTTGCTCTTACGCTGACCGTAATGTCCGTTGACCCCGACTGCTC
>SVTW01000084.1 GCA_015063585.1 Oscillospiraceae bacterium
GGTTGGTTGGCTTGAGGTGAACGTTAGCTGTCCCAACGTACATGGCGGCGGTATGAGCTTTGGAACCTCACCCGAAGCAGCGGCAGAGGTTACGGCGGCGGTCAAGAAAGTGACCAAAAAGCCGGTGCTCATCAAGCTTTCTCCCAACGTCACCGATATCGTCAGCATCGCAAAGGCATGTGAGGCGGCAGGTGCCGACGGCATCAGCCTGATCAATACCTTGCTGGGCATGCGCATTGATCTGCGTACCAAAAAGCCCGTAATTGCCAACAAGATGGGCGGCTTTTCGGGCTCGGCTATTTTCCCCGTGGCGGTGAGAATGGTGTATCAGGTGGCACACGCCGTTCAGGTTCCCGTTGTGGGAATGGGCGGTGTTACCACGGCGGAGGACGTCATTGAGCTGATGTTGGCAGGCGCTACGGCAGTGGAAGTCGGCGCGGCGAACCTGATCAACCCCTACGCATCGCGTGATATTGTGAACGATCTGCCTCGTGTGATGAAAAAATACGGCATCCAATCGCTTTCCGAGATCATCGGACAGGCATGAGGAGTATGTGGATATGAAACACGAACGCATCTATCTTGTCAAGGAAAACGAAAACGTATATCTGGATACTTATGTTGCAGATCCGATTCGCGACTTTACCCGAAAAGCGATCCTTGTGATCCCGGGCGGCGGTTACAGACAGGTTTGCTCCGACCGCGAGGGAGAACCGATCGCTATGGCGTTCATGCCCTACGGTTATAACGCATTTGTTCTGCATTATACCGTGGATCGAGGCGCGCCGTTTCCGCAGCAGCTGATTGAGGTCGCGTTGGCGATCAAGCATATCAAGGATCATGCCGAGGAATATGATCTTGACCCCGAGGAGCTTTTTGTAGTTGGCTTTTCGGCAGGCGGACATCTTTGTGCATCGGCGGGTATCCTTTGGAAGCTGCCCGAGATCTACGAAGCAGTGGATATGCCGTACGGATATAATAAACCAAAGGGCATTATGCCGATCTATCCCGTGATCACTGCCGATTCGCGTTTTTGGCATCGCGGGTCGTTCCAAAATCTGCTCTGTACCGACGAGCCGACCGAGGAACAATTGCAAAAGGTGAGCTTGGAGCGGCACGTGGATGCCGACAGCGTACCCGCATTTATCGTACATTCTCAGCATGATCAGATTGTGGACGTGCATAATTCACTTGCTCTGGCAACGGCATATACCGAAGCGGGCGTTTTATATGATCTGCATATTTATTCTCACGTCCCACACGGTGCGGGGCTTGGCAATCCAATTACATGGCACGGTCACCCCGAATTTATCCACCCCGCATTTGCCGAATGGGTGCGACTTGCGGCGGCATGGGCTGAAACACTGTAAAAAATATAGGAAATAAAGGAGTTTAACAATGGGAAAAGACGTAATTATCGCGTGCGATTTTGACAGCGCGGAAAAGACATTTGCATTTCTCGATCAGTTTACCGGCAGAAAGCCGTTTGTAAAGATCGGTATGGAGCTTTATTATGCCGAGGGTCCCTCGATCGTTCGCGAGATCAAAAAGCGCGGACATAAGATCTTCCTTGATCTCAAGCTTCACGACATTCCCAACACCGTAAAGAAGTCGATGGCGGTTTTGTCTCGCCTTGACGTAGATATGACCAACCTGCACGCTGCGGGTACGATCCGCATGATGGAGGGCGCACTGGAAGGACTTACCCGTCCCGACGGCACCCGTCCGCTTCTGATCGCGGTTACACAGCTGACCTCCACCGATCAGGAGAGCATGGAGAAGGATCTTTTGATCAAGGAGCCGATTGCCGACGTTGTCATGCACTATGCGCACAACGCGAAGATCGCGGGCTTGGACGGCGTTGTTTGCTCGCCCCTGGAGGCAGGTAAGGTACACGAGACCTGCGGTGAAAAATTTCTCACGGTTACCCCCGGTGTTCGCTTTGCCGACGGTGACATTGGAGATCAAAAGCGTGTGATGACCCCTGCCGAGGCAAAGAGAATCGGTTCTGACTATATTGTGGTGGGACGTCCGATCACGGCGGCTCCCGATCCCGTTGCCGCATACGAGCGTTGCGTGGCAGAATTTGTTGACTGATAGATAGAAGGAGAATCAAAAATGGAAAGCTATAAGAGAGAGTTTATTGAATTTTTGGAAGGTGCCGGTGTGCTGAAGTTTGGTGATTTCACCGCAAAGAGCGGCAGAAAGATCCCGTATTTTATCAATGCAGGCGATATCAAGACCGGTGACCAGATCGCTAAGCTCGGTGAATTTTACGCGAAGGCATACCTTGAAAAGGTGGGCAACAAGAGAACCGTTCTGTACGGTCCCGCATATAAGGGCATTTCGATTGCGGTTTCTTCCTCGATCGCGCTGTCCAAAAACGGACTTGACGTGCCCTTCTTCTTCAACCGCAAGGAGGCAAAGGATCACGGCGAGGGCGGCATTTTTGTGGGCTACGTTCCGAAGGCAGGCGAGGAGATCGTCATTGTTGAGGACGTGATCACGGCAGGAACCGCAATTCGTGAAAGCATGGCAAACCTGTCGAGCCTGGAGGGCACCAAGGTTGCCGCTACCTTTGTTATGGTTGACCGCAAGGAAAAGGGGCAGGGCGAGAAATCGGCAATGGCGGAGATCGCAGATGCGTTCGGCTTCCCGGTCTACTCGGTTGTGGACGTTTATGACATTATTGAGTACCTTGAGGCTGACCCCAAAAATGATGAGAACGTAGCACGTATTAAGAAATATCTGGAAGTCAACGGTGCAAAAGCATAATTGATTTTGATCAAACGGAGAGGTTCTAAATGAGAAGTCTTATCGATATTTTGGATTTTTCCACAGAGGAGCTGGATCGTCTGATGGATACTGCTGCGGATATCATCGCAAATCCCGCGAAATATGCCGAGGCATGCCACGGGAAAAAGCTTGCAACGCTCTTTTTTGAGCCGTCTACGCGTACCCGCCTGAGCTTTGAGGCGGCAATGCTGGAGTTGGGCGGCAATGTGATCGGATTTTCAGAGGCAAGCTCGTCTTCCGCGGCAAAAGGGGAGAGCGTGGCGGATACGGCAAAGGTTATCAGCTGTTATGCCGATATCATCGCGATGCGCCATCCTTTGGAGGGCGCACCCTACGTGGCGTCCTGCAACGCGACGGTTCCCGTGATCAATGCGGGTGACGGCGGACACAGCCACCCCACGCAAACGCTGACCGATCTGTTTACGATCCGCCGTGAAAAGGGAAGACTGCATGATCTGACCGTGGGCTTTTGCGGCGACTTGAAATACGGTCGTACCGTGCATTCGCTTATCACAGCGCTGTCTCGCTATACGGGGATCCGCCTGGTGCTGATTTCCCCCGAGGAACTGCAGCTCCCGAGCTACGTTCGGTATGAGGTGCTGGAGAAGAACCGCATGACCTACACCGAAACAAATGATCTCGAGGCGGCGATCCCCGAGCTGGATATCCTTTATATGACCAGGATTCAGGGCGAGCGCTTTGCCAACCGCGAGGACTATCTGCGGCTCAAGGACAGCTACATTCTGACCGCCGAGAAAATGAAGCTTGCAAAGTCCGATCTTGCGGTGTTGCACCCCCTGCCTCGTGTGAACGAGATCAGCATTCAGATCGACCGCGATCCGCGCGCTTGCTATTTCAAGCAGGTTGCAAACGGAAAATACATGCGTATGGCGCTCATTCTCAAGCTTTTGGAGGAGGCGGCGTCCAATCCCACACACGTTGAGCATGACGATGGCGTTGCGCGTGTTCTCAATCGCTACACCTGCCGCAACCGCAGATGTATCACAACGGTTGAGCAGGAGTTGGATCAGATCTTTAAATTGACCGATCCCGACGCGGGAATCTGCCGTTGTATCTATTGTGAGGCAAAGCAGCGAATGGAATAAAATGATGGCGGTGAACGCGCAAAAAATGCCGTGTTCACCGCTTTTCGTTCTCGGAAAAGGCTATTTTTTCTTGGTTTTCGGTCATCTTCCCAAAATCGGCTTGACAAGCCTGTTTTTTTCGTGTATCATATGAATGATATGAATTTTAAACGATGAGAAGGGGTTCTCCTTATGACTACAGAAAAGCAATTGCAGATCAAAACGCTGTCCTCGCTTACCAAGGTGTTTCCCGAACGCATTTGCGGGCGGGTATCGAAGGCGTGCGATGCCGCGCGTGGGCAAGAGGTCGCCTTTCAGGTGGCATACCGCTTGCCGATGAAAAAATATTATCAAAAAGAATTTACGGTAAAGGCGGAGGCACCCGAAGGGATCGCGTTGTCCCTCTACACCGTTGGACTTGTGCCGTCGGTTCTCGCCTCTTATCCCGACCGACGCGATCCGAATTATATCACCCATCTGGGCGGTATTTTTCCCGACCCGCTCTTTCCCATGGAAGGCGATACCGTCAAGGCGGCTGTTGGTGTTTGGCGCACCGTTTGGGTCTCGCTTCGGATCCCTACAGACACAAAAGAGGGCGTTTATCCCGTAAAAGTAACCTTTTTCAACCAGGACGGTGAAACGGTTGCCAAAACGACTTATCGCGTCACCGTACACAGCGCGGTGCTGCCCGCACAGCGTCTTTTGTACACCCAGTGGTTCCACTGCGACTGTATTGCCGACGTGCACGGTGTTCCCGTGATGTCCGAAGCGCATTGGACACTGATGGAAAAGTATATGCAGCTTGCCGCTGCGCATGGCATGAATATGATTCTGACTCCCGTGGTCACGCCCCCGCTGGATACCGCGGTTGGAACCGAGCGCCCCACGGTGCAGCTTGTTGGGATCGAGAAAACAGGGGATATCTATTCCTTTGATTGCAGCTTGTTGGGGCGGTTTGTCTCAATGGCGCGCTTGGCCGGAATCGAACATTTTGAAATCAGCCATCTCTTTACACAGTGGGGCGTTGCGCACGCGCCAAAGGTTGTGGCAACGGTAGATGGCAGAGAGCAGAAGATCTTCGGTTGGGAGACCGATGCCGCAAGCGAGGAATACAAAGCCTTTTTGAAGGCGTTTGTGCCTGCCGTGATCGCGTACATGAAATCGCTTGGTGTACCCGAGGATCACATCTGGTTCCACGTTTCGGATGAGCCGCATATGGAGCACCTGGAGGCATATCGCACGGCACACTCCATTCTGACACCTCTGATCGAGGGCTGTCACCACATGGACGCGCTGTCGGATCTTTCCTTCTATCAGGAGGGGCTCCTTCCCAGCCCCGTTGTGGCAACGAACCGCATCGAGCCTTATCTGGAGGCAAACGTAGAGGGGCTTTGGTGCTACTACTGTTGCAGTCAAGGTGTTGACGTTTCCAACCGCTTTTTCTCAATGCCGTCACCGCGTACACGTATCATTGGTGTGCAGCTGTATAAGTATCGCATCGAGGGCTTTTTGCAGTGGGGCTACAATTTCTACTATACCCAGCTTTCCAAGCGTCTTGTGAATCCCTATACCGAAACCGATGCAGGCGAGGCATTCCCATCGGGCGATGCCTTTACCGTCTACCCTTACCGTGACGGTGTGATTCCTTCTCTGCGGCAAAAGGTGTTTGCCAACGCTTTAGAGGATCTGAGACTGTTGGAGCTTTTGGAGGAAAAGCTCGGGCGCGCGCGCGTGCTGGAGGAGCTGGAGCGCATTGCGGGAATGGAGATTACCTTTAAGTCCTATCCCACCGACGAAGGCTTCTTTGAAGCACTTTACCGCTTTGCCTTTGAAATGTTGGAACAATAAAATAAGAAAGATAGGGGGTGAGTCAAATGCAAAAATGCATTTGATACTCACCCCCGACGTTTTTGCTTTGCGGCTAAACACCGCAATTTTCGACTGCTTTGCAGTCGAAAACCGCAAATTCCGCGCTACAAAAAAGCCTACCGTCGGCTTTTTTGAGCAGAGGCTGCGCCA
>SVTW01000085.1 GCA_015063585.1 Oscillospiraceae bacterium
TTGCTTTGCGGCTAAACACCGCAATTTTCGACTGCTTTGCAGTCGAAAACCGCAAATTCCGCGCTACAAAAAAGCCTACCGTCGGCTTTTTTGAGCAGAGGCTGCGCCAATGACGCAGCCTCTTTTTATTCGTATTTCTTTTCCAATATTTTTTTCAGATAATTTCCCGTATAGGATTCGGGAACCGCGGCGATCTGCTCGGGGGTACCGACGGCAACAACCGTGCCGCCTCCGTCGCCCCCCTCGGGGCCGAGATCAATGATATGGTCCGCGCATTTGATCACGTCAAGGTTGTGTTCGATCACAAGCACCGAATTTCCCACATCGCAAAGGCGTTGGAGCACCTCGAGCAGCTTTGCAACATCGTCGCTGTGCAGTCCCGTGGTGGGTTCGTCGAGAATATAGATCGTGCGTCCGGTGGAACGCTTGGCAAGCTCGGTGGCAAGCTTCACGCGCTGTGCCTCTCCGCCCGAAAGCGTGGTGGAGGACTGCCCGATCTTCACGTATCCCAGCCCCACATCATACAGCGTTTGGAGCTTGCGCTCGATGGCAGGCAGTCCGGAAAAGAAGGAGAGTCCCTCCTCTACCGTCATATCAAGCACCTCAAAAATATTCTTACCTTTATAGTGTACGTCAAGCGTATCGCGATTATAGCGTTTGCCTTTGCAAACGTCACAGGTCACGTAAACGTCGGGTAAGAAGTGCATTTCTATACATTTTACACCGTCGCCCTCGCAGGCTTCACATCTGCCGCCCTTGACGTTGAAGGAAAACCGCCCCGCTTTAAAGCCTTTTGCTTTTGCGTCCTTGGTTTGCGCGAAAAGCTCGCGGATATCGCCAAAGAGCCCCGTGTAGGTTGCGGGATTGGAGCGCGGGGTGCGTCCGATCGGGCTTTGGTCGATGGCAATGACCTTGTCAAGGTACTCGATTCCCTCAATGCGGTCATGCCGCCCCGCATAGGTAATGGCGCGGTTGAGCCGTTCCGCAAGGATCGGGTGCAGAATGCCGTTGATCAGGGAGGATTTTCCCGAACCCGACACACCCGTTACACAAACAAAGCAACCGAGCGGGATCGTAACGTCAACATTTTTCAGATTGTTATGCCGTGCGCCGAACACACGCAGTGCATTTCCGTTTCCGATTCGACGCTCCGAGGGAACGGCGATCCTCTTTCTGCCTGAAAGATATGCGCCCGTGATCGAATCGGGATTTTCCATCACCTCACGCGGTGTGCCTGCCGCTACCACCCGTCCGCCGTGAATACCCGCGCCCGGACCGATATCAAGAATATAATCGGCATTTTCCATGGTTTCCTCGTCATGCTCCACCACGATCACGGTATTGCCGAGATCTCGCAAGCGTTTTAGGGTGGCGATCAGCTTGGAATTATCGCGTTGGTGCAGCCCGATACTCGGCTCGTCCAAAATGTAGAGCACACCAACAAGAGAGGACCCGATCTGTGTGGCAAGGCGGATTCGCTGTGCCTCCCCTCCCGACAGCGTTCCGGCACGGCGCGAAAGGGTGAGATAGTTGAGACCTACGCTGACCAAAAAGCCAAGGCGCTCGCGAACCTCCTTCAGAATCTCGGTGGCGATGGCGCGTTCGGTTTCGGTCAACTGAAGCGCATTGACAAATGCAAGCGACTTTTCCACCGACATGCTGCAAAATTCATGAATATTCAAACCGCCAACCGTAACGGCAAGCGGTGCGGGAGACAGCCGCTGTCCGCCGCATTCGGGACAGGGCGCTTCCTCAAAAAACTGCTCATAATATTCGTTCCCCATCATCTGCATGCGGTTTTCGATCATCTTGACAAGCCCCTCAAACCGAACCTTTTGATGGTGTTCTTCCCTGCCGTACCACCGGTAAATATCATAGATCTCATTTCCCGTTCCGTACATCAGTTTTTGATACTGATCCTCCGAAAAATCCGAGATCGGCGTATCCAAGCCAAAGCCAAAGCGTTCGCCAACCGCGGAAAAGAGCGGTCCGTTCCAGCTTTCCTCCTCCAGCGTTTTAAAGCCGTTGACCTGAATAGCCCCTTCACGTAAGGAGAGCAAGCGATTCGGGATCAAGCGTTCGGGCGCAATATGGCGCATCACGCCGATACCCGCGCAGTGCGGACATGCTCCAACGGGATTATTGAAGGAAAACATGCGCGGCTCCAGCTCGCCAAAGGAAATATTATGCTCCTCACAGGCATAGCTTTGTGAAAAGGAAAGCTCCTGCGCCTCCCCCTCGCGCGGAACGGTAAGCACGATCAGATACCCCTCCGAAACCGCCAATGCGTTTTCCACCGAATCGGCAAGACGGGACTCGATCCCCTCGCGCATAACAAGACGGTCCACAACGATCTCTATGTCATGCTTGCGGTTTTTATCCAGCTTGATCTCCTCCGAAAGATCGTACATATTGCCATCGACACGTACACGGACGTATCCGCGTTTTTTCGCGTCGGCAAAGACCTTTTCATGCATACCTTTTTGCGCACGCACAACGGGAGAGAGGATCATAAATCGTTCCCCCTCGGGAAGCGCAAGAATGCGGTCGATGATCTGATCGGTCGTTTGCTGTCGGATCTCTTTTCCGCAAACGGGACAGTGCGGCACACCGATACGCGCATAAAGCAGACGCAGATAATCATAGATCTCGGTAACGGTACCCACGGTAGAGCGCGGATTTTTAGAGGTTGTTTTCTGGTCGATCGAGATCGACGGAGACAGTCCCTCGATCGAATCAATATCGGGTTTATCAAGCTGACCGAGAAACATGCGCGCGTAGGACGAGAGCGACTCAACAAACCGACGGTGCCCCTCGGCATAGACCGTATCAAATGCGAGCGAGGATTTTCCCGACCCCGACAGCCCCGTGAGAATCACAAGCTGATCACGCGGAATGTCCACGTCTATATTTTTCAGATTATGCACCCGCACGCCGCGGATGGAAATTTGATTGGGCATACACTATACTCCTGTATTTTCTTTTTTGCGGAAGGCTCATTCTTCCTCACGCAATTTTTTGATCTCGTCACGCAAAAATGCCGCCTGTTCGAATTCAAGCCGCCTTGCAGCCTCCCGCATTTCCGCCGTCAGCTCAGCAATGCGCTTTTCGCGCTGACTCTGTGTCAGCTTTGCAACGGGGGCTGCCTTTTTGCCGCCGCGTTTACTCTTTTCGTCCGTTGTGCCGATCTCGATCACGTCACGAATTCCTTTTACCACGGTGCGCGGTGTAATACCGTTGACGCGATTATAATCCCTTTGGATCGTGCGGCGGCGGTTGGTCTCGTTGATGGCTCCCTGCATCGATCGCGTAACCGTATCGGCGTACATGATCACCTTTCCCTCGGCATTTCGCGCGGCACGTCCGATCGTTTGAATCAACGAGCGCTCCGCACGCAAAAAGCCTTCCTTATCGGCATCAAGGATCGCCACGAGAGAGACCTCGGGGATATCCAAGCCCTCGCGAAGCAGATTGATACCAACCAAAACGTCAAACATGCCGCGGCGAAGATCGCGAATGATCTCCATACGCTCAATCGTTTCGACGTTGTGATGGATATAGCGGACTCGTATGCCATTGCCTTCAAAGTAATCGGTGAGATCCTCCGCCATTTTTTTCGTCAGAGTCGTAACCAAAACGCGCTCGTTTTTCGCAACACGTGTGCGAATTTCCCCCATCAGATCGTCCACCTGCCCCTCGATCGGGCGAACGTCGACCTCGGGGTCAAGCAAGCCTGTGGGACGAATGATCTGCTCAACGACTCGCGTGGCATGCTCCTCCTCGTAGTCCCCCGGAGTGGCACTGACGAAAACGGCTTGGTTGATGCTCGCCTCAAACTCCTCGAAAAAGAGCGGGCGGTTATCATAAGCCGATGGCAGGCGGAAGCCGTAATCGACCAAATTTTTCTTTCTTGCCGTATCTCCGCCGCTCATGCCGCGCACCTGCGGTACTGTGACGTGTGACTCGTCAATAAAAAGCAGATAATCCTCGGGAAAATAATCCAACAAGGTAAAGGGGGTTGACCCCGCAGGGCGACCCGCGAGCACGCGTGAATAGTTCTCGACTCCCGAGCAAAAGCCGATCTCACGCAGCATTTCAAGATCATACCGCACACGTTCCCGAATGCGCTGTGCCTCCAAAAGCTTATTTTCGGATTCAAAATACTGCACCCGTTCCAGCATTTCACGCTCGATCTGCTTGAGTGCCGCCTCACGTTTTTCATCGGACACGGCATAGTGCGTGGCGGGATAGATGGCGGCATAGGAAAGCTGACGCTTCATCTCTCCCGTAACAATGTTGATCTCGGAAATGCGGTCGATCTCGTCCCCGAAAAACTCGATCCGCAACGCGCTGTCGTTCATATTAGCGGGAATAACCTCTACCGTATCCCCATTGACACGGAAGCAATCGCGCGTGAGCGACATATCATTTCGGTTATAGCTGTTCGCGACAAGCTTACGAATGAAAATGTCGCGGCTCATCTGCATTCCCGTACGCACAGCAAGAACGAGACCTTGATATTCACTCGGATCACCCAGTGAGTAGATGCAGGAAACCGACGCGACAATGATCACGTCTCGGCGCTCAAACAACGCGCTTGTGGCGCTGTGACGCAAACGGTCGATCTCATCGTTGATCAGGGCGTCCTTTTCAATATACATGTCCTTGCCTGGAATATACGCCTCGGGTTGGTAGTAGTCGTAATAGGAGACAAAATACTCCACCGCCGCGTCGGGAAAAAACTCTCGCATTTCGGAGCAGACCTGTGCCGCGAGCGTTTTGTTCGGCTCAAGAATGAGCGTGGGGCGATTGGTGCGCGCGATGACATTTGCCATCGTAAAGGTCTTGCCTGAACCCGTAACACCGAGCAGAGTCTGCATCCGCTCCCCTGCCTCGATTCCCTCAACGAGCTGCGCGATCGCCTCGGGTTGGTCGCCCGTGGGTTTATATTCACTTTTGAGAACAAAGGGATCCGACCGCATATGAAGCCTCCAAGCCAATTCTTCTTTTGGTAATATTATATCAGATTTCGAGTAAAATGTAAAGAGCTTTGCAAAAATATTTTTCTTGTTTTGGAATTTTTAAAACAAGAAAAACTGTCTGTTTTTTGACATCGGCAAAGGATGCCGAAATCTCGCACAGCGGAACCGGAATATAGCCCGCACGGCGTGACGAAAAGCGTTTTTTGTCAAAAAAGAGCGCGTTATCCGTATTTTTCTCGCTTTTTCTTCTTTTGCGCAAAAATCCGCCTTATAAAGTATACCACAAAAGCGTTTTTTTTGCAACTTTTTTTTCGAAACCTATGGAAATTCGGAAAGAAATGTGATATAATAAGATAATAATTGAAAAAAGATGTATATTTTTCCGAAAGGATTACGCAATGCCCTCTTATATTCAGAAAACAGAATCCGTAACATTACCCGTAATCGTCCTGCACGGAACCGTTGCGTTCCCCGGCATGACCGTTAATTTTGAACCCACCCCCGATGAAGCAATGATGGTTGCAAGACTCGCGGGAAACGGCGGCTCGTTCGTCTTTTTAACCACCCAAAGAGAACCGGTGGACGCGCTCC
>SVTW01000086.1 GCA_015063585.1 Oscillospiraceae bacterium
GAAAACTTCTTTCAAGAAGTTTTCTGACGAAAAAACGCATCTCCCGTGTTGCTTTCGGTACTCCACAGCCGATTTTTCTTTGCAAGAAGGAGGCGCAAAGAAAAATCTATCAAAAAGAAACGCCGATCAGAGGATTTCGCGCTCTGCGGAGCGCGCCAAGGGCTGCTCGCCCTTGACCTCGCAAGCTTTTGAAAAAGCTTGACCAAAACTTTTCCGAAAGGGGATCTCGCTTTTTCGCGAGTGCTGGCAGGGTTTAATATTATTGCATTTGGACCGTCGAGTTCTCACTGCGGTTCGGTCACGCTCGCGTTCTGACACCACACCGTGGTGTCATTCATTCCTTCTTTGGACCGTCGGGGACGCCGGTCCCTACAAGACAAGGGTTATTCTTTCTTTATCGGCAGTGCCGGCAGGGTCTTGGCGGTGCCTGACGGCAATCGGTAGTACCTAAGTCCTGAGACGACGCACACTCCATCACACTATAAAAATTGGTTCGGGAAAGTTTTTGGGGTGCAGGGGTCTTTTTTCAAAAAGGCCCCGCATAACCGCGACCCCGCGACCCGCGTCCCTCCGCGAGTGCCGGCAGGGTCTTGGCGGCGCCTGACGGCAATCGGTAGTACCTTAGCCTTGAGACGATAAACATTCCATCACACAATAAAAATTCGTTCGGGAAAGTTCTTGAAAGGTGTCGGAAAACTTCTTTCAAGAAGTTTTCTGACGAAAAAACTGCGTCCCCCGCATAAACCGCGTCCCCCGCGTTCTTATAATTCTTCAAGAGCGAGTTTGAGGATCCACGGGGTACGGTCATAGCGTTCATCTGCTTCGCGCATTTTATTGAAATCGCAGGTACAGATCAGCGCGTAGAGTTCCATGTCTTCTTCCTGGGTCATATCGCGGCAACGGACGGCATCGCGAACGCGGTAGACAAAACGGCTTTCTCCGCAGACCAAGGTCAGGGTATCCCCGACATCGATCATGGTGAAGGTGGGGTCGTCGTATGGGAGCGCAATTTCCTTGGTTGCGAGGACCGTTGAGAGGGTGAGGTCATCGACCGCACAGGTAAATGCCTCATGCAGATCGGTTTCGGGGGTGAAGGTGGCGGGATCAAACTGCCGCGAGGCGGACGGCATGCGGGAGGGGGTGGTGTCGGAGGGGTCGTCAAAGGCATACTCCACGTAGCCCATATGAGAATAATCTCCGTGCGCCCAAGCCATCACGTGACCAAAGCCGCGTTGTGAGAACACGCGCATGCAGCCGTCGTTGAGGACGGGCACACCGCGGGGCCGTTCCTGATGATCCCAGCCCGTGAATCTGTAATGGTGCTTGCGAATATCACGAAGGATTGCCTGTATTGCCCCCTCGGTGCACTCGGCTCCTTTTACGTTTGGATCGTCGTATGCGGTCCAACCAACCACACGGTATTTCATATGCGAGGCTCCTTTCAAGAAAATCAGTATGTGATGTATTTTTCACGTTTTGCCACAACCTGCGCGATGCGGTTGTAGTCGTTGGTAAGGATCACGTCGATCCCCATATCGAGGAATTCCTCGGTTTCGGCGGGATCGTCGGACCAGAATACGTTGCAGAGAATGCCGTTTTCATGCGCCTTTTGCACCATTTCGCGGTTGAAATAGCCCTTGACAAATTGGAGCTTTTTGCAACCGAAGCGGATGGCGCGTTCCACGATCTCCCACTTGCCGTCACCGCCGCCGCAGCAGCGGGCGATGTCGGGATATTCCTTTGCGAGACGCTCGAGAAGCAGGTCGTCGCCGCTCATAAAGTAAACGTATTTTTCGCAGTCGTATTTGCGGATCAGGGAGACCACCCGATCGAGATATTCGGGCTTTTCGCCTGCGGTTTTGAGGTGAATGTTCATTACGCAGTGGCAGGAGAATTTTGCGAGGATCTCCTCAAAGGTGGGGATCTTCATTCCGGCAAACGCGGGGGCATATTTGACGCCGAAATCAAGCTCGCGCAGTTCGGCAAGCGTGTAGTCGCCAATTCTGCCCGTACCGTTTGAAACACGGTCCAGCTTGGAGTCGTGCATCGAAACGACCTCTCCGTCCTTTGTGAACCACAGGTCAAATTCGATCTCCTCGGCTCCCATCGCAACCGCCGCGCCAAACGCAGGCATGCTGTTTTCGGGCGCAACCGTGTTAAAGCCTCTGTGCGCGCAAACTCTGGGATAGGGCATGATCGCGTCGTGACGTGCGATCGCGCTTCCGGCAGGACGGTATTTCCAGGGGCGGCGTCCTTTTTCAATGTATTCGTAATGTGCCGCGAGTGGGTTGCCAAAGCCCGCGGGCTTATAGTATTTTGCCTTGGGGTCGAGCTCAACGCAGGCAAGCCCCACGCGGCTGTAAAGGTTCGCCAAAACCTCGCCCGTGGGTGCAACGATCATCGAGGCACCGCCGATATTCGAATTCTCGTCCATGGATACCGAGGCGCGAATGACGTAGGCGTTTGTGTTGTAGGCAAGATTTTGCGACATGATCTTGAGGGCTTCGTGCGTGTCGCTTCTCTGATGCGAGCAACCGATCACAAAGTCCAGGCGTTGGCGCGCGAGATTGGCAAAGGCTTCGTAAAAATAGAAGTCGTAGCAGGTGAGAAAGCCAAAGCGCATGCCCTCGATCTCGATCACGGTCGGCTCGGAAAATTCGAAGCTGTAATCGCTGTCAAGGCGCAATTTCGTAACCTCGCCGGGGGTGAGGTGCTGCTTGAAATATTTGCCCACGATCTCACCCTGGCGGTTGAAGGCATAGGTGGTGTTGCGAAGCCCCGTCTTTTCATACGAGCGCGCGTTTGCGAAAACGATCGCATTGCAGCGCTTTGCCGTTTCGGAGACGGCATCCAGCAGCCGTTGCGTAAAACGCGCGGAGGCAAGCTCGGAATTTTCTTTCGAGCCTGCCAGACAGGGAATGTCGCAGGCTTCGGGCATCACGATCATGTCCATGCTCGCGTCACATTGCGCGAGCAGGGCAAGCTGATCCTCAAAATAACGGTCAACGAGTGAGAAGTCGGTGGAATAAGCGGGTTGAATGATACAAACTTTCATAGATCTTATCCTTCCATTGTGTCGGCGGAGGGGGTGACGTGCTCAAAGATCGGGCATTCGCCCAAGGTGTGTGCGGTTTTCAGTTCGGACTCGGTGCGCACCGTCCAAACGAAGCGCGGCGCACGGAACAGACCTGCCGCGATCCGAACGGGGAGGGAGGCACGGTCCTGCTGATTGTAGGCAATAAAATGCGGCTTGGCGAGAAAATTGAGTGCCATGCAGGTCAGCGCGATATTGAGCGCGGAACGACTCTTTTTTTCACGGCAGACGTTGGTGTAGAGCAGACCGCAAAGCGCGTCGGGCAGATATTTTTGGATCTTGCCGCACAGGAGCGGGTTGAAGGATTCGATGCAGTAGGCACCCTTGTAAGCGAAAAGCTGTGCCGCCACCTTTTCGCAAAGTGCGGTGTTGAGGTCCTCACCCTTCAGCTCCACAAGGATCGGCACGCGTCCGTTGATCAGATGCAAAACCGCGTCGAAGGTGGGTACTGTTTCTTCGGAATCGGCAAGCCTGAGCGTGCAAAGCTCCGCCGCGTCGAGCTCGCAGAGCTTTTCGGATCGGCCCGTCATGCGGACAAGGGTGTAGTCGTGAAAGACCATCACGGTGCCGTCACGCGAGAGCTGAACGTCAAGCTCGATCCCAACCCCCGCCTCGCAGGCGCGCTCAAACGCGGCAAGCGAGTTTTCGGGGATCGTGCCGCCGTGCAAGCCCCTGTGCGCGTAGTCACAGAGAAGGGCGGGGTCAAGGTTCTTTTTTCTGCGCGGGCGGATGAGCACGAGCAGATAGAGCGCCGCGAGTGCTGCAAGCAGTGACGCGAGGATGATGAGAATTAGAATCATCGGTTTCATATCAGTCGTCTACGTCGAGCGATTCAAGCACGCTCTTCTTTCCAATGGGTTTTGCGTCTCCGTGCTTTACAAAGAACATGGTGACAAAGGAGAGCGCCACGAACAGGGTTCCAAAGGCAAAGAAAACGTAGCGCATGCCGATCAGGTCATAGAGCAGACCCGACAGAATGGGGGCAACGATCTGAGCCGACATCGAGGCGGTGTAATAGTAGCCGGTGTATTTTCCCACATCCCCCGATTTGGTCAGCTCCACCACCATCGGGAAGGAGTTGACGTTGATGGTTGCCCAGCCGATGCCGGCGAGCACGAAGATCGGAACCATGATGAATTCAGGTGTGGTGGGGGTTACGAAATTGCCGAAGAAGAATGCCGACGCAAGGATCAGAACGCCTGCGAGAATGGTTTTGCGTCTGCCAACCTTGGAGGCGATGATACCAACGGGAATATAGGAGACGATCGCCGCACCTTGCGCGATGATCAGGGTCAGGTTGAAGTCGAAATGCAGGACGTTGGAGGCATAGACCGAGTATTTGCTCGTGATCGAGTTGTAGCCAACGTACCAGAGCGCAACCGACGCGAGAATGAGCAGAAGCGAGCGGAGCTCGGGGCGCGAAAGCTTCTCCTTTGCGGTGGGGGCGTTTGTGTCGGGAGCGGCGTTTTCCAGACCGAGGCGAACCGAGTCGGCTTCCATTTCAGCCGCCCATTTGTTCTCCTTGACCGAGAGCAGGAAGACCACAAAGCCGGTGAGCATGATTGCGGATACGGCGATCACGTAGCCGGTGTATTGCATATAGTGATTCTTTGCGGTCGCAAACACCATGCCGAGCACCAGCACCAGGATCCCGCCGGCGGTTCCCGTGAGGTTGATGATGGCGTTTGCCTTGGAGCGGAGCGGCTTGACGGTAACGTCAGGCATCAGCGCTACGGCAGGTGAGCGGAAGGTTGCCATTGCCACAAGCACCACAAGCAGCGTTGCGATAAAGCCAACGAGGGGCAGGGGATTGGCAAGGGTGAGCTCAATCGTTGTTTTTTGCAGGAGCTCAGCAAAGGCATCGTCGGAGAGCGCGCCCTGTTCAATTGAGGGGACACCCGCGGCGATCACCTGCGCGAGCTGGTAGTTGTCAATGAGGGTCAGGCAGATAAAGGACACCACAGCGGCGATCGTACCGAAAAAGATAAAGGGGGTGCGCTTTCCAAAGCGTGTGTGTACCTTATCCGAGATGGCGCCGAAGATCGGGAGCAGAAAGACGGCGAGAACGTTGTCGATCGACATGATCGCACCCGAAGCCGTTTGCGGGAGCCCAAAGTGGTTGGTGAGAATGAGCGGAATGATGGCATCATATGCCTGCCAGAAGGCGGAAATGAGGAAAAATGCCATGCCGACAAGCAAGACGCGTTTGTAGTTCAGTTTCATAGTTCTTTTCCCTTTCAGAATGTTTTTTGGACTACTGAGTTTAGTATACCATAATTATTAAAAAAATTCAATAATATTTTTCAGAAAGATTCTTCTTTCCCGCAATCGGCAAAACAAGAGGGAACGCGAAAAAAGGAGGCTGCGTCATTGGCGCAGCCTCTGCTCAAAAAAGCCGACGGTAGGCTTTTTTGTAGCGCGGAATTTGCGGTTTTCGACTGCAAAGCAGTCG
>SVTW01000014.1 GCA_015063585.1 Oscillospiraceae bacterium
GGAGAGGGAGAACTTTTTTCAAAAAGTTCTCCCTCTCCCCCTGCAAAACCTAAAAACCAATCAAACTCTGAACATCATATCGCCGTAGGTAGGCACGGGCCAGAGCTTGGAGGCGGTAAGGGTTTCCATTTCGTCAACGGCGGCGCGAAGCTCGTCCATGACGGGAATCACACGGGTGCAGTAGCACTCAGCGCGCTCCTTGGCGCTTGACAGCGCGGCGGCTTCGGTTTCTACCTGACGCAAACGCTCCACTGCTTCGTAGGTGCGGGCGTTCAGCTCGGAGAGCCGACGCAAAAGCTCCTTTTCCAACAAGCAGGGAAGATCGGAGCAAACTGCAAGCTTTTTCGCGGCAGTGTCGGCAAGCTGTGCGATATAGGATTCCACCGCGGGGATATAATCGCGCGATGCCATTACGATCATCGTCAGTGCCTCAATATTGACAATCTTGGCGTAGTTCTCAAAATAGATCTCCTCACGGGAGCGCATTTCGGTCTCGCTCATAACGCCAAGCGAGGAGAAGAGCGCCACGTTTTTGGGATCCATAAAGGTTTTGTAAGCGTCAACCGAGGTGCGAAGATTGAGCAGACCGCGTGCCTCGGCTTCCTTTTCCCATTCGCTGGAGTAGCCGTTTCCGTCAAAGAGGATGCGGTGGTGCGCCAAGAAGGTATCTTTGATGAGATTTGCCACCGCCATGTCGAAGTTTTCAGCCGACTCAAGCGTATCGGCAAAGGAGCGGAAGGTTGCGGCAACAGCGGTGTTGAGCACCGTGTTCGGCATTGCGATATTCTGCGACGAACCCACCATGCGGAACTCGAATTTGTTACCCGTGAACGCAAAAGGCGAGGTACGGTTGCGGTCGGTGGTGTCCTTGCGGAATACAGGGACCGTGGGGATTCCAAGATCCATCATCGGTGCCTTGGAGCCGTGGTAAGCCGTTCCTGCCATGATGGCGCGGATCACCGCGTCAAGCTCCTCCCCCACAAAGATCGAAATGATCGCGGGCGGAGCTTCGCCGGCTCCCAAACGGTGGTCATTTCCCGCAAAGGCAACCGAGATGCGGAGCAGGTCCTGATAATCGTCCACCGCCTTGATGATCGCGGCGAGGATCAGCAAAAACTGTACGTTTTCCTCGGGGGTCTTGCCGGGGTCAAGCAGGTTTTTGCCGTTCGCCGAGATCGACCAGTTGTTGTGCTTGCCCGATCCGTTCACACCGGCGTAGGGCTTTTCGTGCAGCAGGCAGACCAAACCATGTCGTTCGGCGATCTTCTTCATATATTCCATAGTAAGGAGGTTTTGGTCAACCGCAATGTTCACCGTAGCGTAGATCGGAGCCAGCTCGTGCTGTGCGGGCGCTGCCTCATTGTGCTTGGTTTTTGCGTTGATGCCCATTTTCCAAAGCGCTTCGTCGAGGTCTGCCATAAATGCTGCGATGCGTGTTTTTAAGGGGCCGAAATAATGATCTTCCAGCTCCTGGCCCTTGGGCGCGGGTGCGCCAAAGAGGGTACGTCCCGCATAAACCAGGTCCTTGCGGCGGTCGTACATTGCTTTATCAATAATGAAATATTCCTGCTCCGCACCCACCGTAATGTCAACATGGCGCGCGGTTTGGTCGCCGAACAGACGCAAAATGCGCAACGCTTGCGTGCTGAGCGCGTCCATCGAGCGCAAAAGCGGCGTCTTGGAGTCGAGTGCTTCGCCTGTGTAGGAGCAGAATGCGGTGGGGATATAAAGCGTACCGTCCTTCACAAACGCATAGGAAGCAGGGTCCCATGCCGTATAGCCGCGCGCCTCAAAGGTTGCGCGCAGACCGCCGGAAGGGAAGGAGGAAGCGTCGGATTCACCGCGAATCAGCTCCTTGCCCGAAAACTCCATTACAACCTTGCAGGTTCCAACGGGGGCGATAAAGGCATCGTGCTTTTCAGCGGTAACACCTGTGAGCGGCTGGAACCAGTGGGTGTAGTGGGTGGCACCCTTTTCCACAGCCCAATCCTTCATGGCATTTGCCACCACGTCGGCGATCGAGGGGTCGATGGTACGTCCGGTTGCCATGGTTTTGGTGAGTGATTTGTAGACCTCTTTGGGGAGGCGTTCGCGCATCACGTCGTCATTAAAGACCATCGCGCCGAAAATTTCGGAAATGTTTTTTTCCATAAGCGTAAAACCGTAATATCCTTTCCGGTACTTTTGATACCCTATATTATATAACATTTTCGCTGTTTTGTCAACGGTGATGGCGAAATTTCCTTCATACGGCACGAAAAAGACGCACACGGGGTCAAAAAAATAAGAGAATTTGCAAAACGTATGTGTTTTTGGGGAGACGGAAGAAGTTGGCAGGAGAGGACTTTTTATGCAAAAACACGCGAAAAACACATGCATGTACGCAAAAAACACGAAATAATTTTTAAAATATGGATAAAAAAGAGGAAAATTGTGTTGACAATGTATTTTTATTGTGTTATAATAAAGCAGGTTGTAAATTCACGCGGTCTTTCTCTTTTAGAAGAGAAAACCGTACATCTGCGACAAATCTAAACGGAAGGGTTGATGTGGAATGAAAAATCAACGCACGAAAAACGAAGCGAGAAACTTCAGATTTTTGTCGGTTGCGGCTGTTCTTATGATGCTCGCAATGCTGATCTGCTGTTTCACGGTTATGACGGCGGCTGCGGATACACAGCTCTCGATCGGTCGTGAAGACCTTGATCTGAGCGGTCTGAAGCAGGACGCGGCAACCGGACTCTATTACAAGGTGTACGACGGCAAGACCGATGCTGCCGTTGCGCTGAGCGCTACCAAAGCCGAACTCGGAATCGCAGCAGGCGATGACGTAACGGTAAAGGTAAACGCGGCGTTCAACAGCAAAAACGTCAAGGACGCATCGTACATCACGGTTTCGTTCGAGCTGACCGGCGCGGATAAGGACAAATACGTTGCCCCCGCATCCTTCACGATCGACGCAACCATTCGCCCCGTAACACTTGAGTGGGCGGCAGACGGAACTGCCTCCACCACTTATGAGCCGGGCAAAACCACCTACTCGAATCTGGCTGTTACGCTTCCCGGTCTGAAGGCGGGCGGTGTTGTGAGCGGAGATACCGTTTCGGTATCGACCTCGGCTGTCACCGCAACGGTTGGCGGCGTAGATAAGGCAGGCGATTATACCGCAAACGTTGCCGTTGCACTCACGGGTGCCGACAAGGACAACTACACGATCGGTGCGCTCAACGTAAAGGTAACCGTTGGCAAGATCCTGATCACCGAGGTCAAGTGGGACAACGAGTACTCCTTCGTATGGGGTGACGCTGCCGCAAACAAGATTGAGGTTTACGGATACGACGCAAACGACAAGGCTTATAAGCTTGTTGTGGTCTACCCCGACAATTACGGCTCGGTTGGCGAGCATACCCTCAAGGTTGCGCTTCCCGATGCCGATAACATGGACTGGGCACAGAACAACACCTCCTTCACCGAGAAGAAGGCTGTGATCGCCAAGAAGCAGTTCACGGTCAGCATGAACGATGCGACCTATGTTGACGACAGCGAAACGCAGGACGTTCCCACGCTGTTCAACATCGCGGTTGAGGGAGACATTCCCGCGGATATCCGTGCGCTGATCTCCTACACCTCCGCAGGCAACGCGTTCCTTGGCGCAACCGGCTACGGCAAGTACACCGTGGTCGCAACCCTCCCCACGAGCGAAAACTATGAGTTCGTTACGGCGGCAGGCACGGTTGTTACCTCGCTGAGCGCAGAGCTCACCATCAACAAGAAATTCATTCCCGCAGGCACGACGGATGCTCCCTACCAGATGATCCTGATCGGTGAGAACGGCTTTGCAGGCGACGTAACCGCTTCGGTTTCGATCCCCGAGAAGATCGCGAAGAAGGCGATCCGCGGTTTTGCTGTTCACACGGCATACACCCTCAAGGTCACCGGCGCGGATGCGCAGACCTTCACGGTTTTGGTTCCGATCTCCGATACCCTCTACCATAAGAACTGCTCGGCTCTCACCGTAAACGACATTTACGTTTACGAGGAAGCTACCGGCTCGATGGTAAAGGCAAATGAGAAGAGCGGCTACACGGTAACCCTTGGAGACGGCTACTACATGATCGAGGGCGTTTCGGGCAGCGCAGAGATCACCTTCGTGATCGCTCCCGTTTACAATACGCCGTTTGCACTGACCCCCACCGGAATCGCAATCTGGATCGCGATCGTACTTCTCGTTCTTGTACTGCTCGTAGTGATCGGTATGTACATTCGTAGCGTACGTGAGCCCGCAGGCGAAACCATTCTCATCATCGACACCGGTGACGCTGCCGAGGTTGTTCCCGCAGAGGTTGCGGATAAGGTGGACGAGGACGCATACCTTACCGAGACTGCCGATAACCTTGCCGACACGCTTGAGGATCAGGTCGATGCCGATGCTGAGGCTGCTGAGGACGTAAATGCAGACGAGGCAGTTGCCGAGGTGATGGACGAAGTTACCGATATCGAAGATACCGAGGAGGCTCCCGCAGAGGAAGCTGCCGAGGAAACCGACGTTGCCGAGGATATGGCAGACGAAAAGGCAGAAGAGCTGGAAGACAGCGTGGATGCCGACTCCGAGGCAGAGGCAGAAGCAGACGAGGATGCACTCCGCGATGCTGTTGCCGCCGCTATGGAAGACAACTTCAACGATTCCGCAGACGCAACCGACGCGGTTGTTATCGTTGCGGAGGAGGAAGAAGAATCCGACGAAATCACTCCCGAGGACTTCAAGGCTGTGGTCGATGCGATCGTCAGCGACGCAATGTGCCGCACCATGGATCTTCCCGAGGAAATGTTCGCAGAGGAAGAGGCTGCCGAGGAGGCAACCGAAGAGGCTGTTGAGGAAACGGCTGAAGCTGCAACCGAGGAAGCTGCTGAGGAAGCAGTTGAGGAGACCGTTGAGGCTGCAACCGAAGAGGCTGTTGAGGAAACGGCTGAGGCTGCAACCGAAGAAGTTGCTGAGGAAGCAGTTGAGGAGACCGCTGAGGCTGCAACCGAAGAGGCTGTTGAGGAAACGGCTGAGGCTGCAACCGAGGAAGCTGCTGAGGAAGCAGTTGAGGAGACCGCTGAGACTGCAACCGAGGAGATCGAGGTTGTGGTTGAAGAAATGAGCGGCGAGGATATCTGCGCGATCGTTGCGGATTCCGTTGCCGAGGCATTCGAGCTTGTAACGGTTGACGGCGTTGTTCCGAAGGCTGTGGAAGGCACGACCGCTGAAACCATCGAGGCTGCCGTTAAGGATGCCGCAGATGAAAACGTTCCCGAAATCTGGACCGAGGCAATGGCTGCCGCCGTGATCGAGGCTGTTACCGAAGAGCTCGCAGCTCGCCTGCTCGTTGAGGAAACGCCCGTTGAGGAGCCCGCCGTTGAAACCTTCGTTGAAGTGGACGAGGACGATAACGACAATGACAACGATGACGACAACGACGATGACGATTCCTTCTTCGGATTCGGCTCGATGCCGCTTGACTTCATCGACGCAGTTGCCGAGGCAGATCGCTATGCTGAGATGCTTGAGCAGGAGGGCCGTGGAGAGGTTCGCCTCGTAACCCGTTACCGCCGCAGCTACACGTCTCGCCTGATCCAGTCGCAGGGCAACGTTCAGGACTACTACACGATCCTGAAGAACGCACTCCTTTCGCACAAGGGTGTCAAGAACCGCATCAGCTGGAACTACGAGGCATTCAACCGCGGAAGAACGCACGTTGCGAAGATCAACGCAAAGACCAAGACCCTGTATCTCTACCTGGCTCTCGATCCCGAGGAGCTCAAGGATACCAAGTACGGTATTGTGGACGTATCCTCCAAGAAGAAGTATGCTTCCGTACCCGTACTGATGAAGATCAAGGGCGAGCGCAAGTTCAAGTATGCGCTTGAGCTGATCGCAAAGCTTTGCGAAGAGAAGCTTGAGCTGCCGAAGCTCGATGTGGAAGAGGTTGACTACCGCATGCCTTACCAGACCACCGAGGAATTGGTTGAGAGCGGTGTTGTCAAGAAGCTCGTTGCAAGCGTTCCCGTGTCGGCGTACGGCGCGGAGAGCACCGAGGAGGCACCCGTGGAAGCCGCAAGCGCAACCGCGGAGGCACAGGAAGTATCCTTTGTAGAACCCACCACGGCACCCGCAGTTGAGGCTGCTGCCGAGGAGGTTGCGGCAGAGGAAGCTGTTGCCGATGAAACTCCCGCACAGGACACTCCCGCAGATGCAGGCGCATCTGAGGATGAGCCCAAGGAAGTTTAATTCCAAATAAAACAAGGGGATCGGTTCGCATGAGCCGATCCCCTCTATTTAAAAAAACCCAATTTGGCGGCTTTATGTTCAAAAAATGTGAAAATGGCAGAATCTTATAGGAATTGTCAAAAATAGATATTGATTTTCAAGTAAAAAATTGATATAATAGAAAAGATAAGATACGGTGCGGAGAAACGCGACCGCTCCCCGTACAGAAAGAAAGGAAATATCGCTATGAGCAAGAATTTCAGACCTACCGCGATCCCGCTGATCACCTGTGATCCCTTTTTCAGCGTGTGGAGCTTTACCGACAAATTGAACGAGGACCATACCCGCCATTGGACGGGGCATCGGCAGTCGCTGAGCGGAATTCTTACGGTTGACGGAACCCCCTACCGCTTTATGGGGCTTTCCAGTCCGGATTCCGCCTACGTTCCCGAGGGCAAAGCGCTCAAACAGACCTCGGTCACCGTAAATGCTACCACAACGGTCTATACCTTTACCCATAAAGCCTGCGATTTCAAAGTTACCTTCTGCACCCCCCTTCTGCTCGACCGCCCCGAGGTTTTCTCGCGTCCGGTTTCGTATCTCTTTTATGAGATCACGCCGAAGGAGGAAGGCCATGCGTTTGAGGTTTACGTAGACGCGTCTGCAGAGCTTTCGGGCGATCTTGTTGGACAAAACTTTGTCGGCAAGCAGGAGCCCGGTCACGCAAGTGTGGGTCCCGAAACGCAGAACGTGCTTTGCCGTTCGGGTGACAACGTGCGCATTGAGTGGGGATACATGCACCTGGTGCATGAGAATGCCGCTGTTACGACCCGTTCGGGACGCACACGCTTTTTCAAGCCGCATACCTCGGAAAAGAGCATTTGCCCCGATCTGACCAAGCCGATTCTCGCGCGCCGCACGCCTTTGCTCGGCACGCATTCCAATAAGCTTTCGGATACGGTGGTATTTGCATACGATGATATTCATTCGATCCTTTATTACGGCAAGCGTCCCGTAGATGCTTATTATAAAACCGTTTACGGTGACTTTGAAACCATGCTGGCGGTTGCCGTAAAGGAGGCAGACACTCTGCGCGCCGCATGTGAGGAATTTGACGCAAAGATCAATGCCGACATGGAGGCTGTTTCGCCCGAATACGCAAAGATCGGTGCGCTGGCATACCGTCAAGCGATCTCCGCGCACAAGCTGGTGGACGTGGACGGCAAACAGATCTTCCTTTCCAAGGAGAATTTCAGCAACGGTTGTATCGGAACGCTCGACGTTACCTATCCGTCCATTCCTTTGTTCCTGCTCTACAATCCCGAGATGGTGCGCGGCATGATGCGTCCGCTCTTTGCGTTTGCGCGCATGGACGCATGGAAGTTTGACTTCGCGCCGCACGATTGCGGACAGTATCCGTTCTGCACGGGTCAGGTTTACGGACTCAAAAACGGCGAGCTGCTTCTCGAAAAGCAGATGCCCGTTGAGGAATGCGGAAACGCGATCCTCACGATAGCTGCGGCTGTCCGTGCGGACGGAGACCGCTCGCTTGCCGAGGAGAACGCCGATCTTTTGAAGAAATGGGCGGATTACCTCGTGGAATACGGCTACAATCCCGAAAACCAGCTTTGCACCGACGACTTTGCGGGACATCTTGCGCACAACTGCAATCTGAGCTTGAAGGCGATCGTTGCACTCGGCGCATACGCTCAGCTCTTTGACGCGCCCAAGTACGGCGAGGTCGCAAAGGAAATGGCTGACCGTTGGGTGAAGGACGCGAAGAAGCAGAACGGCAAGGGCTGGAGACTCACCTTTGACCGCGACGATACCTGGAGCATGAAGTATAACATCATTTGGGACCGTTTGCTCGGGCTCGGACTCTTTGATGCGGCGGTGAGCGAGGAGGAGATCGCGGTTTACACCAAAAAGATGAATCGCTACGGTGTTCCGCTTGACAGCCGTTCGGACTACACCAAGCTCGATTGGCTGGCATGGACGACGGTTATGACCGACAACGAGAAATATACCAAGAAGGTCTACGAAGCGATCGCGCGTATGATCTGCGAGAGCGCGGACCGTGTTCCGGTTACCGACTGGTATTATTCCTCTGATGCGGCGCAGGCAGGCTTCCAGGCACGCTCGGTTCTCGGCGGCTTCTATATCAATCTGCTCGCTAAAAAGTTTTTGAACTGATCTTATTTCAAAACGAAAAAAAGCGCGTAGGGGACTTTTGAAAAAGTCCCCTACGCGCTTTTTTGTTTTATGCGAGGGGCGCGTTTTTTGTCAGAAAACTTCTTGAAAGAAGTTTTCCGACACCTTTCAAGAACTTTCCCGAACCAATTTTTATGGTGTGATGGGGTGTCCATCGTCTCAGGACATAGATATTGCCAATTGCCGTCAGACACCTCCAAGACCCTGCCGGCACTCGCGAAAAAACGAAAGACCCATCGGAAAAGTTTTGGTCAAGCTTTTTCAAAAGCTTGCGAGGTCAAGGGCGAGCAGCCATTGGCGCGCTCCGCAGAGCGCGAAATCCCCTTATCGGCGTTTCTTTTTGATAGATTTTTCTTTGCGCCTCCTTCCTGCAAAGAAAAATCGGCTGTGGAGTGCCGAGAGCAAAATGAGAGCGCGGTTTTGTGGGGACGCGATTTTTGTCAGAAAACTTCTTGAAAGAAGTTTTCCGACACCTTTCAAGAACTTTCCCGAACGATTTTTATAGTGTGGTGGGGTGCGCGTCGGCTCAGGACTTAGGTATTCCCAATTGCCGTCAGGCGCCACCAAGACCCTGCCGGCACTCGCGAAAAAAACGAAAGCCCCATTGGAAAAGTTTTGGTCAAGCTTTTTCAAAAGCTTGCGAGGTCAAGGGCGAGTAGCCTTTGGCGCGCTCCGCAGAGCGCGAAATTCTCTTATCGGCGTTTCTTTTTGATAGATTTTTCTTTGCGCCTCCTTCTTGCAAAGAAAAATCGGCTGTGGAGTGCCGAGAGCAACACGGGGGCGCGGTTTTCGTCAGAAAACTTCTTGAAAGAAGTTTTCCGACACCTTTCAAGAACTTTCCCGAACGATTTTTATAGTGTGATGGGGTGAGCGTCGGCTTAAGACTTAGGTACTGCCGATTGCCGTCAGGCGCCACCAAGACCCTGCCGGCACTGCCAATGTTGGCGAGGTGCTTTTGAAAAAGGCATGACTGAGATAAAGAGAAAGAATCGTTGACAATTGGCGGGAGGATATAAAAAGGAAGCAAAGTTCTTGACTTGTGAGCAGATGCGTGATAAAATAATAGTAATGTATGAAATTATGCGGAGGGCATATGAAAAACGGGCAAAACGTAATTCTGATCGGTATGTCGGGGGCAGGCAAAAGCACGCTTGGCGTACTGCTTGCAAAGGCGCTTGGAAAGTCCTTTCTTGACACCGATCTACTCATTCAGCAGCGCGAGGGACGGCTTTTGCAGGAGATTCTGGACACTGACGGGAGCGATCGCTTTTTGGAGATCGAGGAGGCAACGGTCTGCGCGATGCAAGCCGAAAATACCGTGATCGCAACCGGAGGCAGTGTTGTCTATTCCGAGCCCGCCATGCGTGTGCTGAAGGACGGCGGAATTGCGGTTTATCTGGAGGTTTCCTACGAGGAATTGGCGGCACGTCTTTCGGATATCACCACGCGCGGCATTGTGTTCAAAAGTGCGCATGATCTGCGCGGCGTTTACGAGGAACGCTTGCCGCTATACGACCGATATGCCGATATTCGCGTGCCTTGCACGGGACGCGCGATCGAGCAGAGTGTGCGCGAGGTTTTGCGCGCGATCGAGGAAAGAGAGGGGAGAGCATGATGCAATTGATTCTGGCATCCAAGTCTCCGCGCCGACGTGAGATCTTGGAGAATCTCGGTGTGCGCTTTGAGATCGTGACCGCCGACACCGACGAGAGCACTGCCGAGCGCGATCCCTGCCGTTTGGTGGAGATCCTCGCGGCGCGAAAGGGCGAGGCGGTACGCGAAAAAATGCGCGCGGAGGGGCGTTCTCTCTCGGATTGCGTGATTCTTGCATCCGATACCGTGGTGGCGGCGGAGAGCGAAATTCTCGGCAAGCCCCGCGACAGAGCCGACGCGCGCCGTATGCTCAAAATGCTGTCGGGCGCGACGCACCGCGTGGTAAGCGGCATTTGCCTGATCCGCGGAGAGCGCATTTACACGGCGCATGAGGTTACTGAGGTCACGTTTGATCCCATGAGCGAGGACGAGATCGAGGCTTATATCAATGCCGAAAATCCCTTCGATAAGGCAGGGGCATATGCCATTCAAGGGAGAGCCTCGGCGTATATCCGTGGGATCCGCGGCTGTTATTTCAACGTGGTCGGGTTGCCCATTCATCGGCTCGCATGCCTGTGGCGGGAGAGCTTCGGTGAAAATTTTCTGTAAATTTGGCGAAAAATATTGCGCAAGGTGTAGCCAAAGCCACATCTTTATGATATAATATATTTAATAATATTTGTTTGAGGTTTTTTGAAAGGGGGCGGCGCAAATGGCAAAACAGATCGGCATTGATCTGGGTACATCCAATACGATGATCTTTGTCAAGGATAAGGGCATTGTTCTGCGTGCGCCTTCGGTTGTCAGCATCGACCGCGCGACGCATGAGGTGATCGCGTCGGGCTTGACCGCAAAGCGTATGATCGGGAAAACGCCGGGAAATATCCGTGCGCTCCGTCCGCTCAAGGACGGTGTGATCACCGACCTGGAGGTCACCTCCCTGATGCTGCACGATTTCTTTGAACGTCTTGATCTGACGTCCTTTTTCAACCGTCCGTCGGCACTCGTCTGCATTCCCTATGGGGTTACCGAGGTCGAGCGGCGCGCGGTGGAGGACGCGACCTTTGAGGCGGGCGCGCGAAACGTGGGTCTGATCGACGAGCCGATCGCGGCGGCGGTTGGCGCGGGGATCCAGGTCTCCAAGGCGCGCGGAGCGATGCTGATCGACCTTGGCGGCGGTGTATCCGAAACGGCTGTTATCAGTCTCGGCGGCGTGGTGCAATCCAACTCCCTGCGTACGGCGGGCGACGAGATCGACCTTGCCATTATCAACCACCTCAAGCAATATCGCAACGTGCTGATCGGTGAGATCTCGGCTGAGATGCTCAAAAAGAAGATTGGGACCGCCGTGGCGGGGATCGATCGAGGCAGCGCGCAGGTGTGCGGACGCGATCTGCGCACGGGGCTTGCCACTACGATCGAGGTTACGACCGACGAGGTGCGCGCTGCGATTTCCGACCCGCTTTCCGAGATCGTTTCAATGGTAAAAATGACGCTGGAGAGCACGCCCCCCGAGCTTTCTGCCGACATCTTTGATTTCGGCATTGTGATGGTGGGCGGCGGCGCACTTCTGCCCGGGATCGATCAGGCGATCCATGACCGCACGGGAATCCGCGTGATCGTGCCGAAGCGCCCGAAGGACTGCGTATGCGTGGGTCTGGGACGCATGATCCAGAGCACGGGCGGCGACTTTTCGGAATTCATTCGCTATAAGGTCAAATAACGGTTTGACAATCCAGAAAGGCAGTCGGTCTTGCGTGACTGTCTTTCCTTTTTCAGAAACGGGGCGAAGCGATTTGTCCCCGCACAGGAGGATCCACTATGCACGAAAACAAATTTGGTATGTCGCCCCTTTGGGGAACCCCCACCGAGGAGCCGACCGCGGTATTGACCACCTCACAGGCGCGTCGACGTCTCGCGATCCCCGCATTGGCGGTGCTTGGTATCTATCTTTTTACAATTTTAGCGCAAGAGGTGCTTTTGCTTTTGGTGGCCCGTTTTGCGCCCGCGCTCCGCGATGCTGACTGGTTTATGCTCGTGGCGGGAAATACCCCCATGTATTTGGTGGGTATGCCGCTCTCACTGATCGTGTTCGGCTTTTCCTTTCCCGAGCCGCCCAAGCCGAAGCGCATCGCATTTCCGGTCTTTCTTGGCTTGATCGCGATCTGCTTCTCGCTCACGATCGTTGGAAACATTGTCAGCAACGTGATCAACACGCTTCTTGAGGCGATCACCGGCAAGCCTCCTGTCAACGACCTTGCCGAGCTTACGCTGAACACGCCGCTGTGGGCAAACCTGCTTTTTGTCGGTATTCTTGCTCCCGTGCTGGAGGAGATCTTTTTCCGCAAGCTTGTGATTGACCGTTGGCGTCAATTTGGGGAACTCCCCGCGATCCTGCTCTCGGGTCTTCTGTTCGGTCTGATCCACGGAAACGTCAGTCAGGTCTTTTACGCCGCCATGATCGGCATGGTGTTCGGTTATATCTATCTGCGCACGGGCCGCCTGCGGTATACCATCGCGCTACACATGATCATCAACATGATCGGCGGTGTTTACTCCTCCGAGATGCTCAAGCTTTTCGATATGGAGGCGCTGGAGAGCGGCTCTGTGGCGGCTCTGCTTCAGAACATGACGCCGATGCTGATGATGATGGCATATCTGTTCTTCCTTGTTCTCTGCTTTATCGGTGCGCCGATCGCGCTCGTGCTTCTGTGGAGGCGCATTCGCTTTGAAAAAGCACCGTATCGGCTCACGGCGGAGCAATGGCTCCGCGCGTTGCTGCTCAATCCCGCAATCTGGCTCTTGCTTGCGTTCATCGGATTTATGTTCGCGGTTTGAGCTTCGTATTACAAAATTCTGTTGAAAGGAGGGAACCGCATTGACCGTTCGACGTTCCAATCTGTGGCGCTACGCGATCATTGTTGCGATCTTTTTTCTGATCAGCGTGATTTATCTGGGCAGACTGTTTTATTTGCAGATCATTGTCGGCGTGCCGACGGATGACGGCTCGGAGGACACCCGCCGTGTCACGGTCCAGGCGGTGCGCGGCGAGATCTATGACCGCAACGGCAAGGCACTTGTGAGCAACCGCTACACCTACGATCTTGTTCTCTCCTATTCGGGCTTGGCGGGCGGCGGCTTGCGGCGCGCCAATGATGCCTGCCTCTCTCTGGCGGACGCCCTGCAAAGCACAGGGGCGGGGGACCGACACAAGGAAGCTTATTTTCCGTATGACGGCACCTATCCCTATTACGTTTTGCGCGATTCCTCCGATCTTTCCTCCACCGTTTCCTACCGACTGCAAAAGGTGCTTCGCACGATCGGGCTGGAGGAGGACGCGTCGATCGCCGACGTTGTGAAATATTATGTTTCCACCTTTGATCTGCTCGCAACCGACGCGGGCGGAAAGCGGCTGTACGATGACGACGAGATTGACCGTCTGATCCGCTTGCGCTATGACATGGACGCGCGGAGCTTTAAAGAAAACGGCGAGTATTTGTATGCCGAGGACATCGGCATAGAGCTGATGACCTACGTCAAGGAGCTCTCTCTTAGCGGCGTTTCCTTTACGGTCAACGTCGAACGCGTCTACAATTACCCCGGATATGCCTCCCATATTCTCGGAACGGTGGGGCCGATCTACTCCGAGGAATGGGAATACTATAACGAGCAGGGATACCAAATGAACGCGATCGTGGGGAAATCGGGGTGCGAATATGCCTTTGAATCCTACCTGCGCGGCAGTGACGGCATTCTGGAGATCACGGTGGACGCCGATGGGCGCGTGACCTCGAAAACGCTGGTGGAGCCGATTGCGGGAAATGACGTTTATCTGACCATTGATATTGATCTGCAAATTGCCGCAGAGGACGGTTTGCGCGACAACGTGGCGGAGGTCGTGCGGCGCGCGCAGGGCGACGTTTCACACGGGGCAAACTGCACGGCGGGTGCCGCCGTTGCGCTCGATCCCGACACCTTTGACGTGCTCGCCATCGCGTCCTTTCCCACCTACGATCTCACCACCTACAATCTTCAATACGACGAGCTGATCTCCGACGCGCGCAATCCGCTGTTCAACCGCGCGCTCAACGGGCTCTATGCCCCCGGCTCGACCTACAAGCTCGGTGTTTCGGTGGTTGGGCTTTTGCAGGACCGCATTTCCACAACCTCGCGGATCGCCTGTAACGGAAAATATACGCGCTATCACGATTATCAGCCCAAATGCTCCACCTGGCCGCATGCCTATGGCTCCACGCTCAACGTCACACAGGCAATTGCCGATTCCTGCAACTGCTTTTTCTATGAGCTGGGATATCGGCTGGGCATCGACACGCTGAGCGGATATATGGGGAGATTTGGCTTTGGAAAGGATACGGGCATTGAGCTTGGCGGTCAGGTCGGCAATCAGGCAAATGCCGACGATTGGCTTGCGGCGGAGATCCCCGGACTGACACTGCAAACCGCCATCGGGCAATCCGATACCGCCGCCTCACCCCTTCAGCTTGCTTGCTATCTCGGCACGCTTACAAACGGCGGCACACGCTACAGCGCGCATCTGCTCAACGCGGTCCATGCGTTTGGAGGCGGAGAGCCGGTCTACACCTTCCGTCAGACCGAGCAGACGGTGCTGGACCGGATCGAGATTGCCGAATCCGACCTCGCCGCCGTATTACGCGGTATGCGTGACGTCGTCACCGAAAATGAGGTGGTGGACCGATACATTCCAAACGATCTTACCGACGCAAACGGAAATGCGGTTGCGGTAGGCGGAAAAACCGGTACCGCCCAGAACAGCTCCGGCTGTGACAACGCGCTCTTTGTATGCGCCGCGCCCTATAACGACCCCGAGGTCGTGATCTCGGTTGTGATCGAACAGGGATATACGGGCGGTTACGCCTCCATGACGGCGGGAAAGATTCTGGAGGCATTTTACGGTCGCTCCTGACAGGAAAGGATTTTTACATGAAGGATTTTTTTACACCCGATTACATGTTTGGGCACTATTATGAGGTCACCCCCGCGTTTTTGCGCTCGATCGGGGTGCGCGCCCTGCTTTGTGACATCGACAACACCTTAGCTCCCTATGAACAGCCCGACCCCGATGACCGTATCCGTGCGTGGGTGGCGGCATTGGCGGAGCAGGGCATTCGCGTAGCGCTTGTATCCAACAATCATGCGCCGCGTGTGGAACGCTTCAACCGCACGCTGGGCCTGCCCGCTTATCCCGACAGCGGAAAGCCGAAAAAAAGGACGCTGATCCGCGCGATGCGGGAGATGGGTGTGGACCCGGACGAGACCGCCATGCTCGGCGATCAGCTTCTCACCGATTCCTACGCGGGCAAGCATATCGGACTTCCCGCGTTGATCGTGCCGCCCATCAAGGACAAGACCAATCTCTTTTTCCGATTCAAGCGTTGGTGCGAGCGGCCCTTTATCCGCAAATACGCCAAAGCGCACGGGTACGCCGAATGGATGGCGTTCTGGAAGATCGGCAACGGAAGGGGCGGCAAATGAGCGGCCCCACCTTTGGCCCCGGCGGCAACAGCGATCTTTTTTATGCCGAGGGGAATAAGTCCTCCCTGCAAAGCCCGGGCTGGATCAAACGCTTCGGACTGGATGCCTATGAATACGAGGCGGGAAATGGGCTGACCGCGGGGGAAGCCTCGCTTCGCGCGGTAGGAGCCAAGGCACGCGAGCACGGGGTGCGAATGTCCTTGCATGCGCCGTATTTTATCTCCCTTTCGGGGATCGATCCCGAAAAGCGGCTGAAGAGCATCGACTACATTCAAAAATCGCTTTGGGCGGCGGAGCTGCTCGGAGCCGATACCATTGTGATCCACAGCGGAAGCGCGGCTAAGATCCCGCGCGAGGAGGCGATGGCACTCTCGTGCGACACGCTCGCGCGCGTTGCCGAGGCGGTTGGCGAGACCCCGATCCGCTTGGGGATCGAAACGATGGGCAAGATCCATCAGCTCGGCACGCTGGATGAGGTGATCGAGCAATGCCGCGTGGCACCGATCTATGCACCCGTAGTGGATTTCGGTCACCTGAACGCGCGCGCGCTCGGCGGCGCGTTTCCCGACGCAGATGCCTACCGCCGCGTGTTTGACCGCATTGCCACCGCGCTCGGCGATCGCTTTGCGCAGAATTTGCATTGCCATTTTTCCAAGATCGCTTATACCTCGGCGGGGGAAAAAAAGCATCTGACCTTTGCCGACACCGCGTTTGGTCCGCTCTTTGAGCCGCTTGCCGAGGCGATCGTGCGTGAGAACGTGTCCCCACGCATCATTTGTGAGTCCGACGGCACGCAGGCAGAGGACGCGCTCTTTATGAAGCGTGCCTACGAGGCGGCGGCGTGCCGCGCGTGACCGCGTGCGAACCCAATTTCCGAGAAAGGATTTTCAAAACTATGAAACCGATTCGTTTGATCTGCCTGTGGCTTGTACTTTGTCTGGCGGCAATGCTGTGCGCATGTACCGATTCGACACTGCCGAACGATAAGACCGATCCAACCGACACAACCGACTCGATCGGCTCCACCGAGGGGCTTTCCACACCCGAACGGTATGCCGAGGCAGCCCTGCCCGCGCTCCCGGATCTGAGTGCTTGGTATGAGCGTGCCGTCGAACGCGAGCAGCTTACCAACGCGTTGATCTATTCGCAGGAGGGCGATCTCTGGCATTGCTGGCTCTACGTTGGCAGCTATGCCGACGGGGACCGTGTGGAGGTCTTTTCCGATGCGGGACGCCTGATCTTTCGCGCCACCGTGGCAGATGCCAACGCGTCGGGGAGCCGTTCGGTCCTTTATTTCACGTTTTCGTGTGAGACCGAGCCCGATGCCGTGATCGAGGTCAACGGGGAGGATGAGGGCATTCTTCTCACGCTTGCCGACACCTCGCTCAAGCCCTGAAATCCAACCGAACCCAAACCAAGAAGTTTTTGAGGTATTTACCGTGATGATAGAAGAACGTTACCTTGCCGCCAAGCGTGCGCTGTTTGACAAGGTTTATTCCTCGCTCAACGAGCGCCAGCGTGAGGCAGTTTTCACCGTCAACAACCCCCTTTTGATCTTAGCAGGTGCAGGGAGCGGCAAAACCACCGTGTTGGTGCGCCGCATCGCCTTTATCATTCGCTACGGCAACGCTTATTTCAGCACCTACGTTCCTTACGGAACCGATGAGGCGCGTGTGCGCGAGCTGGAGCAGGCGCTGTCGCTTCCCATCTCCGACATCGAATCGGGGATCCTGCCCGAATTTGCCAACAACGCCTGCCCACCCTACCGCATTCTCGCCATCACCTTTACCAACAAGGCGGCAAAGGAGATCAAGGAGCGTCTTTCGAAAATGTTTCCCGAGGACGCCGAAACGGCATCCGAGATCCACACAGGTACCTTTCATTCCACCTGTGTGCGCATTCTGCGCCGTCATTGTGAGCGAATGGGGTATCGGCAGGGCTTTACGATCTACGATACCGACGACACGAAGAAAACCGTGCTGGAAGCCATGAAGCGCTGCGGCATTGATGAAAAGCTTCTGCCCGTCAAGGGCGTGATGAATCAGATCAGCCGCGCCAAGGATAAGTTGATGACGCCCGATGCCTTCGCGATGGAGGCGGGAGTGGATTTCCGTCTCAAGCAGGTCGCGCGGGTCTATGAGGCATACCAGCAGCTTTTGCGCGAGTCGAACGCGCTTGACTTTGACGATCTGATCATGCAGACCGTGCTGCTGCTGAAAAATCATGCCGACGTGCGCGAGGATTACCAGCAACGCTACAAATACGTTTGTGTCGACGAGTTTCAGGATACCAACATCGCGCAGCTCCAGCTCACCATTTTGCTCTCGGGCTTCCATCAGAATCTGATGGTGGTGGGTGACGACGACCAGAGCATTTATAAATTCCGAGGCGCGACGATTGAAAATATTCTCACGTTTGATAAGACCTTTCCCGAGGCGAAAGTGATCAAGCTGGAGCAGAATTATCGCTCCACGCAAACCATTCTCGACGCGGCAAACGCCGTGATCGCAAACAACCGCGGCAGAAAGGGCAAAACGCTCTGGACGGCGGCGGGCGAGGGCGAGAAGATCCATCTGCGCCAATGCGACGATCAGAACGCCGAGGCGCGCATGATCGTGGACACCGTCAACCGCAAGGTGGCGGCGGGCGAGGCGACCTACCGTGATTTTGCCGTTCTGTACCGTACCAACGCGCAGGCGCAGAGCATCGAGAAGGCATTCGCGCGCTCGGCGGTTCCGTACCGTGTGCTCGGCGGCACGCGCTTTACCGACCGCAAGGAGATCCGTGACGCTGTGGCATACCTGCAGCTGATCAATAATCATGACGACAACGTCCGCCTCAACCGCATCATCAACGAGCCGCGCCGTAAGATCGGTGCCAAAACGCTCGAAACGATCGCGCTGATCGCCGAGGAACAGAGGTGCAGTCAGTTTGCCGTCATCGAGCGTGCCGCGTCCTATCCCGCGCTGGAGCGGAGCCGCGCCACGCTGGAGCAGTTTGCCGCGCTCATTGTGTCGCTTACCGAGGCATCGAAGGTGCTGTCTCTTGACGTTCTGTTCGACGCGGTTCTTGACCGCTCGGGCTACCGTCAAATGCTGGTCGATGCCGGCGCGGAGGAGGCAGAGCGTCTGGAAAACCTCGACGAGTTCAAGTCGGGTATTATAGAGTACATGAAGGAAAACGACGAGCCCACCCTCACGGGCTTTTTGGAGGAGACTGCGCTGGTTGCCGACGTTGACCGCTACGACGAGAGCGCCGACGCCGTGGTGATGATGACGATTCACAGCGCAAAGGGCTTGGAGTTTCCGATCGTCTTTCTGCCGGGTATGGAGGACGGGCTTTTCCCCGGCAGCCAGACCATCACGGCAGGCGAGAGTGAAATGGAGGAGGAGCGGCGGCTCGCATACGTTGCCATTACGCGCGCGAAAAAGGAGCTTTACGCCATTCACACGCGCAACCGCCTGCTCTACGGACAAACCATGTATAATCCCGTGTCGCGTTTTGTCAGTGAGATCCCGTCGGCACTTGTAGAGAAGCCCGAGGAGGATTCGCACGCAAGCCGATTCGGCGGTTATGGGAGCGGATATTCCAATTTCGGCGGCTACGGCTCGCCGCGCGGCTCGGTTTGGGGCTCCCGCGGCGCCGAGGCACCCGCATCGCAAAAGCGGACCTATTATTCCGAAGCCGCAAAGCCGCAGCGCACCCCGATCGCAAAGCCCGCCGCACCGTCGGCATCCGCCGAGCGCATCACGGTGGGCAAGCCCTTGGCGGGGGCACGTCCGATGGGGCAAAAGGAGCAATTTGCCCCCGGAGACCGTGTGCGCCACATGACCTTTGGCGAGGGCGAGATCCTTTCGGTACGTCCGATGGGAGCCGACGTGCTCTACGAGGTCGTATTTGAAAAGGTTGGCACCAAAAAGCTGATGGCAACCTATGCAAAGCTGAAAAAGATCTGAAACCGCGCGATGGAGGGGAGGGGCGGAGATGACCGAATACCAAGAGGCTCGATTCAACCGCCTCTGCCGCGAGATCATCGTTACGGGGCATACCGCGGGCGAGGCGGGCATCGGCACGCTTGCCGAAAAGCGCCTGCATGCTGTGATCAAGCGCTATCTGTGCGAGGACCGCAACTGTCACGAGGTGGGGCTTGACGGCACGCGCTACGTTTCCGACGTGCGCATCGGAAAGGAGATCTATGAGGTACAAACCGGATCCTTTTACCCGATGAAGCGCAAGATCGCGCATTATCTGGAGCACACCGATTGCAGCGTCACGGTGGTGCACCCGATCCCCACGGTCAAGGGCGTATCCTGGATCGACCCCGCAACGGGCGACATTTCCCAACGCACGCGCTCGACCAAACGCGGGCGCACGCTGGATCTCTTGCCCGAGCTGTATCATCTGTTGCCCCATCTGCAAAACGAACGCTTGAAATTCCGTGTCCTGCTCTTTGAGGCGGAGGACTTCCGCTTGCTCAACGGGTGGTCGCGGGACAAAAAACGCGGGTCGGCGCGCTATGAGCGTGTTCCGCTGCGCTTGCTCGACGATCTTGAATTTGACGGAGCGGAGGGCTTTCGCGCACTGCTTCCGTCCGCGATCCCACCGCATTTTACCGTAAAGGACTTTTCCAAGCATACCAAAATTCGCGGGCGCAACGCCTATTCGGCGGTCCGCGCTCTTGCGGCACTCGGCGTTGTTCGCGCCGCCGATCCCATCGGAGCGAGCATGGGGTGGGCATTGACATGACGTTTCTAAAAATGAATTTGTTTTTTAAGAGAAAGGAGGCGCGGGAATGAGCTTTGATCGGGTCATTTTGTTCATTATGGCACTCTTTTCCTGCCTTGGCGGATTGGATCGGATTTTCGGCAACCGCCTCGGCCTCGGAAAATCCTTTGAAAAGGGGCTTTTAACGGTTGGGGAGTTGGCGCTTTCCATGATCGGCATTATGGTGCTCGCGCCGGTTATCGCCAAACTGCTCTCTCCCGTGATCCTGCCCGTATATTCCTTTTTCGGACTTGACCCCGCCGTGTTTGCCGGCTCGATCTTAGCCTGCGATATGGGCGGTGCCCAGCTTGCCGGACAATTGACCGCCGACCCCGACATGGCACGCTTTGGCGGTATTCTTGTGTCCTCCATGCTTGGTGTCACGGTTTCCTTCACCATTCCCGTTGCAATGGGAAGCCTTTCCGCCGCGGATCGCGCCGATGCCTCCAAGGGAATTTTGTGCGGTGTGATCACCATTCCGCTCGGAGCGGTGGCAGGCGGCTTGATCGCGGGCTTTTCTCCGCGTGACGTATTGGTCAACTCCATTCCGATCGCGGTGATGTCCCTTTTGATCGCGCTCGGACTTTGGAAGGCGGAAAAATATCTGATCCTCGGATTTCAGATCTTCGGAAAATTTTTAATGGCGGTTGCAACCGTTGGACTTGTGGCGGCGGGCTTTGAATGGACCACCGACATTGTGCTGATCCCGGGGCTGGGATCGATCGAGGCGTCGTTTGCGGTGGTTGGGGAGATCGCCATTGTGCTCACCGGCGCGTTTCCGCTGATGCGTCTGATCACAAAGTTGCTGCAAAAGCCGCTTTCCCGAATCGGCAGGCTCTGCGGGATCAACGCGGCGTCGGTTTCGGGACTGATCTCCACGCTTGCGAATTCCATTGCCACCTTCGGAACGCTGGGGGAGATGGACCCCAAGGGCAAAATCGTAAACATGGCGTTTGCGGTTTCGGCCGCGTTTGTGTTTGGCGACCACCTTGCCTTTACAGCGGGCTATGCCTCCGAGATGCTGCCCTCGATGCTGGCGTCAAAGCTGATCGCGGGCATTTGCGCGGTGGGCGTTGCGTTTTTCATTTGCCGTAAGAAAAAAGATCCCCAAGAGAAAGGACAGGAACAAGATGTTTGATTTTCATATGCACAGCCGTGTGTCGTTTGATTCGGAGGGAGACGCGCGCCGAATGGCAGAAACCGCGCGTGCGCGCGGGCTTCGTGAGATCTGCTTTACCGATCACTACGACTATCACGATATCCGAGAGGAGACCCCCGACCTTTTCACTCTCGCGCGCTATGCCGAGGCATACGACGGGCTCGCGGTGGAGGGACTGACGGTCCGCCGCGGGGTGGAATACGGCTTGACGCTTTGGAACGCGCCCGAGCTGAAGGAGCTGCTTGCTGCCCGCCGCTTTGATTTTGTCATCGGTTCGGTGCATTTTGTGGACGGCTTTGACCCCTACTATCCCAACTTCTGGCAGGGAAAGACCGTGGAGCAGGCGTTTGAACGCTATTTGGAGCATACGCTCGATTGCGTGCGGATCCATGCGGATTACGACGTGTTGGGGCATTTGAATTACGTTTGCAAATCCGAGCACAATCCCTCGCATGCGCCGCTTCGGTATGCGGATCACCGTGAGATTTGCGACGAGATCCTGCGTGAGCTGGTCCGCCGCGGAAAGGGCATGGAGATCAACACGAGCGGTGTGGACCGCGCCGGAGCTTTTCTGCCCGATGCCGCGTTTCTGCGCCGGTTCCGAGAGCTGGGCGGCGAGATCGTAACGGTCGGGTCGGACGCGCACGATGAGGCACGTGTGGGGCAGTACGTTTCGCAGGCGCTGGATATCCTGCGCGAGATCTTCGGCTACGTTTGCACCTTTGAGGATCGCCGACCGATCTTCCATCGCCTTTGATTTTTTGGTTTGTCCGAGCTTGAACATATAAAGGAGAATGACTCTATGAAAATTTTTGAACCGAAGCTGTTTACCACCCTCAAGGGATATCGCAAAAAACAGCTGATCGACGACCTGATCGCGGGTCTGATCGTTGCCATCATCGCGTTGCCTCTTTCGATCGCGCTTGCCATCGCGTCGGGCGTGGGACCCGAAAAGGGACTTTACACCGCCATTGTCGCGGGCTTTGTGATCGCGCTCTTTGGCGGCTCGCGTGTCAATATCTCGGGACCCACCGCGGCATTTGCCACCATTGTTGCCGGCATTGTTGCCACCGAGGGGCTCGACGGGCTTGTGATCGCCACGATCCTGGCAGGTATTTTGCTGGTTTTGTTCGGTATCTGCCGTCTTGGCTCGCTCATTAAATATATTCCTTTTACCATTACAACGGGCTTTACCGCGGGTATCGCCGTTACCATTATCATCGGTCAGCTCAAGGATTTCTTCGGGCTCACACCCGCGCCGGGAACCAACGCGGTGGAAACGATCGAGAAGATCGAAATGCTTGCCGAGAGCTTTTCCACCTTCAATTGGCAGAGCTTTCTGGTGGGCGCGCTCTCGCTTGCCATTCTGATCGTTTGGCCGCGCATCAGCAAAAAGATTCCCGGCTCGCTCGTGGTGGTTCTGCTCGGCTCCCTCGCGGTCAATCTGCTTGGCATGAAGGTCAATACCATCGGCGATCTGTATCAGATCTCCTCCGCGCTTCCCACGCCCGCGTTCCCCGCATTCACACTCGATCGGGTCCTGCACCTGCTTCCCAACGCGCTCACCATCGCACTGCTTGCCGCCATTGAATCGCTTCTTTCCTGCGTGGTTTCGGACGGCATGATCGATGACAGGCACAATTCCAACACCGAGCTGATCGCGCAGGGACTTGGCAATATCTGTTCGGGTCTTTTTGGCGGGATCCCCGCAACGGGTGCCATCGCGCGGACTGCCGCGAACGTGAAAAACGGCGGACGCTCCCCGATCGCGGGAATGGTGCATGCCGTGGTGCTGTTGCTGATCCTTGTGGTTTTGATGCCCTTCGCGGCATGGATCCCCATGCCCGTGATCGCTGCGATCCTTTTGATGGTGGCATACAACATGTCGGAGTGGCGCCGCTTCGTGCGCATCTGCAAGACGGCATCTGCCGCCGACATTTTGGTGCTGGTTGTCACGTTTGTCCTCACCGTGGTCTTTGACCTTGTGGTTGCGATCGCGGCGGGACTGATTCTTGCCGCCTTCCTGTTTTTGAAAAAATCCGCCGACCTTGCCGAGGTGCGCGAATGGAAAGCCGACCGTCGGGACGGAAAGCAGGTCCCATACGGAACCGTGGTGTACGAGATTCACGGCCCGATGTTTTTTGCCGCGTCGGATAAATTTTTGCAGTTCCCGATCCACGAGGACACCCGCGTGATGATCGTGCGTATGTCCGACGTTTCCATGCTCGACAGCACAGCCGAGCAGAACGTGGAGCGCGTTTGTGAGGTTTGCAAGCGCAACGGGGTCAAGCTTCTGTTGGCACACGTCAATCCGCAGCCGATGGAAACGCTCCGCCGTTGCGGCATTGTGGAACGCCTGGGCGAGGATGCTTTTTGCGCACATATCGATGATGCCATTGCGCGCGCCGAGCGGATATTGAAGGCGGGCGAGAACGCGGCCGATGCAAATGCACAAAAAGCAGAGTCCGAAACAGAAACCGAGGGGAGATGCTTGAAATGAAATACAGGATCGAGCACGATTCAATGGGGGAGGTTTCTGTTCCCGCCGATCGCTATTGGGGGGCGCAGACCGAGCGTAGCCGTAACAACTTCCGGATCGGAGAGGGGCACGAGCCGATGCCCGAGGAGATCGTGCGCGCGTTCGGCATTCTGAAAAAAGCCGCCGCGCTTGCCAACCGCGCTCTGCTGCCCGATCGCATGACAGCCGAAAAATGCGACGCGATCGGTGCCGCGTGTGACGAGGTGATCAATGGGGCACTTGCCGCGCATTTTCCGCTTGTGGTATGGCAGACGGGGTCGGGAACGCAATCCAATATGAATGCGAACGAGGTCATCGCAAACCGCGGCAACGCGCTTGCGGGCAAACGTCTGCTGCATCCGAATGACGACGTGAACATGTCGCAATCCTCAAATGACACCTTTCCCACCGCCATGCACATTGCCGCGGCAACGGCGGTCTCCGCGCGCGTCATTCCCGCGTTGGACGGACTGATCGCCACCTTCCGAGCACTGGAGGACGCAAACCGTGACGTGATCAAGTGTGGCCGCACCCATTTGCAGGACGCCACACCGATCACCTTCTCGCAAGAGATCTCGGGCTGGCGGGCCTCGCTCGAAAAGGATCGGAGCATGCTCCTGTTGGCATTGGACCCGCTTTTGGAGCTTGCGCTCGGCGGAACCGCGGTCGGAACGGGGCTCAACGCGCCGAAGGGCTTTGACGTCCGTGCGGCGGAGGAGATCGCGGCACTCACGGGCTTGGGGTTCCGAACCGCCGAAAACAAATTCCACGCGCTGACGTCAAAAGATGAGCTCGTTTTTGCGCACGGTGCGCTCAAGGCACTCGCGGCGGATCTTTGGAAGATCGCAAACGACGTGCGATGGCTGGCATCGGGACCGCGCCTCGGACTGGGGGAGATTTCGATTCCCGAAAATGAGCCGGGCTCCTCGATCATGCCGGGAAAGGTCAACCCCACGCAGTGCGAGGCGGTGACCATGGTTGCCGCGCAGGTGATGGGGAACGATGCCGCGATCGGAATTGCCGCATCGCAGGGAAATTTTGAGCTGAACGTGTTTATGCCGCTTTGCGCTTACAATTTCTTGCAATCGGCGCGCCTGCTTGCCGACGTCATGGACTCCTTTGACCGGCATTGCGCGGCGGGCATCGTTGCAAACCGTGAGCGAATGCGCCGCAATCTGAACGAGTCTCTTATGCTCGTTACCTGCCTCAATCCCTATATCGGATACGAAAACGCCGCCGAAACGGCAAAGCTTGCCCATCGCGAAAACCTGACGCTCCGCGAGGCATGCGTCCGTCTCGGATTCCTCACGCCCGAGCGCTTCGACGAGGTGTTTCACCCCGAGAAGATGGTCTGAACCGAGCGTTTACAGACGCCGTCTCCCCCTGAACCGTGGGGGAGACGCTTTTTTTGTGCGAAAACAGGCGCAATATTACCAAATGTGACCCATAAAAAAATATTTTTTCCGTATTATATGGTCGCCGCATTGTGTTTCAAAGGATACAAGGTGCTTTATTTTGTGCGTTTTTTGTGTAAAAAACACACAAGATTTGCCGTTTGGCTTGTTTGGTTTTGTTTGATATGAAACAAAAAAGTTTTTTTAATTAAAAAATTTGTTGACAAAATACGCAAATATGGCTATAATATATGTAAGTTGATAGGTTTTGGGTTGCCCGAAGTGTTTCTTTTGGCAATTTCAGCATGGTCTCGGGCATGTGCGCGGTCCGTGTGCAAATCGGACAAGGAAGGCATGAGCTCGAAGGCTGACCAAGAGGAGGCGACACGGATCCTTTTTTGTGTCTTTGCCCCCGGATACAAAACCTTATTTCTTTTTGGTTATACGCGGTGACGTATAATAATAAAAAATTTTTCATGGAGGAAAAAACATGAAGACCACAAGAATCCTGACCCTTGTTCTCGCATTGATTCTTGCTCTTTCTGCTTTCGTTGGCTGTAACAAGAAAGTTACCTACGAAGAGATTGACGACAATGATGCAGTAGAACACACTGACTTTACCTCGGTCTATGAAACGATCGGCGGTGAAGTGACCATCGATATGGTTGAGGAAGATGAAGCAACCGGCTTGGCTTACGTTACCGTTGACGGTACGAAGTATGAGCTTGGTATGGACTTCCTTTCCATGGCAATGGTTTACAACTGCTCCGTTCCTGCAAACAGCACCAAGTACACCACTGAAGAGGCTGTTTTCAACGAATGGTGGAAGCTGTACATCCAGAGATGGAACTACCTCGCACCTGAAGTTCCGCTGTACTCCAACCAGTACTTCGATCTTTACAATGCAAAGATCCAGAACTTCGTAACCACTCCTTACTGGGCAGCAGCAGACGCAATCGTTGCAGCTACCATCAAGGAAGGCGCTGACAACTCGGTAATTCTGGGTAGCGCAACCGAGCTCTCCGGTCTGTTCCGTAACTCCAGCTGGGGCAAATCCTCTCCCGGATCCTCTGACCTGGATATCGAGAACCTGACCTCCGGTCACGCAACCGTTCAGACCGACAAGACCGGTGCGTACATCTGGAACATGAGCGCTCTCGCAGAAGAGCCCGTGAAGACTGTTAACGCTGACGGCACTCTGACCTACACCATTAAGGTAAAGGACAGCCTGAAGTTCTCCGACGGCTCCGCAATCAACGCAAAGAACTACATTGCTTCCCTCCTCGCAAACAGCACCGCTGTTTCTAAGGAAGCAGGCGGATCGGGTCAGTCCGGTCTGCAGCTCGTTGGCTTCGAAGCATTCAACGCATACACCGGTGAGGGCGAAACCGTTTACTTCTCCGGCGTGAAGCTCATCGACGACTACACCTTCTCCGTAACCTACCTCGCAGATTACGCAAACTACTACTATGCAATGGGCATGGCTTCCTTCTCTCCCGTTCCGCTTCAGCTCTACCTTGGTTCCAAGGGTGACATCGTTGTGAACGCAAACAAGGAATGCGGCCTGAACGCTGACTTCTACGCAACCGAGAAGAAGGACGGCAAGGACGTTTACGTTGTTGCAGGCGAGATCGTTGAGAACCTGAAGTGGAACTCCGCTCTGCCTTACTCCGGTCCTTACGTAGTTAAGAACTGGGATGCATCCGCTCTGATCGCAACCCTCGAGCTCAACCCCAACTACTCGGGTGACGACGCAAGAGGCAAGGCTACCATTAAGACCATCACCTACATCAAGACCGAGACCGAGACCCAGATGGATAAGTTCAAGAAGGGTGAAGTTGACGTTGTTGCCGGCATCACCGGCGGTAAGGAGACCAAGGACGCTCTCGCAGTTGTTGCCGGTGCTCCCGACAAGTACGCTGAGACCCACTACGACCGTGCAGGCTACGGTAAGCTCGGCTTCCGCGCTGACTTCGGCCCCACAGGCTTCATTGCAGTTCGTCAGGCTGTTATGTACTCCATCAACCGTCCTCTGTTCGCTCAGAACTTCACCGGCGGTTACGGCTCTGTTGTTGACGGTCCTTACTACGAGGGCTACAGCGCATTCCAGGCTGTTAAGAATGACATCAACCTCAACTCCTACACCTACAGTGTAGACAACGCAATCGACGCTCTCGTTGACGGCGGCTGGATCTACAACGTTGAGGGTAAGGAATTCAACGCTGAGAAGGATGCTGTTCGTTACAAGAAGCTCGAAGGCTACGAGAAGACCAAGGAAAACCTCCACTTCCAGTCTGTTGACGGCAAGTACAAGACCGTTAAGATCAACGGCGAGTACTACATGCCTCTCGCAATCAACTGGTACGGAACGCAGCCCAACGACGTTACTGACCAGCTCAAGATCGAGTGGGCAGACACCGCTGAGGCTACCACGAAGATCGGTATGTACATCACCTACACCGAGACCGACTTTACCACCGGTCTGTACGGTGAGTACCTCCGTGATCCCGGCTCGGGCTACAACGGCACTCCTAAGCTGAACGCAATCAACTTTGCAACCGGATTCACCTCCGCTGCATACGATTACAGCTGGAACTGGACCATCGATCCCGATCTGTACGACGTATACTCTGCTTGCTACGTTAAGGACGCTGCAGACTATATGGAGAACTACAAATAATCGGTAACGGTTATTTTGTCAACTGAATACAGCTGACAGACTATGAATGTAGGAACGCTGTTGAAAAACGGCGTTCCTACTATAGTCGTTTTTTGGCATGGTTGCAACAAACCTGCCAAAAAGGACTCAAACTGCTTGTAGGGGTGATCCCTTGCGGTCGCCCGTTATTTCTGCAACGGTGCCGTTCGCACTTTTTATGCGCGGACGGTCGCAAGGGGGCATCTCTGCCGAAAGCGGCTTTTTATTTTACGCGCGCGCATGCGTATATATATACGCGTGTGAGACACGGCAAATCAGGAGCTGCAAAATGAGAACGAAAAAGAAAAAGGAGGAATGACTCGATGTTAAAATATATCCTCAAACGTCTGCTCTATATCGCGGTTGTGTTTTTTATCCTGTCTTTTCTGATCTTTATGATCTACAACATGCTGCCGGTTGATAAAGCGGCTGCAAAGGCAAGAGAAGAAGCGCAGGCAAACAAAAACCACCCCGACCCCGCCGCATACTATCAGGAGCGGTATGAGTATTGGCGCGACGAGTACGGACTCAACGGTACAAAATTTGAGCGCTATCTGCGCTGGCTCGGACTTTATCCTTATGCCGACGGCGATTTCAACGGCCTCCTGCAGGGCAACCTCGGCATGTCGGTGGAGGAGAACAAGCCGGTTACCGAGGTGCTGGTTGAGCCGATGAAGAACACGATCTTTATCAACATCTTCGCAACCATTCTCGGTTTGGGCATCACGATCCCATTGGGTATTTTCTGTGCGGTGAAGCGAGGCAGTAAACGCGACCTCGGCGTGCAGGTGGGAACGATCATCGGATACAGCTTGCCCACGTTTATTATCGCCATCGTGTTTATCTGGGTCTTTGCCGTCATGCTCGACTGGTTCCCCGTGTCGGGTATGGCTACGGCGGGAAGCCTGAACTGGTCGCCGATCAACCAATTCTGGGATAGAATGTATCACCTGGCTCTGCCGTTGATCGTTATGACCTTCTGCTCGCTCGGCGGTATGACGCGCTACGTCCGCGCTTCCATGATTGAGGCTCTCTCGATGGACTGCGTACGCACGGCACGCGCAAAGGGTCTGCGCGAAAAGGCTGTTATCTACTCGCACGCGTGGAGAAACGCCCTGATTCCGATCGTCACGCTTGTGATCGGTTGGTTCCTCGGTATCTTCGGCGGCTCGCTCATGATCGAGAATATCTTCTCGCTCAACGGTATCGGTAAGGTCTACTACGACGCGCTGACCGCAAACGACAACGAGGTCGTGCTCGCGCTCCAGATGTTCTATATCCTCATCTCGCTCGCGGGCAACCTGATCATTGATATTGCATACGGATTTGTCGATCCTCGCGTCCGTGTCAATAAGTAAAGGAGGCAGAAAAAATGGCTGAAAAGAAAGATCATAAGCAAAATAACACTGCCTCGGAGAAGAAGTCTCTCGGATACGTGCTGGCAACCCCTTTCCGTTGGCTGTTCCGCATGTTCTTCGGAGCAAGCAAAACGATGGCAAACGATATCTTTGCCGTGGAGAAGCTCGAAAGCCCTACCAAGCAGGCTGTCAAGTCCTTCTTCCGTCGTAAGATCGCCGTTACCGCGCTGGTGGTTTTGGTGGCACTCTTCCTGTTCGTCTTTATAGGCCCGCTCTTCATTCCGATGGATTTGACCTATTCCGACGCATTGCAGGCAAACATCGCGCCGAACTACGAGATGCTTTCCGTGCCCTCCGGACTGAAAGACGACGTCCGCGATATCAACGGTTACGCAAACTTCACGGTTGGTGTCAGCAATGACAACACCCTGTATATGTGGGGCTACACCAAGGACGCCCTGACAAAGGTCGACTACAAGAATTTCCCGGAAGAGATTCAGCCCGGTAAGGTATTCATGGCCGCTGCCGGAACCGACCACATTATCGCCATTACCACCGACGGTAAGGTCGTTGGTTGGGGTGACAGAACCCGCGGTCAGTACGGCGAGGCAAACGCGGCAGACGCGCTGCTGCAGATGCCCGATTTCGTGATGAACGGCACGCTCGATACCTCCAAGGTTCAGCAGCTTGTTTGCGGATACCAGTCCACCGCGTTGGTTTATGACGGACAGCTCTATATGTGGGGTAACACCCGTGCGGTTCTGAATATGAATGAGCTGCTTGAGCTGACACGTACCTACACGGCGGAGAACAATACCCGCGTGGCAAAGATCGCGCTTTCCAACTATTATGCGATCGTTCTCTACGAGGACGGAACCATGACAGGCGGTAACACGCTCTTTAACCGCGACTCGGCATATTCCTCCAACGGCGGTAAGGTACAAAACTTTGCGTCTTATCTGTCGAACAAAAAGATCACCGATATCGCCGCAACCGACGTTTGCTACGCATTCCTGACCGAGAGCGGTGAGGTTCTGGTAGCCGGCGCGTTCAAGTACGGCGAGGAGCTGATCCCTGCGCTGGAGGGCGAAAAGTTTGTTGAATTGAAGGCAGGCACACGTCATTTTCTCGGCTTGACCGACCAGAATAAGGCGTATGCGTGGGGCCATAACGATAAGGGTCAGGCAAGCATTTACGGCAAGAGCGCAGATGCGATCTTTGCCGGCGCAAAGCAGAGCTATTTGACCGACGAGGAGGACGATCTCACCCATAAGTGCGGTATGAAGGGCTATATCTTCGGAACCGACGGCAAGGGACGCGACGTCTTTACCCGTATCGTTCACGGCGGTAAGATGACCATGACGGTTGGTGCCGTTGCGGTTATCGTATCTTCGATCATCGCAATCATCATCGGCTGTCTCTCGGGCTATTTCGGTGGCTGGGTGGACCTGCTTCTGATGCGTATTACCGAGATCTTCTCGGCAATCCCGTTCCTGCCGTTTGCGATGATGCTGTCCTTTGTAATACGAAATTACCCAATCAGTGAGAACACCCGAATCTTTATCATCATGATTATTTTGGGACTTTTGAGCTGGACGGGTCTTGCGCGTATGATCCGCGGACAGGTGCTGGCAGAGCGCGAAAAGGAATTCGTTATCGCGGCACAGTCGATGGGCGTTAAGGAAAACCGCATTGCCTTCAAGCACATTCTTCCCAACGTAATTTCGGTTATTCTCGTAAGCATGACGCTCGACTTCGCGGGCTGCTTGCTTACCGAGTCCTCGCTGTCCTACCTCGGATTTGGCGTGCAGCAGCCTCGCCCGACTTGGGGTAACATGCTGGACGGTGCAAACAACAGTATCGTAATTCAGAACTACTGGTGGCAGTGGGTATTCCCCGCGATCTTCCTTTCGATCGCAACCATCAGCATCAACATCATCGGCGATACGCTCCGCGACGTTCTTGACCCCAAGAGCAGCCGCGAGAAATAATAGGTGGAGGGAGATTTATTATGGCATTATTGGAAGTAAAGAACCTTCACACCTATTTCAAAACGAGAAAAGGTATTGTGAAGGCGGTAAACGATGTTTCCTACGAGCTGGAGCCGAAGAAAACATTGGGTATCGTTGGAGAGTCGGGATCGGGTAAGTCGGTTTCGGCAATGAGTATTTTGCAGCTTCTGGACGGAAATGGCTATATTGCTGAGGGTGAGATCCTGTTTGACGGCATTGACCTGACCAAGCTCTCCCAGCAGCAGATGTACGATATCCGCGGCAACAAGATCTCGGTTATCTTCCAGGAACCGATGACCAGCCTGAACCCCGTGTTCACCGTGAAGCGTCAGCTCAGCGAGCCTTTTATGATCCATCAGAAGCTTTCGAAAAAGGAAGCGGAGAAGAAGGCTCTGGAGATCCTGTACGCCGTACAGATCCCCAACCCCGAGGCTGTTTTGCGTCAGTATCCGCACCAGCTTTCGGGCGGTATGCGTCAGCGCGTGATGATCGCGATGGCGTTGGCTTGTAAGCCGAAGATCCTGATTGCGGATGAGCCCACCACGGCGCTTGACGTTACCATTCAGGCACAGATCCTGCGCCTGATGAACGACCTGCAACGCGAGAACGGCACGTCGATCATCTTTATCACCCACGACCTGGGCGTTATCAACGAGATGGCGGACGACGTTGTTGTTATGTATTGCGGACAGGTTGTGGAGCAGACCTCGGCAAGAACGATCTTTACCGATTGCGAGCAGAGTCACCCCTACACCGAGGGCTTGATGTACAGTATCCCGCGTATGGATAACGTAACGCACAAGCTGGAGCCGATTCCCGGCGTGGTTCCGCACCCGCTGGCTCTGCCGAAGGGATGCAAATTTGCGCCTCGTTGCAAGTACGCAACGCAGAAGTGTATGGACGAGGAACCCACGCTGCGTGAGGTAGCGCCGGGTCAGAAGATCCGTTGCTTCTATCCTGAAAAGGAGGTAAGAAAGAGTGCCGAACACCAAAAAGCTCTTGTCAATCACGAATCTTAAAAAATATTTTCCGGTTGCAAAGTCCCACCTGTTCCAGCGCGAGCAGCTTTACGTGCGCGCCAATGAGGAGATCACCATTGATATTTACAGCGGTGAGACCTTTGGACTCGTAGGTGAGTCGGGATGCGGAAAATCCACTCTGGGAAGAACCGTTCTCCAGCTCTATGATCAGACCGCGGGAAGCACGATCTATTACGGCATGACCATTGCCGAGCTTGCTCCGCAGTACGTTGCAAAGACCCTGAAGAACGCGCCCAAAATGATTGCTGAATATAAGAAGAAGCAGCAAAAGGCAGCACAGCTTGAAAAGGAATGTGAGGCAGCGGGGGAGGCGGCAACCTTCTTCCAGCACCAAAACAAGAACCTAGCTGTTGCAGAGGCTGAAACCGCGTTCCAGAACGTGGTGAAGATCCTGGGCGGATTTGCCGCTCTGGATGATCCGCGTGAGGGTGCGGCGGCACTGCTGAAAAAGTATGATACCGACGTTAAGATCGCCGCGTTGAAGGCAAAGATCCGCGAGCTCGATGCTGAGATCGCGTTCTGCGAATCGCACATTGCGGAGCTCAAGGACGATACAAGTAAAAAGGCAGAGAAGAAGATCGCGAAGAATCGCCGCGCAGAGGAGTCCTTCCGCACAACGCAGGCACACCATCGCGAAGCTCTTGCAAAGCTGGAGGAGACCTTGGCAGCAGACGTTGCCGCGATCGACGCTCTCAAAGCGCGTTACACCGAGCATGAGCTGTTTCAGGAATATGAAAAGCTTCTCGACAACGGTATCGACGTCAGCCGCCTGAAGTATTCCGAGATGCGTCTGCTCCGCAAGGACTTGCAGATCATCTTCCAGGACCCCTATTCCTCGCTTAACCCCCGTATGACGGTTGGTCAGATCATCGAGGAGGGCTTGGTAACCCATGGATATTTCAAGCACGGCTCGCCGCAGATGAAGGAGTATATCCTTGAGGTTATGCGTCAGTGTGGCTTGCAGGACTACATGCTCCACCGTTATCCGCACCAATTCTCGGGCGGACAGCGTCAGAGAATCTGTATCGCGCGCGCGCTTGCCGTAAAGCCGCAGTTTATCGTTTGTGACGAGTGTGTTTCGGCGCTTGACGTGTCGATTCAATCCCAGATCATCAACCTGCTGGAGGAATTGAAGGAGAAGGAAAAGCTGACCTACCTCTTCATTTCCCATGACCTTTCGGTCGTTCGTTATATTTCCGACCGCATCGGCGTTATGTATCTCGGAAATCTGGTTGAACTCGGAACCGCGGAGACCGTGTTCTCGGATCCCCGCCATCCCTACACCGTAGCACTTCTTTCCTCGATTCCCACAACCGACGTGGACAGCGCCAACAAGGAGCGTATCATTCTGGAGGGTAATATCCCCAGCCCGATCCGTCCGCCCGAAGGCTGTAAGTTCCACACGCGTTGCTACATGGCGTGCGAGAAGTGTAAGCGTGTGCCGCCTCCTTACGTTGAGGTGGAGAAGGGTCACTTTGTTGCTTGTCATTTCCTGGATCGCAAGATCGACGAAAACGGCAACTATCTGTTTGATATTCCTACGCAAAAGCACGTACAGAAAGGAGAATGATGCAGATGGCATTTGGTATGTTTGGAAGAAAGCGCCCCAAATTTGATCCCGAAAAAGAGCAGAATTTGCGCGACGAGATCGAAAAAAACGGCGGACTTGAAAAAAAGGATATGCTGGCGATGATTTTTTCCGCGTACCTTGTGTTTCTGCCTCTTGCGATCGGCGTGTTGCTTGTGATCGCACTCCTTGCGTTCCTCTTCCTCGGATTCCATTGATCCGATTTGGGAGCAAAATCAAAAAAGGGCTGCCTCAAATTTGCAATTTGAGGCAGTCCTTTTTTGATTTCAAAAAGATGACGGTAGGTTTTTTTGAAGCTTTTTTGTGAAGCAAAACACACTGCTCGGCAGGGGGGCATGATTTCAGGGCTTTTCGATTCGAAAGGCACTTCTGTATTTTTTATAGATATTTATTCATGTGAGCAATGTCAAAGAAGCCGCAGAAATGCGCGATTTCGGTTTTGGAAAGCTCCCCCTGTGACAGAAGTGCTTTTGCTTTTTCAAGACGGCATTTCATTACGTATTGCATGGGCGAGACGTGCAGAGTCTCAACAAAGCGGCGGTTCAGCGTCGATTTCGACAGGCTCACCTTTGAGGCAAGCAGTTCCAACGTCAGCTTTTGGTCGAGATTTTCGCGAATGTATTCCATCACCTCCAAAAGCCCTCTGTCGCGGGTACGGATCGTCTCGTTTTGCATGCTTTGACGCAAAAGCTCACCCAATTTTCCGATAAAACCCAGCGTCAAAACGTTTTGATAGGTATATTCCTTTGCTTTCTCCAGGCTGATCAGGCGGTAGATCTCCTCCTGGAGGGCGGGAAAGCAGTGGGAGGGAATTCGCAGGTTGTATTCGCCTCCCGATGATAGACGGATCTGCGGCTCAATATCAAAAAGCAGGGAATAGGAGGGAAGCCGGCAAAGCTCCTCGCGGTAGCGGTGCATGAAATCGGCACGCAGAAGGATATGTAGAATGTCCAACCTGCCATGAGAGAAATACCCGTGCGCTACGGTTGGCGGTATCACAAAAACGTCACCAATGCTCGCGGGAATCGAGAAATCACCGATATAATGCTGCCCCTCTCCCGAAACGATGATGTTCATTTCACAAAATTGGTGTACGTGCATTTTGTGTGTATAGTTTTCGTGAAGATAGGCATGCACCAGATTCTGCGGGTCCTGCGTGAAGCAGTCACTTTCCCGATAGTACGCGAGCCCTTTCTGCATTTCTAAGTTCCTGGGGTACATTTTCCGCCTCCTTGAATTGATTTTACTAAAAAAAGGAGATAAATTACTATTATTATAGCACGAAAAGTGGTATAATGCAACCGTAAAATAAAATTATGTGGGGTGTATCATGCTGAAACTGAACAAAGAAGCCTATTTGGATAAACTACATGCTTGTTGGATCGGTAAGAACATCGGAGGAACCTTGGGAGGGCCCTACGAGGGCAGTCATGCATTTTTGGATGTTCAGGGGTTTGCCACCGAGAGCGGTGTGCCGCTTCCCAACGATGATCTTGATCTTCAGCTCATCTGGCTTGCCGCAATGGAGCGGGTGGGTCCCGAACGTGTCAATACAAACGTGCTGGCCGATTATTGGCTGGAGTGGATGCCGCTTTATTGTAACGAATACGGCACCTGCAAGACCAATCTGCGCCTCGGTCTCCTGCCGCCGATGAGCGGAGAGGTCGATAACGAGCGTTGGAAGACCTCTAACGGCGCGTGGATCCGCAGTGAAGTATGGGCGGCATTTGCCCCGGGTGTGAGTGATGTGGCGGTCAAATATGCCATCGCTGACGCTATGGTGGATCACGGACTTGCCGAGGGAACGCATGCCGAGGTGTTTACCGCAACCTTGCAAAGCCTTGCCTACGTGGAGAGCGATATTCGCGTGCTCCTGAATACGGCACTTTCCAAAATTCCCGAGAGCAGTGCCGTAGCCCGGACTGTGCGTCTTGTCATGGAGGCGTACGACAATGGCGTTGATTACAAAGAGACCCGTGAGCGTGTGCTCCGCTTCAACGCAGAGCTGGGATGGTTTCAGGCACCGAGCAACCTCGGATTCGTTACCATCGGTCTGCTTTACGGCGAGGGAGATTTCAAAAAATCTATGATTTATGCCGTAAATTGCGGTGACGATACCGATTGTACCGCCGCAACGGTTGGTGCAACGCTGGGTATCATCGGAGGAATGGCAGCCATTCCCGCCGATTGGAGCGCACACATCGGTGACCGCATCGTCACGACCTCAATTTCCGGTATGCACAGCCAAAGCAAGCGTGTACCCAAAACCTGCACGGAGCTCACCGAGCGTATCGCGGCACTTCTGCCCCGCGTGATGCAGGCAAATCAGGTGGCGTTCCAATTCACCAATGAACAAACCGATTACCCGTCAGAGGATCTTGAAAAGTACAATCAGGTTTCTCCCGAGAAGTATTTTGCACGCTCGCCCTATTCCTACGAGATTACGCATTATGATTCCTTCCGTGTACGTGTAGAGCTAAGCGATACACCGCGTGTGGTGCCGGGCGATACGCGTCACGTCAAGCTCAGCGTTCAGGCAAACCCCATGATGCGCGAAACACACAAGCTTCAATTCCGATTGCTTCTTCCGGACGGATGGAGCGCGGGGCACCACCCCAAAACACTGTCGGTCCTCTACCCGCAACCGTTGCACGGTCTTTTCGGAGAGGCGTCCCTCGAGTTTGACCTCGTGGCAGGGGAGCGGGTGGAGGCTATCAACCGTGTCTATATGGAGATCACCGCCGCCAACCTGTGCTATCCCATGATGATCCCGATTACCCTGATCGGCTAAAGCGAAAGCGGACCTTCCCCGTTTTCTTGTCGGTCGGCTGCCTCTCAAATCAAAATGCACCAAAGGGACGCGTCGTTGACTTGGCATAGGGCAGATTCTACAATTCACAAAAACAGACATATCACCGTGGAAAACGGTATGATGTGTCTGTTTTTTGTCTTTTTCCACAAATAAATTTCAAAAAAAGTCGGTTTTACGGCATTTTGAACGATAGGCTAATTTTTACGAACGATTCGCCATTGACTTATAAAAAGAAATATGATATAAAAAGAATGTGCCCCTAGGCAAAAAATAAAAAGAGGAGAAGCATGATGAAAAAAGTATTATCGGCATTTTTAGCAATCATTATGGTGCTTTCTTTGATCCCCCTGACCGTTTTTGCGTTGCCTGCAGAAGCGGACGCATCAAATGGCGGAATCAAATTTAGCGCCGATGAAAGTACCTTTGGCGGTGCAAGCGAGGAGTATTACCACGACGGCACGTTGTCGGAAATTCCGCACACCATTTCGGCGTGGGTCTATTTGGACGACGACGCGTATGCGGCAGGGGTCCGCAACACGGTGTTCAGTAATTTCCCCAACAACTACAACTACACGGGATACATGCATTTGGAGATCGACGCAGACAATCATCCGTATTTTGTATGGAAGAGAGCCGACGGTTCGGCTGCAAAATTTGTGTTTTCAGACGCAACGATTTCCAAGAATACCTGGACGATGATGACCATTGTGGTTGACGACGCGGCAGATCAGGTATGTTGTTATCTGGACGGAGCGCTGAAGCAGTCCATCAAGTGTATCACACCCATCGATCCTACCGTAATTAATTTTGCCTTTAAGCTGGGCGGCAATTACTACCGTGAAGGATCGGCATTCAATCCCCGTTATTTTAAAGGAGAGTTGAAGGACTTTTTTGTATATGCCGATGCCCGTACGGCAGAGGAGATCGCTTCCGACTACGCAAACGGTCCTGCTTTGAATAACGTTGACCTTATCTGTGCATATGATATTGATGCAAACGATCAAGGGAAGAATCTGATCGACCTCAGTGGAAATGGCAACCATCTGTATTATAATAAGGTATGGCTTACCGAAGCAGAGATGGAAGTGTTGCGAGGGGATACCTCCAACAGAGAGTATGCCTTTGCCGTTGTTCCCGATCCTCAGTATATCACCGAATCCAGCCCCGAAAAGCTGAATGCTATGTATAAGTATATTGCGGACAACGTTCAGTCCAAAAATATTCAATACGTAATGGGAGTGGGTGACATTACCGATAACGACACCGATAGCGAGTGGCAGGTCGCTTATAATGCGATTCGGCAGTTAGACGGTATCGTACCCTACACTTTGGTACGCGGAAATCACGATGTGCTTGAAACGAACAAAGGAAAGGGCTTTATCGATTACTTTGGCGGAGAAACTTTCTACGCAAAGCAATTTACCGATCCCGATGGCTACGAGGCAGGCTACTATGAAGGCACTCTTGTAAACTACCGCGGCGCTGAAGAGACCAACACCGTTGTAAACGCTTGGAGAACCCTGGAGGTTGGCGGCGATAAGTGGCTGATTATGGGATTGGATTGGGCTCCTCACAACGATCTTCTGAAGTGGGCGGCAGGCGTGATAGAAGCGCATCCCAACCATCGCGTTATCATTCTTACGCATAGCTACATCGGTGTCAGCGGACAGCATAATGACTTCCGTTTGGCGGAAGGTGTTGTAACGGCAGGAAAGCTGAAGAGCGGCTTTAACAATGGCGACGGAATTTGGGATAAGCTGGTTTCGCGCTACAGCAATATCGAAATGGTTCTTAGCGGACATATCCCCTCCAACACCATCGTGGTAGAGCAAAACAAAGGGGTATACGGAAACACCGTAACGCAGATGCTCATCGATTCCCAATATCACGACCGTGATTGGGAGGGCGGAGTTGGTTTGGTTGCTTTGCTCTATGTTTCGAAGGACGGAAAAAGTGTTGATATTGAGTACTATTCCACCGTTACGGGAAAATATTTTGGCAGCATGAATCAACGCACCGTTGATCTTGAGGAAAAGGGAACCGAACCTTACACGAAATGGGACGGATACTCTGTTTTTGCACCTGCGGGAAGCGGCACGGAGGAGGATCCTTATCGGATTACCTGTGCGGAAAATCTTGCATGGATGTCGGCAATGTGCGCCTTTAAGTCGGGAACAAAGGTCAATCCCTTTGCGAAAAAATACTTCAAACAGATGTGTGACATTGACCTGAACGGTCAAACGCTGGAGCCGATCGGCAGCAATTACACTTCTTCTTCGGAATATGCGATCTTTGGCGGAATATACGACGGACAGGGCTACCGCATTTACAACGGCTATATAAAGGACAACAGCAATGCGCAACAAAGCAAAGCGTGGGGTGTTGGTATTTTTGGATTTGCGTATGATCCATCCACCAGCGGTACCTGCCTTATTAAAAACGTTGTCGCCGACAACATCACCGTCAGCGGTATGAGCCAGGCGGGTATCATTGCAGGAAAAACCGTACACGTTCAGATTCAGAACTGTGTTGTAACCGACACCTGTACGCTGATCGGAACCGGAACCAAAACCGCTGCAGCTACCTCTGAGAGCATAATCGCCAACAAAACGCCTCAATGGAACGATACCACGCAAAACCGCTTGGGTGGAATCGTTGGTCATGCCGGTAAATCGGCGCACATCTATTATTGCGTCAGCGCGGCAACCATTCAAACCAACGGAAACAACGCGATTGCAGGCGGAATTGTTGGTTCACTTGCCGATTCCCCCAACGTTGATTACAATGTATTTAAGGGTAAGATTATCAATGACTTTACCGATACCGCATACTACCGCGAAATTGAAGGTGAAAACGTCAATGGCGGTATCATCGGATATATCGGCGGCACCGGTACTTACAAAGTCACGGGAACCCGTTATTATCGGTATAACGTTAATGAGGGCAGCTTTGCAATCAAAGGAACAGCAACCACCGATGTGGTATATGGCGGCATTCTGGGCGCGGCGATCGATTGTGGCAACACAGCCAACCATCTGCAGCGCAACTTCCATATCAGCAACGAGATTGATTTGGGAGGAATACCGACAAGTGACGTATCGATCTATGTAGGCGGATTGGTTGGCAGAGTGACCAACAAGGACGGCGCAGCTATCACGCTTTCGCTCAAGGACTGTTATTCCATCGAAACCGGCATCCAAAACGGCGGTGTGAACGTTGATACGGGTGTTTATACGGTAGAAAAAACTTATATTTATAACACAATTACCGAGAGCAGTGCCGGTACGACAAAGCCGATTACAACCTCCGGCACCGTTGGAATATACGCAAAGAGCACCATTCTGAAATCAGAAAAATACACCGCACCGATCGCGACCGGCGAAGAAAATCGCGCCGCGGGTAAGGATTCTGACGTTTTGAAGGTGGTTGGATATCAGAAGGCGGTTGACGAAAATGACTACCGTGTACGCGTGGTTTACGGGGTACAAAATTTGGATCTCGTGCATTACGGATATGAAATGACCCTCACCTACACAAAGGACGGTCAGACCTATCATAAGACCGCTTCACTTACGAACAGCGTGGTTTATACCGATATTTACGTTTATGATAACAACGAAAAAACGCCGTATAATGCCCAAGAGAACTGCGGAGTCCCCTATTTTGCTACGTTGGTTATCAATCCTTTGCTCAACGGCGAGATCATAGAGGGCGAGGCTGTATGTACCATCACCGCTTATACGGTCAGTGTGGACGGCTACCGTCATTCCTACGGCGCAGAGGCTGTAACACTCGTCTTTACGGATGGCGTTCTTACAAAGCCTGAGGCAAATGTCAATTGAGGAGGAAATATTTATGAAATGTAAATATGTAACACCCGAAATGGAAGCTCTGTATTTTGGAGATGATGAGATCCACGGCCTGTTCACAAGCGCTTCTATGCCGGCAGACTTTAAGGACGGTCCAAGTTTGGATTTTAATGATTTCAATTAATCCCGAAACGATGAAAAGGGGGTGAGTCAAATGCAAAAATGCATTTGGTACTCACCCCCGACGTTTTTGCTTTGCGGCTAAACACCGCAATTTTCGACTGCTTTGCAGTCGAAAACCGCA
>SVTW01000087.1 GCA_015063585.1 Oscillospiraceae bacterium
TTTTTGCTTTGCGGCTAAACACCGCAATTTTCGACTGCTTTGCAGTCGAAAACCGCAAATTCCGCGCTACAAAAAAGCCTACCGTCGGCTTTTTTGAGCAGAGGCTGCGCCAATGACGCAGCCTCTTAAATTTTAGAATTCGATGAGCACAACGGTGTTGTTCTCGATTTTGTTCAGCGCGGGCGACCAGGAGAGCAGACGCTCCTGATCGAGCACGTACCAGCGTGCATCGGTGAGGTCGACGCCCTCAATGTTGAGCTCCTGTGTCTCTCCCGTGAGGTTGGAGAGCATCAGGGCATGACGTTTTCCGTTGGTTGCGGCAACGGCGTAGAGGCGGCTGTTGTCCTTTGTCAGCTCTGCCTGATCTCCCAGCTTGTAGAGTTGATTGAATGCCACCATCGAATAGTAGGCGTGGATCGGCTTGTGCGTGCGGATGTCGAACAGGGGGCAATAGGGCGCGTTGTTGGTGCGCATGTCATAGATGCAGGCAAGATTGGTGTGGCCGCATTGCAGTGCGAGCAGCATTGCCGCCACCTCGGCAGAGTGATGCGCCGTACCGAATTCCTTGGCGTAAGGATCCCATTCGTTCAGATGCGTTTCAAGACCGCCGTATCCCCGCTTTTCGAGCTCCCCGTGGAGCCATTCATCCATCACGGCAACGCGCGAGACGTCGGCGTAGCTGTGCCAGGAGAAGAAGTCGATGGGTGAGTTATGTGCCTTGATATAGTCAAAGAAGCCGTAGAAAAAGGTCATCAGCCTCTGCTCGTGATCGGAGGGCGGAATGGTGCCGGGTAGATTGGTTTCGGGGTCGACCCGAAACTTCGGGGCGATCGCATAAAAGCCGCAGCTTGCATATCCGCCGATCGAGAGATGCGGAAAGCGCGCCTTGAGATGCTTGGCGGTCACGTCGTAGAGGCGGTAGTATTCCTCGTTGGTGCCGCACCACATCATTTGATTTTGTACTTCGGGCTCGTTCCAGATCTCCCAATAGTGGATGTTGTAGTGATATCCGTTCGCCCAGCCTTCGGTATAGTGCATGATCACGTGCTCGCAGATGCGCGCCCATTTTTCGTAGTCCTTGGGTGGGAACGTGTGGTAGGGCTTGATATACGCCTGATTTTCGATCGTGATGCCGAGACGGAAATAGGGCTCGACGTTCGCCTCCACCAATGCCTTGAGTAGGTGGTCGGTGAAGGTGAAATCATAGTTTGCGGGATCGTTTTCATCGGCGTCGAAATTACGGAACAGGTTGGGAATGTCAACGAAGCGGTTGCCGCCGAAGGCACCGCCCACGTCATGCAGGCGCGAGTAGGGAATACCTGCTTCGGTAACATAATGGAAAAATTCGGTCATGTCCTTGCCGCCGATCGGAGGCTGACCGCCGCCGTGCATCGGCTTTATTTTTTTTACTTTTTTTTCGAGATCGATCTTGATGGTTGCCATTTTGATTTCTCCTTTTTATTTTTTAGAATGCTATCTCTTATGGGGTGTCTGTGTCTGTCTCGGTTACGCGAGCCGGCTTTTTTAGCTTCGGCAGGAAGAAGAATGCCAAACCGAGGATCATGACGGCGCTGATGCCAAAGAGGATCTGTTGGGGATAGACGGAGATGCCAAATACACGGTTTCCGTTTTGTTCCACAACCTCCACGAGCAGGGAAGCAAGGAGCGTGACAACAAAGGCAAGCACACCGCTGATGGCATGCTGAATTCCGAGCACGTAACGGCGATCCTCGTGTGAAACGTAATCAAGGCAGAGGTTGGTGCGGCCCGCGTTGCTTCCGCCGAGCGAAAAGGCATAGCAGAGTGAGAATACGGGATAGAGCCAGAAGGCATTGGTGGGAGAGCAGAAGCAAAATACCACGTAACCTGCCGCGAGAACGAACATACAGATGCGAAGCATATATGCCCAGGATTTTCGGTCTGCCAATCTGCCGAGATAACGGGAGACTACGGCGCGAAAGAGTGAGTGCAAAATGGCGATCGCGGTGATGTAGGTGTAGGTCATATGAAAGGTTTGGGTGAGATATACCGCAGAGAAGTGCAAGGAAACACCGCTGATCGCAAAAAGTGCATCAAAGAGGATGACACGGCGAAGCTCAGGGCTGCCGAACACAGCCGTGCAGATCTCACGGAAGCTTTTGGGAGGGATCGGCTTTTCGGGTTTCGGTTCCTTGATCATCAGCATGAGCGCAAGATGTAAAAGCGAGAGCACGGTAATGGTGACGGCAAAAATAATAAAGCAGGTGGTCATGTCACCCTTTGCCTTGAAATAGTCAAGCAAAATACCGGCACCCTGCGAGAAAAGCATGCCGCTGATGAGCGAGACGATCTCTTTGTTTGCCGTGAAAATACCGCGGCGGTTGTCCTCGATCAAATTCATCTGCCAATTCACGCGCGAGGGAGTGAGATAGTGCTGGCAGGCATAGGCAAGCAGAAGCGTACCGATAAAGATGGCGATCTTAAGCTCTTTTGAAAGATCGACCATCGGGATGCAGTACAGGATCACGAACAGAAGCTGGTTGAGCAGATTGAGAATGCTGACCCAGCGTTTGCAGGGATAGGTCTTTTTTACGCCGAATACGGCAACGAGCTGGACACAGCAGGCGAGTGATGTGATCGCGCTGATGATACCCTGAAGCGATGCCGAAACGTTCATTTCATTCAGAATTGCGGTGAGAAACGTGGAGGTTACGCAGAGCGCAATAAAATATTCCACCGCGGCTTCAATAATGACAAGAAATTGGTCTTTCTTATAAAGACTGGACTGATTTTGATTCATCTTATCCTCCTTATTGTATCTATACTGGGGGATATTTTAGCATGGGAAGGCGGAAAAGTCAAGATAGAAAAAACAGAAAAATTTTCTGTTTTTCAGGTTGATTTTCCGTCTTGCCTTGACAGTTGCCGCACGGTATGTTATAATACCAATACCGAATATTCTATGGAGATGGAAATCACGTCGTTTCCTCGGAGGTGCTATGACACTCAGTAAGCTGGCGCAATTGGCAAACGTATCGGTTGCCGTTGTATCAAAAGCCTTTTCGGGAAAAGGAGAGGTCAGCAATGCAATGCGTGAGCATGTTTTTGCGGTTGCGCGCAGATATGGATGCTTTCAGCAATTTTATCACGCGCCGTATGATAAGCCCGTGGTCGCGGTCATTGTTCCGGAGGCAATCAGCGGGTTTTATATTCATTACATTGAAGTCCTGAAGGCTTTGATGGAAGAAAACGGATTTACCCTGTTGCTCTCGATCAGTAACTTTGACCATCAGCTTTCAGAAGAATTGGCGCGTTATTACGTGGAGTACAGCAAGGTGGACGGTTTGCTTTTGCTCGGCGGTACCCCCAGCGCAATCTCGCAGAGCAATACCACCGCGATCGTTTCGATCAGCAGAATGGATACTTTTGGCGGCCGCATTCATTTTCGACTCGATGAGGGACTTCGGGCTTGTCTTTCCTATCTGCGAGAGATGGGACATACGCGTATTGGATACGTGGGAGAACCCTTGACCGAATCAAAGCGCGATATGTTGATTGAAATCATTGCGGAAATGGGCATGGAAACGCGAGAGGAGTGGACCGTTACCTCTTTTTCCCGCTTTCAGGAAGCGGGACGCGACGGAATGCACCGTATTCTGGAATGTGACGAACGCCCCTCGGTTGTGATGGGTGCCTATTCCTATATTACACAGGGCATGCTGGAATATCTATCCGAAAACGGGATAAGCGTTCCGCAGGATATGTCGGTGGTGTCGATGGAAAGCGATCCGCCTCCCATCAGCCCTGCGCTTGATGTCAGTTGCGTTCTGTCGAGTATTGAGAAGATCTGTGAGGCGGCAATTTGCCTTTTGCGCGAGCGGATGCGAACCGATACGCCAAATGAGCCGATCACGGTGGACGTGATACCGAAGTTTCATGTTGGCGAAAGTATTCATAAAATTGGAAGTTGATAGAGGATAAAAATGCGAATTTTAATAGCGTATGCAGGGAAAAATAACACGACCGCGACATGTGTGGCGCGTTTGCGGGAGCAGCTTGGCAATCGGGACGTAACGGTTGCCGATTTGACAGAGCATATAATCGACCCCTCCGCGTTCGATTTGGTGGTGTTCGGGTCATCGGTTTATTTTGGAAAACTGCGGCCGCAGGCACGGGAATTTATGCGGCAATATGAAACGGTCCTCTCTCAAAAAAAGCTGGTTTTATTTCTTTGCTGCGGGTTGGAATCCGAATATTCGTACTATATGGAAAAGCTTTTTTCCAGAGCCTTGCGCGATGCTGCCATTCAAAAATGCTTTTTCGGAGGTTCGCTGAAAACCGAAGGTCTCGCGTTTTTTGACCGTATGATCCTGCGTTCTATGCGCTCGTCACTGTTCGAAGCCGACATGGATAATGGGGAATATACCGCAACGCTCCCCACGATCCTGCCCGAAAATATCGACAAGCTTGCGTCGCAGATCGCAACATGGATTACAAGCACTGGAAAATGAAAAAAACAAACAATCAAAACTTCGAAACTTGAATCTCTTTTTGCTATTTTGACGAATCAAAAAAGATTGACAAAACAGTTTTTTTGTGCTATAATATTTTGGTAACAAAAAAGACCCATTAGCTCAGATGGCAGAGCACATGACTTTTAATCATGGTGTCCGGAGTTCGACTCTCCGATGGGTCACCAAAAACAAAGGGGTACCGTCACAGCGTGACGGTACCCCTTTGTTTTCGTTATTTAATGTGAGTCGAACTCTGCAAATCGAAAGATTTGCCGGAGCGTGCGCCCGAAGAATTGGAAAATGCGATTGGGCAAAGCGCACGCTTGAGTTCAGATTCTCCGATGGGTCACCAAAAAAGATAACATCCGAACTTTTGGTTCGGATGTTATCTTTTTATCCAAGCCGCAGGCTTGGCATGGAATCAATGCGCTTGCGCATTGTATGGAATCGCCAAAGGCTATGGCATCACGCGCAAGCGTGTATACGCGTCTCCCTGCGGCTTAATTCCATACGCGACTTCGTCGCAATTCCATACCGCAACAAATTGCGGATTCCATCCACGGCTACGCCGTGATTAGGATGCGAAAGGAAAACGATATGGCAAAGAATTTATTGGTTGAATATTCCGAACAGTTAGCTTGCGAGATCGTTAAGCTTTGTAACGAGCATAAAATAGACTCCAATATCGTATATCAAATCAAAAAATCCTCATCAAGTG
>SVTW01000088.1 GCA_015063585.1 Oscillospiraceae bacterium
ATTGAAATGGCTGCCAGTACATCCGAAAGTGCGAAGAATTGACGGCTTGCATGAGCCAAACGGCATCATCGGGATTCTCGGTAAAGGTCTTTTTGTGGCATTCCAAGCAGACAGTCACTTGGTTTGCATCTGCCATTTTTGTGGCTTGACGGCATGCAAGAAGCAACGCGTCACGCTCCTCATTTGTCATATCCTTTCCGCTTTTGACTCCGCACCAAAGGCGGAGAATATTCGTGCCAAGTATCTTTGCGGCTTGGATATAGGCTTCCAGCTCTTCAATTGGCGTTTCTCCCAAACGAAAATAGGTGCCGTAGGACGAGCAAACAATGCCGTATTGCTTTTGCGAATTTGCAATTTCCGTTAAGCGTTTTAGGTCGTTACACGGTGCGTGAACGTCGCTTCCCCATTCAATGCAGGAAAGTCCCGCCTCCCTTGCGGCTTCTAAAATTTCTTTTGGTGAGTGCTGTCGGAAGGAAACTGACACCAATCCCAAACGATAATCATTATTTTTCATTGATATCATTCTTTATTTTTTACTTCGACAGGCTATCCCTAAAAGGGCAGCAATTCTTCGCTGTTATACGCCATATATATTTTTTCATATAGACCCTCAACAAAAAACCTTTGTTTTTCATCATCAAAACGGATTAGCTCATTTGGGAAATCATGAATTGGAACCTCGTGATACATCCTTTCAATAAGCTTTACGTGGGGCAACGCTGTTTTTGCTGTACATATCGGTAAGATTCCTTCACGTATCGCATCAACACAATCCCACAGCTTTGTGAATGTATTCTTAAATGGATCACCGTAATATTTGACCGTTCCGTCGCGGAAGATCGCCTTTATTTCAGCTCCCTCATCTTGCGAAAATTCCACAGAGGCATTCTCAAATTGATAAATAAACTCTGGATTCTTTTTCTTTTTCGCCGCATGGGATGCAATAAAATACAACGGAATTCCGTTCGCCTTCATTTTGATCGAACAGGTGTCAAAATTTTCAATATTATTCGCTCTGAAACAACTTGCCTCTATCTCGCTGACCTCAGCACTTGTATCCATTCTGTCACCAAGCAGAAAAAGCATATTATGCAGATAATGCGCGCAGGCATTTGAGGCTATGGAGTCGAGTATTATCACTCCGTCCTTGGATATTTTGCCCGCCCAGCCGGTTCCTCTGCCGTAATACGCCAGATCCCTCGGCCAGCTTATCGCGGTCTTGAAAGAGAGCGGTCCGCCAAGTACACCCGATAAAATATCCTTTTTTAAGTCTTGTATCGCTCTTGAAAAAGACCACTGGTATCCGATGGCGATCCATTTTCCGTACTTTTTTTCAGCTTCAAGCATAGCCCGGACATCCTCCACGGTAGGAGCGGCAGGCTTTTCACATAGCACGTATGAGCCGTGTGAAAGCGCACAAATGCTCTGCTCGCGATGCAGAAACGGAGGCGTACAAATGATAGCAAGATCTGCTTGTCTCTCTCGGTAGAAGTCTTCCATCGTCGAATATACGGGAATACCCGCCGCTGCTATATCTTCTTTCTTGTCGCAGGATGAAAAATAGGGATCAACGACGCCTTCCCAAATCACATCGGAGTCTGTTTGGCCAAGCAACGACTTGACGTATCCCGAAGCGTATCCGCCCGCACCTACCAATAAAATTTTCATATCAATCTTCTATCCTTATCTCTTTTTTTGTGTCTGCCGATTCTCTTGCAAGCAAGGCAACTTTTGTCAAATAAAATATTTCTTCGGGAGCTATGGGTTCTTTTCCGTTTAAAAATTCCGCAAACAGGTCCGGCGCATCGGCAGGTGTAATTATTTGATCACCACGTTCGTTTATCAGATGGATATTTTCTCCTATGATCTCAAGAACTCCATTGGTTCCCACGCATCTTATCCTATCGTCCCCGTGTGTCTGCGCGGTGGAAGGTCGGTAATAGTCCAGATTGACCGCCGCTATCACTCCGTCCTCTAAGCTAAACTTGCAAATTGCCGCCATTTCGGGAGAATCTCCGATACTTTCGGCGCTGACCGATAAAAATTTCTTGCCGGAAAAATGATATATCCAATCGATAGCATGGATTCCAACCCAAGGAATCGTTCCGCCGTACAGAGAACGGTCTCCGTACCACGACGGTCGCGTGCCGTACTTATAGCTTTTTTGTGCCGTGATCATACGAAGCTCACCGATCTCTCCTGCGGCCACCATACGAGCACCCTCATAAAACGCCGGACTATACCGCAGATAATGCATGGCGCAAAACCTTACTCCGCTGTTCTTTATAACGTCCTCCACTCGCGATAGCTCCGTTAACGTCGTCGCTACAGGCTTTTCGGAAAACACAGATATCCCCCTGCTTGCACATTCCGCTATCACCTCGGATGTAAGTCCGAAAACAGGAGAGACGACCGCAAGCTCAGGCTTTGTCTCGTCAAGCATTGTGCGGTAATCTTCATAGAAAGGAACGGTAGGATCAAGTTTCTTAGTCGATGTCTCATGTGAGCTGCCCCATGCCATTCCGCAAATTGTAACGTCGTCTCTTAAGCGCAAGGTCTTCAGTGCCTGCTTCGAATGCCCGCATGCACCTATAAAGCAAACCTTCATTTCTTTACCTCAATCATCGTATTCAACGAAAGCTACCGTGTCACAATACCACCCGCCCGTATGCGCTCCATAAAAGCCTTCGTGCCAATAAAGCGGCATATTGTCCTGCGCATACATAGGCACAACAGGACGCCATATTTTAATGTTTTTTTCCTTGGGTAATGATCTGAGTGTTTGTTCGTGAACATAGCTTTTTCCGCCATCTGCCGAATGATAGCTTTCAAGAACACGGCATTCTCCGTCAAAGCGGGCAATGAATATTCTGTCCGTATAGGTAGGTGCCGGATCGCGTGGATTAAGACCCGCATCGCCAACACCGTAATAATATGCCATTCCTCCAAGATACGTCTGTGAACCGTCTATCATTGTATCAGGAGAAAGGAATTCTCCTCCCTTTGCGATAAGCGCGGATTTTTCCCACACACCGTCACAAAATGTGGCACTGTAATATTCAATGGTTTCAGGTTGATTCAGACTAAAGCTTGCAAAACCGACACGGTACGGGACGGTCGGAGAAACGGCAAGCAGACGGCAGGTCGTTCCATCGGGAGATTCGTATACCTTGTCCAAGGAGGGAAGATCGATCATACCTCCCGTGTAAAGATTGACGGCGGTTTCCTCTCCGTTCATTTTCAAAAGCGTTCCGTCACTTGCGAAAATGCCGCTTCGAATGGTGTGATCCTCGGAGATTCTGGGGTGACCGTAGAGTGCGAACGCCCATTGCTCCCGAACGCCCCGTCCGCGCTCGGCAATGAACTGATGACGAACATCGAAATAAAACAGACCGCCTGCATCGGAGTGAAGGAAGCAGACAGGCTCGCTCCAGCTTTCTCCTTTGTCCTTGGAGTAGCGAAATTCCCAATTGACCCTATTCACTCGACAGAATAGCCAAAGTTCTCCACGTTCGATGTTTTCCGAAAGCTGAGCATAGGTCGCACTTGCCTGATACTGCAAAGACAGTTCCGGTCCAAAGGAAAAGATGTCGTACGCACGGGTACTTACTCGATATCGGATATCGTTGGTCGAAGCGTGACCCGTATAAGCGACGATGATGGTGCCGTCCTCCATAACGCAGATAGAGGGGGCGTTATGCTCGTCGGCATAATTGCAGTTAAGTCTGCAAAGACATACATCATGGCTTTCGGCACGGCTGCATTTGGCGTCAAATTCCTTAACGTGAATTTCACCCATGTCGGTATAATATGCAATATATGTCTTACCATTGTTTGCAACCATGGATTGCTCGTGGATCCACCAGTCGGTGTTGGCGCGTTTAATGCGGATCTCTTTACTCTTTTCCATGTTGATCATGACGGTTCTCCTTTATTCCGTAAAAATTATTTTGTCGTTTACGCTTTTTGTCTTGCCAGAAGGGTTTCGAACCAAAGCTCGGGATTGGGCATAGGGGAAACGGGGGCAAGCTCGGAGCGATCTTTTCTCGTCAGAGTACGAGTAGTTCGCGCCGTACCGCCACATTGGTCTGGTTGTCTGTCTACAAACGCCGATCCGTGCGTGCCGATTGCCTTGGCGGAGCAAAGCATGGCTGAAAGGGTAGCGCGTTGGGTCAGAAGCATATCGTAAAGACGGAACACCTCTGCCGTTTGCGACGGATCGTCTGCCACGGCAATGGAAAAGAAATCGTCGCACAACGCCGAGACCTTTTCGAAAAGTTGCTCCATTCCTTCCGTAGAACGGTCAAAGTCTGCTACACGGCTCATTTCATTCTGATATTCCTCGCGAAGCGTCATAAGATTGCTTTTCCCGTAACGAACGGTCGGTAATGCAAAGCGCGGTTCAACGCAAGCTTTCTGCGACTTCTTCGCAATATGCTCCGCGGCACGCAAGCTTCCCACCTGCGTGGAATTGAGCGCGCTTCCGCCAGGGCGGTATACGCCAAATGTACCAGCCGCCTCGCCCGCAACGTACAAGCCGCTCACATCGCTTTGCCAATTTTCGTCAACTGCCACACCGCCGTTGCAGTGCTGCGCGCAAACGGCGATCTCCAAAAGCTCTGTACGTATATCGATGCCGTGGTCGGCGTAAAGCTCGATTGCACCGATATTCATTTTCTCAAGTCGCTCGATCGGTGTGCCGAACAGAGCGCCCGATCTCTCAAGATAAGTATACGCCTCTTTGGGAAGAATGTCAAATCCGTTTTCGAGTCCCATGGGATTTTGGGTAAAATCAAGATATACTCTGTTGCCTCGCTTTATTTGTTCGGCAACAAGAATATCCACCCTCGAGGAACCGTCCATCTTTCTTACATCAAATGGCCATTGATAGCCCTTGAGGAAGATCAAACCAAGTGACTCATCGCCCAAATTATCGTATAGAAATTCACGTTTGTTTCCGTCTTTATCAACACTGATATACCTCGGCAACACCTGCTGATACGTACCCGAAAGATTCCAGCGAAATTTTGTGCTGGCAATTCCGTACTGCCACTCCTCCATATTGGAAAGCGTCGCGCCCGCCTCAATGGCAAGCCCCGTCGCTCCGTGTTGACTTTCGGGATAGACGGTGTTTTTGTAGATGCAGGCAGGGCCGCCCGTA
>SVTW01000089.1 GCA_015063585.1 Oscillospiraceae bacterium
ATGCGATTAACATAACTCTCAAAGAAGTACACTTGGAGGATAACGCTTTGAAAGTCTGCTCATCAATATACTTTGTTCTATATAGCAGTTCAAGCCAATATCCTGTTTCGCTTGCTTCTTTAAGAGCAATTTCAAATTTGGATATAAAATCCTTTGTTCCTTGCGCGTATTGCGCTTCATGAATATTAGCACCGATTGAGGTACCGCTTCTGCCGATTTGATTGGATATAATCGTTTCGTGATTCGCTTTCAGATATTTAACGAGGTTTATCATATCAACGGAGAAATCCATTGAAAGTTCGACGAGCTTGTTTTCTTTCATAGTCGCACCTCCTTTTCCAATATTATATCATAAATTCATATGTTTGTCAAATGATGCATCGCCTTGCGGCGATATGATGCATTTGCTTCGCAAATATGATGTTGCTCCACTGCGTTCCGCAATGAGGCGATGTTTGCCCAATGTGCCGTCAGGCACACATCATTCGCGCAGCGAACATCATTAGGCGAAGCCGTCATCATTTGCCGAAGGCAAACATCATTCAAAAAAGGAACTTTTGTCTGGCAGACAAAAGTTCCTTTTTTGTTGGTGGAAACAGCAGGGCTCAGAACCTAAATCTGCGCCCTTTTTTCGTTTTTTTTCAGGCTACCTTGGCGCAGCTTCCGGCAAATCATAGATTTGCGAGGTTCTTCGCCATTTTATGGGTCCATCAAAAAGAAAACACCACGCGTTGCGTGATGCTTTCTTTTTGGTGGAAACAGCAGGGCTCGAACCTGCGACCTCACGGATGTGAACCGTGCGCTCTGACCAACTGAGCTATGCTTCCTTTGGAACATGTGATATTATAGCACAATAGATGGAAAAAATCAAGTCATTTTTTAAAATTTTTCTTTTTTATTTTTTAAGAACATTGCTATTTCCGTGCTTGACACCACGGCAAGGGTATGGTACAATAAGGGCAAGTGATTTGACCGATCACCTACTTGGTCTGTAAAAGGAGATTCAAACCATGAAAATTGTGAAACCCAAAGCCGAGCATGGCATTGTGAACCGAGTGTGCGGCTCTATTTTCGGCTATCAAGGTTGGGGCAGTGTTGCGCGCGATGAAAACGGCACGCTATACGTTGTGGCGTCAGGCTTCCGCGTCAGTCATATTTGCCCTTTTGGAAAAACCGTAATGTATATCAGCAAAAATGACGGAAAAACATGGTCGCCGCCGATTGTGATCAACGATACATATATGGACGACCGCGATGCGGGAATTGTTTATATGGGAAATGGGCGGATGCTGGTGAGCTGGTTTACCCATTCCGCTTATGAATATAGCCACCGTTGGCATGAGTCGATCCAAAGGCGGGCAGAGCCTGCGGCATATGACACCACCGTTGGAATGCTCAACGGATATGCGCATCTGCCACCGTCTGAGGGACTTGCGGGGTCTTACGTACGCGTATCGGAGGATTACGGTATGACGTGGGGCGAAACGGTTCGGTTGCCGATCACCGCACCGCACGGTCCTACGCTTTGCCGTGACGGATCGCTGATCTATTTGGGTGTGGATCATTATCAAGCCGACGGTATCCACTCCAAAAGATTGAGCCGAACCGATCCAGCCTCGCTCTATCGCAGTCGGGACGGCGGTTATACGTGGACGCTTGAATCCCAAATCGTGGCGCCCGATTGGTTGAACGAACAACAGCATTTGGATGAGGCGCACGTGCTCGAATTGCCGAACGGAAACCTACTCGGTGCGTTCCGAATTGAGGGAAGTAAGCCCTTTACCATTGGATTATGCGTATCCGAGGATCAGGGAAAGAGCTGGAGCGAGGTTGCTCCCACGGGAGTCAGCGGGTCGCCCCCACACTTGATGATGCACTCCTCGGGTGCCTTGATCTGTTCTTACGGCCGTCGGGAATATCCCTGCGGGGAACGGGCAATGGTGAGCTACGATTTAGGCAGAACATGGTCGGAGGATTATGTTCTTTGCGAGCCGAAGGATCTCAATCAGGGCGATCTTGGATATCCCGCAACGGTTGAGTTGGACGACGGCAGTCTGCTCACAATTTATTATCAAAGATATGAGGACGACGCGAAAACCTCGATCCTTTACACCAAATGGAGATTAAACGACCGTGAGGGATGATTGCGGATTCGAGACGGGCGAACCGATACCGGATTGAAATAGTGTTTGGAGGCTGTGAAAATGGAATTGTGGGATTTATATTCAAGTGACCGTGAAAAGCTTGGAAAAACGATGGTACGCGGCGACGTACAGCCCGAGGGGACCTATCGAACCGTGGTTCACGTCTGCCTTTTTAACACGGAAGGCAAAATGTTGATCCAACAGCGCCAACCCTTTAAATCGGGGTGGTCGAATCTGTGGGACGTAACGGTTGGAGGCAGCGCGGTTTCGGGTGACAGCAGCCGTGATGCGGCTGAGCGGGAACTTTTCGAGGAGCTTGGAATCAAACAATCGTTTGCCGACCTGCGGCCGGCTCTTACCGTTCATTTTGATTGGGGATTTGACGATTTCTACGTTTTGGAGTCAGACGTTGACCTATCCTCCGTTCAGCTCCAATACGAGGAGGTTCAGGCAGTTCGATGGGCCGACATGGAGGAGATCGTCTCAATGCTGTCCGACGGTAGCTTTATTCCATACCACAAAAGCTTTATTGAATTGCTTTTCCTGTTGCGCAAGCAAAGAAGTGTACGGACAGGCTCGGATACCACCGTACCGCAACCGCGATAAGCCGCATATAACAATCATAACCGCTTAGCGGGGGGGGTTCTCCGAACAAAAAGAACAGACGCGCGTGCCAAATGTACGCGCGTCTGTTCTTTTTAATTTTATTTTATGTCATAGGTAGTTTGTTTTGCCTGCGAGAGATCCACGTCGCCAAGATACTCCACACTGTCCATTCCGAGATATTTGCAGATATTCACCATTTCAAGTACCGTGCTGACGTCCACGTCAATGCCGTTTTTACGGCGCTGTTCCGCGGAAAGGATCTCCTTTTCACCGTGTGTATAGATGGGCTGATCCTCGTTGGCGCGTTTTGCCATACGAAGTTCGGTGAGAAAGGTTGACAGTTGCTCCTTCATTGTGTTCGGGTCTCCAAACACGGCGGGATCCATTACCATAAACGCATGGCAGGTTCCGGCACCCTCACCGGCTTGTCTCTTATGATGGTTTGAGGTTGCGCCACCCGATGTGATAGAGCAGAGAATTTCGCAGATCATGCTGAATCCATAGCCTTTATGACTTCCGCTTGCCTCCTCTGCGCCGCCGACAGGGAGAATGCCGCCAACACCTTTTTTGCCGTCAATACAGCCAAGAACGCGCTCCGCGTCATTGCATACCTCGCCGTTTTCGTCCACACCCCAACCGTCATGCAGGGGCTTTCCCGCCTTATGATAGACCTCAAGCTTGCCCTTGGGTACCACTGTGGTGGCTGCGTCGAACCAGAAGGGGTAGGGCTCGGCAGGCATTGCAAAGGCGATCGGATTCGATCCGAGAATGGCTTGACGTGAGCCGGTGTGAACCATAATGGACTCCGAATTGGTGCAGGCAAGTCCGATCATGCCGGCATCGCATGCCATTTTTGTGTAATATCCTGCAATTCCGAAATGATTGGAATTGCGAACACTTACCATCGCCATTCCTACGCGCTTGGCTTTTTCAATTGCAAGATTCATTGCGTAAATTGAAACAAGCTGCCCCATGCCCGCATGCGCATCGATCACAGCCGATACGGGGGTCTCAAAGATGATTTCGGGCTTGGCATCGGGCTTAACGCAGCCCTTTTCAAGCGATTTATGGTAACGAACCAAACGCTGGGTCCCATGTGACTGCACGCCGTAAAGATCGGCAAGCAGTAAAACGTCGGTGATCTGTTCTGCTTCTTTTTCCGTAAATCCGAATTTTTTAAATGCGTCGCGGCAAAAGCGCTCCAGCTGTGCCGCACTGTAATTAATAGTTGCCATTCTTTTTGCTCCTTATGGTTTTAATATATTATAGAATAGTTTTTCGAAAAAAACAATGGACAATCGTTCACAAAAATAGGCAAATCGTTCGCATTTTTATCTGGAATATACTTTTCTGGAGATTTTTACTTGACAATTGTTCGGGGGAATGATAAAATGAGAAAAAAGGAGGCGAGTGTATGAGATCGGATCGTTACGATTACGGATTCGGCCGCAGGTGGACAGATTCTTACATCTATCGCCGCGAAGGATATTCCACATCGGTTATCGACTATCATGAGCATGATTTTTACGAGATCAATCTGATCCTTTCGGGCAACGTGCGTGTTCTCCTTGCCGATCGGACAGAGGATTTTTGCGAACCGCGCATCATTCTCACGCGTCCCCACACGCCGCATTATATCTCCTGCCGTTCGGATAAGCTTTACAGCCGCCTTTATCTCCTGTTTTCGCATTCCTTTCTTGCCGACACCTTTCCCGAGTGGACGCAGATCTCCGGCGTTTTTGGCAGGGGGGGGAATATTCTTTCTCCGTCCGCAGAGCAGTTAAAAGAGATCAAGGCATTGATCGAACAGGTTGAGCGCACCGAAAAGCCGCTTGAAAAAAGGCTACTGATCACTTACCTGCTTTCAAAGCTCTCGGATCTTGACGACGCGGAACGAACACGAACGAAACGCGTACCCACCTATGTTTTGGACGCACTTTCCTATATTGAAGAGCACTATGCCGAGCGTGTAGTGTCCTCCGAGCTTGCCGCAATGCTTCACATTGGCAGGACCGCGTTGCTCACTGCGTTCAAACGGTATACCGAATTCACCTTTGGAGAGTATCTTACGCATTGCCGATTGCAACACGCGATCTTGATGCTGCAGGACGGCAAAACCTTAGAGGCCATTGCCCAACGCTGTGGATTCTCGGATGCGGGCAGTCTGATTCGCAGTTTTCGCCGGGTTTACGGAACAACGCCAAAGAAATATCTTTTACAGGTGTAATGTTCCCACTGAATGTCCGGTTTTTCAATTCCCATCTAAAAAACGGAGTGGCACAAACGCGTGATGTTCTTACCGGAGAAATTTTATAAGGGGTATGGGCATAGCCCTGTGCATTTGTTAAACAAATGCGAAACTTGCAATAAAAACAGAAGAGAGAGTAACGCGGTTACA
>SVTW01000015.1 GCA_015063585.1 Oscillospiraceae bacterium
ACATCATTCGCGAAGCGAGCATCATTAGGCGAAGCCGTCATCATTTGCCGAAGGCAAACATCATTCAAAAAACGCACCTTTGTCGGTAGACAAAAGTGCGTTTTTTGCTGGTGGAGACAGCTGGGTTCGAACCAGCGACCTCATGCATGTCAAGCATGCACTCTAACCAACTGAGCTATGCCTCCGCAACGCTATATATTATAGCATATCCGAAAGCAAAATGCAATACCTTTTTTTAATATTTTTCAAAAAACTTTCTTTTAAACGGTCACTCAAAAAATCAATCTATTTTTGCTTTTTTGATCCGTTTTTTCATTTTCCGTAGATCGCGGAGCATACGCAAGGTGTCACGTATCACATGAACCTTCGATTCCCCGTGGTTTATTACCCGAACCGGCATTTCTACAATTTTAAAATTATGCTTTACAGCCCACAGAATGGCTTCAAAGTCAAATGCGAAGCCGTTGACCTCACAGCGCGGGAAAATTGCATCAACTGCCTTTTGGGAAAATGCCTTGCAGCCACATTGCGAATCCGAAAGGCGAAATCCGCCCGCGATACAAAGAACCTTGATGTACACCTTTGACATTAGGCGACGAAGGAACGTGTACCCTTCGTATCCGTCCTTTTGAAGATTTCTCGAACCAATCACAAGCTCTGCTTCAGGATGTTCTTCAAAGGTGGTGTACACCCTTTTGATTACATCGGTACCGTAGGCAAGGTCTGCATCGGTAAACATACGGATATCTCCCGTTGCCGCCAGCATTGCGGTGCGAACAGCATAGCCTTTTCCTTGATTGGGCATATATGAAATCACACGGACGTTCGGAAGACCGAGTGCACGAACCGTTTCATCGCAACCGTCCGCGCTTCCGTCACTGCAAAAAATAATTTCATAGTCCGAAAAATTCTCTTGCATATAATCGGAAAGCGTTTTTGCGGTGTCGGCAATTACGCGATTTTCATTATACATGGGGATACAAACCGAAATTTTCATAGTCATGCTTCCTTCCGATAGATAAATATGTCAAAATCCACTTCTGTGGTCAAGGTATCAATGGATTGCAGTTTTTGCTTATCCTGCGCTGATGTGCGCCAATAGTAAGGGGTCATAGAAAAGAGTGCGTCGATTCCTCCCTGTCCTACCACTGTGATCTCATCTCGCAAGCGTTCCCGCGCGATCAAGGGTAGCCGAACAGGCAGATCGGATCGTCCGGGATTGGTGTAAGGGTTATCGTAGATCACCTTTTTAAGTCCCATCAAATGCTGTTCACCCGCGCCGACAAGAATCAATATTCCACCCGGCTTTAAAACACGGGTAAATTCTGCCTCGGCGCAAGGGGCAAACAGATTGACAACCGCATCCGCCGCTTCATCACGGACGGGGAGATCGAACAAGCTTGCTACAACAAATCCTGCCCGTGACGAGATCTGCTTTGCACGACGCGCTGCATAATCAACACCGTCACGGGAAAGATCAACACCCAACACATCGCGCTCCATCGCGATCCGATTGGTGTAATATCCTTCTCCGCTTCCGGCATCGACCACGAATTTCGCGGTACTTTCCGCTAAAAGTGACTCCATTCGATTGGAAAGCATTTGATAATATCCCGCATCAAGAAAGGTTCGGCGCGCAAGCACTGCGGCTTTTCCGTCCCCTTCTCCCGCATGTGTTCCCGCAAGGTTAAGGTATCCGCTTTTCGCAAAATCAAAGCAGTGCGAGCGTGCTCCCACGCAACGGCAGCTCTTTCCATCTGCCATTAACCCGGCTTTGCAGATCGGGCAACAAAGCGCTTCTAATACAGTCTGATTCAAAATGTCAATCCTCCTGTTTTTCTGCAATTTGGTTTATGGGATCCTGTGGCTCGGTGAGCGGCAATTCAAACCAAAATGTGGATCCAACTCCAATCTGACTGTTCACCCCATATGCCGCATGATGGTTTTCCAAAATTGCTTTTACGATCGAAAGTCCCAACCCTGTTCCGATCATCGCCATACGGTGAACCTTGTCCACTTTATAGTAGCGGTCCCATATCAACGGCATTTCCTCAGGCGCGATTCCCTCGCCCGTATCACGAACAGAAATGCGAACCGTCCCCTCCGAAACGGTTTGAATGACCTCTACGCGCTTATCTTCTCCCGTGTAGTTAATTGCGTTATTGATCAGATTATAGATCACTTGCAAAAGCATACCGCGATCCGCATAGATCCATGCCTCGGCATCTGCCTGAACGGTAATGTGATAGCCGCGGTGCTTGATCAATCTGTCATAACGGTTCAAAACCTCCCGAATGGCGGCAGAAAGATTAAACGGGGTCAGATTCAGTCCGGTTGCGCCCGATTGAATTCTTGAAAGATCGAGCAGGTCGTTTACCAATTCCGAGAGGCGGGTGGTTTCGTCGATAATCACCTGCATATTTTCCGGCGTATTTTCACCGGGTAGATCACGCATAACCTCTCCATATCCCTTGATGAGGGTTAAGGGCGTGCGTAAATCGTGAGAGATATTGGCGATCAGATCCTTTTGCAATCGGTCAAGACGTGACAGTTCCGTCGATGCGTAGTTCAACGTTGCGGCAAGCTCTCTTGTTTCCAAATACCCTTTACCCGAAAACTCAACGTCGTACCGTCCTTTTGCGAGAATTTTCGCAGACTCGTTCATTTGAATCAAAGGTCTTGAAATATGGCGGTAAAGAAAATACACCATAATGGAGGAAAGGAGCATGATAATTGCCGCGATCCAAACAAATTGCATGGTCAACGTTCGCACAGTTGAGTCGAGCGGTTGAAGGCTTGCGTCGAGCAGGATCATATACCGCGTGTTTTCGTCCTGTTTTTCAATTTGAAAATAGACCATGCGTACGTTTTGCGGCGGAACGTGAACGGGATTTCCGTTTTCATCGTTGAAATGGAAGCGATCGAAAAAGAGATTCATATCAAAATTATTGTCAATTTCGTAGCCACCAAATGCAAACTGTGTAAAAAAAGAACCGTTGTTGCGGAGTGCGCGCAGATAAAATTGTCCAAGACGGTTATTATCAAAGGAAACGATCACGTTTCCGCCTGTTGCGTCAACGTTTACGATCTGCGCAACTCCATTTGGATCAATTTTATAGACGACCACACACAGGGAGTGGTCCATCGCAGCTCGATATGCGGTAAGCTTCAGATCGTCCGATTCGAGCTTTTCGGAAAGCTCGATTGCGGTTTCCCGCATTTCATTCTGTTTTACCTTTTGAAAAAAAGTATCGAGAAGAAAAACCTGAAAAAGCCACGTGATTCCTAAAATAACCAGCACAAACACCGCCATATAAATAGCCAACTTCCAACGAATGCTGATGGAAGACGGCTTTTCGCGGATGTCAGAGCGGATTTCATTTTGTTGCCGTTTCATATTCCCTCAAAGCGATAGCCAACCCCGCGCAGGGTTACAATATAGGAGCTATAGCGTCCAAGACTTTTACGCAGTAGCTTGATATGGGTATCAAGTGTTCTCGCGTCCCCAAAGAAATCGTATCCCCAAACCTCACAAAGCAGCTTTTCACGTGAAAGCGCGATATTTCGATTTTTCAGCAGATAGAAAAACAGATCGTATTCCTTGGGTGACATTTCAACCCGTTCACCGTCTATAAAGACAAGGCGCGCCGTAACATCGGCTTTCAGTCCGCCGCCGTCGAGCTCAATAATCTCATTTGGACGCCGCGCTTCGGTGTCAACCTGCCCGCCGCGCTTTAAACGTTTCATGATCGCCTCAATGCGAAGCATCAGCTCCTTCGGGGAAAAGGGCTTGACTACGTAATCGTCAACGCCGACCTCAAAGCCGTTGATCCGATCGTATTCCTCCCCCCGCGCCGAGAGCATAATGATTGGCGTATCGGTAATTTTTCGAATCTCTCTGCAAGCCGAAAAACCGTCCAGCTCGGGCATCATAATGTCTATGACGATCAAATCATAGGTGTTATTCCGGCAAAGAAGCACGGCTTCCATTCCGTCCCCCGCTTCCGTTACGCGGTGACCTTCGAATTCAGCGTATTTTCGAACAAACGTGCGGATGCTTGCCTCGTCATCCACAACCAAAATGTGATACATATTCGTTATCCTCCGTTTGTTTTACGATGCATCCTGACTTTTCATATAATCGGGAACATATTCTCCAAGTGTCAGTTCTGTGGTAAAGGATTCACCCTCTCGCTCGTAAACAATTGTCAGTACGTCTCCAACCTTCATAGTATTGACAATTTTATTCAATTCTGTTTCTGTTGCGACAGAGGTACCGTTGACCGAAACAATACGGTCCTTATATTGCAAATTGCTGTTAAAAGCAGACGTTACAACGTAAACACCGATCGTTTTAATGTTATAGCGATAATAATTGGAATAAAGATTTTCGGAGTTGACCTCCCAAACCTCAAGCCCGTGGTCGGCAATTCCGCGAATATAACCGTATTGGATCAGATCCAATTCCACTTCATATGCAAGATCAATCGGAATCGCAAAGGCAAGCCCTTCCACACCCTCTGCCGCGTATTTTGCGTTGACGATCCCAATCAGCTGACCGTCCAGATTGAAAAGCCCGCCACCCGAGTTTCCGGAATTCACTGCCGCGTTGGTTTGCAAAAGTGTCATTTCGGTTCCGTCCGCCACCTTAATATTCCGCTCGGTTGCGCTGATAATGCCATTGGTTACAGTGCCTCCAAGGGTTCCAAGCGGATTACCGATCGCAACAACGTGCTCACCTACCAACAATCTTGCACTTTTTCCATGCTCGGCAAAGGTGAATGTTTGCCCTTCTTTCGGTTCAATTTTGATCACAGCAAGGTCGGTTCGCGCGTCATATCCAACAAGTGCAGCTTCGAAAACAGCGCCCGAATTGAGCGTTACCGAAATGGATTTCGTGGTTGCATTTTCGTTTGCGATCACGTGGTGGCAGGTCAGAATATATCCGTCGGCTGAAATCAGAACACCGCTGCCCGATCCGCTCGTGGCTTGCGTTCCGTAAAAGGTTTCCACAGAGAAGGTAACGTCAAGCTCAACCACCGAATCCTGCACCTTTTGCACGACCTGTGAAACCGTGAAAACATCTTCCCCGGCTGAGCCATGGGCAGGTGTGCCGTTATCATTTTTGTCTATGATGCTTGCGGGATTATCATGATAAATCGAATCGTCGGACGGAGAATCAGACTCATTGTTTTCCGATTCCGCTTCAAAAAGCGACCGCGCATAAAGTACGCCGCCGATCCCCGAGATAAAAGAGAGCGTAACACATAGGATCAGAATTAAAATGAAAATTGCCGCATGCGATCCGTTCTTTTTGGGCTTTTTTTCATGGTTTTGGGATTGCTTTGGTATTCCCGATGAAAACACGTATTCATATCCATTTCCCGATGCGGAATTTGTTCGCGGACCAAAGATGTTTGTATCAAAATGTTCGTTGTTTTTGCTCATAATACAAAGACCTCCGTTTTTTTGATTTTTCCAGAATATCGAAAATCGGCTATATTATAGAAAGGAATTGTGAAGATTGGTTGAAGACGGAGCAAAAAAATTTTGAAAAATACAAGTACGTCTTGTTTTCGTTGTCTTTTTTTGATATAATAATAGTGTATTATACTTATTATACCATAAAAAAACAAAAAGAGGAAGATATGTTTCATTTTTTATCGGATTTTTTTCAAAAAAATTCTATAAATTGCTTTGCGCCGATAGCACTTTCCAACTGCAGGATCACAAAACCGTATCTTTTGGAACAAAGCGGCATTCAGAGCGGAACTGTTTTTATGATTGCGGTTCCCTATTTTACAAAAGCATGTCAGGATCCGTGCCGAAATATCTCGGCATATGCCGTATCCAATGACTATCATATCTTCTTTCGTTCGCTGTTTGACGAGATTCTCCCGCTATTGCGAGAGTATTTTCCCGACAATCGATTTGTCGGATTTGCCGATCATTCTCCAATTAATGAAATTGATGCTGCGGTGCGCGCGGGGCTTGGGGTGCTTGGTGACAACCACATGCTTATCACCCCGCTATATTCCTCCTACGTTTTTCTCGGAGAAATTATTACAGACGCCAAGATTCCCACCGAGCTTTATCCTCTGCGCTCCTGCAACGCGTGCGGTGCGTGTCAACGCGCTTGTCCTGCAAATACCTGCGGTGGCACGTGTCTTTCGGCTTTGACGCAGAAAAAGGGTGTACTGACGACCTCTGAAATCGATTTGATTCGGCGTTTTCAAACTGCGTGGGGGTGCGATATTTGTCAACAGGTCTGTCCTCATACCCAAAAAGCATTGGAAAACGGAACGATCTACACACCGATTCCTTTTTTTCAAGAAAATCAGATCTCGTCTTTAACAACAGACCTCATTAATGAAATGACACAACCCGTATTTGAAGCACGCGCATATGCTTGGCGCGGGAAAGAACCAATCTTGCGTAATCTCAAAATAATCGAAAATAAAAATGATAAGGAGGACTCCACATGCTCAACCTGATATACGGAACATCAGGCGCGGGTAAAACCGGTGCCCTGATACAAAGGATCCGTCAGGATATTGAAAACAAACAGAAGTGTTTTCTTTTGGTGCCCGAACAGCAGGCATACATCAGCGAGCGAGATCTTCCCGCCGCGCTTCCGCAAAACGCGGGGCTTTATTTTGAGGTGGTCAATTTTTCAAGTCTTGCCGAAGACGTTTTTTGCGAATACGGTGGAATCACACAAGGAACACTCTCAAATTCGATGCGAAATCTTTTGATGTGGGACACCCTGCGCTCACTTGCCCCACTTTTAAAACGGTATGGAAAAGGTGCCGCAAGCGACACCTCTATGACGCATTTGATGCTGCAAGCAGTAAATGAGCTTCGAATGAACAACATCGATTCCAAAAAGATCGAGGAGAGTGTAAATCAAATTGACGCCGATACAGCATTGCGTGAAAAATTAAGCGATATAGCATTGATCGAAGCGGTTTTTCACGATAGAAACGAAAGTGTTTTCGGAACTGATCCATCGGATAAGCTTTTGCGAATGGCGACCGTTCTTGATGCGCACACTTATTTTCAAAACACAAACGTTTACATCGATTCTTTTACAAGCTTTACCGCGCAAGAATATGCCGTTCTGCTCCGTATTTTAAAACAGGCCGACGCCGTTACGGTTTCTCTTTGTACCGACGCTCAAAGCTCCAAGCTTCCGCATTTTGAAAGCTTAACGGAAACAATGAAACGACTCAAAAAGCTTGCTTCGTCTTCCAATACCGATGTAACGGTTACCCAACTTTTACCGAAAAGTGCAAGGAAATTCGGGATTTTTGATTTTTTGGAAAAAAATATATGGAAATTTGACCTTCGAAAAGAGGCACTCCCGATCTTTACCGAGGAGGAACAGAAACGGGTTCAGATCCGCTCCTGCACCAATTTATATGAGGAAGCAGAGGCTGCCGCGCTGCACGTTTTAGAGCTGATCCACAGCGGTATGCATTACGGTGATATTGCGGTGATCGTACGCGATACGGAGGTCTATCGCGGTGTTTTAGACGCGGCATTTGAACGTTACGGAATCCCCTATTTTCTCTCGGAGGCAACCGATCTTTCCTCAAAGCCACTCTCCAGATTGATCTTTTCTGCCCTTCGTGCCGTAAACCGGCATTATCACGTACAGGATATCATCACATTGGTAAAAACAGGGCTTGCAGGGGTCAGCGTCAAGGATGCCGCTCTGTTTGAGGAATACTGTGAAACATGGCATCTTTCGGGAAGCCGTTTTTCCGACCCATATTGGAGCATGAACCCAGACGGGCTGACGACCGATCGCTCCGAGCGCGCCGAGGAAATTCTTGCCGCCGCAAATCAAGCCAGAAAACAGATCATGGAGCCGCTTGAACGACTCTCGCTTGATCTCCACGTTGCGCAAAACACGGGCGAGCAATGCCGCGCAATTTACGACTATCTCACACGGCTGCAGATTTCCGAGCAAATGACAGAGCAGGCTAAAAAAGAACTTACGCAAGGGCAACGCCGAGAGGCGGGCGAAACCCTTCGCACCTACCGTATTCTGATGGATGCACTCGTCACCCTTGCAACCTCTCTGCCCGAATCCAGGCTTTCCACCGAGGAGCTTCTCACGGCTCTTACCCTCCTCTTTTCCGATACGCAAATGTCCTCGGTACCCAATGTTCACGATTGTGTCATCATCGGTTCCGCGGCAACATTGCGCGTGGAAAACGTAAAGGCGTCCCTTTTACTTGGACTTTGTGAAGGTGAATTTCCGCGTTCTCAGACCGAAACGGGAATCTTTACCGAATCGGATAAAATCAAGCTCGAATCTGCCGGACTTTCGTTTGCATCTCGCGAAAATCTGCGCGCCTCCGAGGAATTGTTCTACATTTACCGCGCAGTTACCAAACCCACTGACAATCTCTACCTTTCCACGGTTGAAATGCAAATTGACGGATCTGCCCGTACGCCCTCCATCGCGTTTAACCGCATTTGCTATCTGCTCACAAGAAAGCCAGTCCGCTTTGATACGGCATTGCTTCAAGGTGTTTTGGAAAAAGCGTCCCCGCAGGAATGGAAACCGCAGCTTACTATTCCAAATGAGGAATCCGCTCGCCTCTTACGGCTCTCACAATCCAAAATTCGCTCCTTTGTCCTCTGCCCGTTTTCTTACTTTACTTCCTATCGGTTGGGACTGCGTGAAAAAAAGGATGCACGCCCAAGCTATGCGGATGACGGTATTTTTCTGCATCACATTTTTGAGCGTGTTTTGAAAGAATTGCTCCGTGAGGACGGAACACTTGCGTTCCCTTCTGAAATTGAGGTGGAGACACTTGCGAACAAAATTGTGGACGAATATATTTTACAGGTCTGCCCTTTGCCGCCCGAACACATGGACGCGAGACTTTTGCATCTTTTTGTACGGTTGCGCAAGCTCTCCCTGATCATTCTACGCGAAATTTTAGATGAGCTTAGCACCAGCGGTTTTGTGCCCCAAAAATTCGAACAAAAATTGGGGGATCCGTACGCAGGTCTTCCCACGGTTACTTTGGAACTGAAAAACGGATCCCGCGTTGTTTTGGACGGCACGGTTGACCGTGTGGACATGATGCGCGAGCAAGGCCGTGTTTTTGTACGCGTTGTTGACTACAAATCAGGTGAACATAAATTCAGCATTGATGAGGTTCGCACCGGATTGGATATTCAGCTCGTGTTATATCTCTATGCGGTATGCCAAGTTAATTCCGCCGACACGGTCGCGTCCGGCGCGCAATATCTTTATGCTACAACCGATAAGAGCGGGATTCATGTAAACCGAAGCGGTTTTTTGCTTGATGAGGAGAGCTTTTTACAATCGGCCGACCGTTCTGAGGGTCGTAAACACTCCAATAAATTGACCTTGCTATCACAACCCGCGCTTGAGGAATTGATGCAAGACATGCAAACGGCGATTCGGACTGTGGCAGAACGAATCCTTGCCGGTGAAGCTGAGAAAACACCGTCTGCGGCAGCATGCCGATTCTGCCCGGTTCGCGCACACTGTGACGTGGCGTGTTTGGATGAAAGGAGGTAATTATCGTGGCAAGATCTTGGACACCGTCTCAAGAAGCGGCAATGAATTTGAGCGGGAAAGCTCTGTTGGTCTCCGCGGCGGCGGGATCCGGAAAAACCAGCGTTCTCACCGAGCGTATTATCCGCCGTTTGCTTGATCCGAACAGTCAAACCGACCTCTCAAGCCTTTTGGTGGTTACCTTTACACGTGCCGCCGCAGCAGAATTAAAGGGACGAATCGCCAATGCGCTCACCAATGCGTTAGCGCAGGACCCGGGAAACAAGAAATTGGCAAAGCAGCTACTTCTTTTGGGGAGCGCGCAAATATCCACGATCGACTCCTTTTTCCAAAAGATCGTGCGTGGGAATTTTGAGCGTCTCGGTCTTCCCTCAAGCTTTCAAATTGCAGAGGAAAGCGAGATCCGTTCCATTGCGGCAGAGCTGATGGACGAGTTGATCGAGGAGTTTTATCAAAAGGAAATGCGTACGGATCCAAATGCCTCCCCCCTCACCCGCATCACCGAAAATCGCTTTGCAAACGCATTGGATCACCTTTTGAGCAATCGAAGCGACGGAAAGCTCACAGATATTATGCTGACCTTTTTCAAACGCTTCGCAGCAGATCCAATCGGCATCAATCGGTTGAAGTGCTACGCGGATCAGCTTCGGGACGCCTCTGTCGGCGATTGGATGAAAACACCTTACGGGCAAGCACTGCGAGAGTATCTGACCGCGTTTTTTACCGATTATCAAAATGATTTTATACGGATTCAAAAATCACTTGAATTTGATCCCGACATTGCAAAGAAATGCTCGGAGCTACTCAGCAGTGATCTGAATTACTGTCGAGCGGTCTTGGATGCGCTTGATGCCGACGATTATAAGCATCTGCAAGCCGTTATAAACTCTTTTGAACGCGGTCGGTTTCCTTCGATTCGCAACAAACCGACTCAGGTTTTGGAATATCAAGCCAAGCGTACGTCTTTTCGTAACCATTTGGAAAAAAAGGTACAAGCGCTCTTTATCTGGCCGCAAGAGCTTCTTTCCGATCAGCTTTTGCAAACCGCGTCGCTTTGCGATGTGTTATATGTGTTTTACGCGGAATATGAAATACGCCTGATGCATGAAAAGCGGCGGCGCGGTATTTTGGAATATGATGATATACGTTCCATTTTGTATCGCATGCTTGCAAATGAGGACGGAACCGCTTCCGACTTTGCAAAGGATCTTTCCGCGCAATATTCAGAGGTATATATTGACGAATATCAGGATGTCGATCTCCTACAGGACCGAATCTTTGCCTTGATCGGTGAGAATCGGCGATTTATGGTAGGCGATATTAAGCAAAGCATTTACGGATTTCGAGGAAGTGACCCGTCCATTTTTTCCAATTATCGCCGTATCATGCCGCTTTATGATACCGCTGAGGCACATGATGCGGACGGAATATGCGTTTTTATGTCCGAAAATTTCCGTTGCGACCGCCCGATCATCAACTTTGCAAATCGCGTTTGCGCGTTCCTTTTCTCGGCTTGTGAAAAAAGCGTTGGGTATCGCCCGCAAGACGATCTGAAATGCTCCAAAGGAATAGCGGACGGTGAACGTGAGGAGCACGAAATGCCGCTTGCACAGGTGGTCGTCTTTGATGCCCCACCCAAGAAACGCGGACAAGCCGATGAGGACGATGATGAGGATGCTTCTCATGACGAAGCAATTTGGATCGGACAGGAAATTCGCAGACTGCTTTCGGAGGAGCAACTCAACAACCGTCACGCAATCACGCCCGCCGATATTGCCATTTTGGTGCAAACCAAAAAGCAAGGGCGAATTTTTGCCGAGGTGCTGAAGGACATGGGGCTTCCCGTCGGTGCGGATATGGGAACCGACTTTTTACATGAGCCGCTGACGATCGACCTTTTAAATTTACTCCGAACAATTGATAACCCGTATCGCGATCTTCCGCTCTCAGAGTATCTTTTATCGTCGTTCTGCCGCTTTTCACTGCGTGAATTGCAGGAAATTCGAGATGCGGCACCGCGTGTAAAAGCACTTTATGATGCAATGCTTGCAGCGGCTGAGCGGTCAGATGCACTCGGCATCCGGATCCGAACGGTCGTTGAAAAATTAGAGTCCCTTCGAAAGCTGGCGGTAGGTCTCCCCGCTGACCGCTTTCTGCGTAGGCTTTATCTTGACGAGTCTCTGGCACCATATGCGAACGATCCAAGCTTTCTCTTCCTGTATGAGCAAGCACGGAACTATCAAAAATCGTCGTGGTGTGGCTTGTATGGCTTTTTACGCCACGTAGACCGCATGCTGAATGAAAAACCGATTTCCGCAAACGGTTTATGCAAAGCACCGGAAAGCATTACAATCATGACGATCCATCACTCCAAAGGACTCGAGTTTCCCGTGGTATTTCTTGCGTCCTGTGGGTCTGCCTTCAATCATGCCGATTCACGTGAAAATTTACTGCTGCATGCAAGCCTCGGTTGTGCGTCCAAGCTCTATAATCCGCAAAGCGGAACAGGCGAGACGACTATGCTCAGAGAGCTCCTGCGTCTTAAAATCGACACCGATCAAACCGAAGAATCCATTCGTACGCTTTACGTTGCCCTCACACGCGCGAGAGAACGGATATACGTAACCGGAACACTGCGTGGAAATTATGATAAAGCCATAGAAAAAGCAACTGCGGTTTCTCGGAACAACCGCTATTCGATCCTGTTCTGCAATGACTATCTTACCTGGATCTTAGCGGCGATGCAAGAAAACTCCTCGGCGGAATTTCCTTGCACTTTTCAGCATATTTCCTCAAGTGAGCTCAAGAATGCAGAGAATGAATCCCTGAAGTGCGTAACAGATACGGGAGGCGATGCCCCGCAAAAAAGCGGTGATTACGCGCTTGCGTCCAAATATGCAGAGCTGATCCGGGAGCATTCGCACTTTGAATATCCGCTTGCATTCTTAGAGGGCTTGCCAACAAAAGCGGCGGCTTCAAAGCTTCAGGAGAATCTGCTTGATATTCTTCAAAATGAGGATATCGAAGAAGAAAAATCGGTTGAAGCCCAAATTGCACTCATGGAGGCAGCGCACCCCACTTTTGACAATCTGCTTGCCGAAACAACCAAACCGTCTGCCACCGATATCGGTACTGCAACACATATGTTTTTGCAATTTTGTGATTATTCACACGTTGAGAAAAACGGAATTGACGCGGAAATTGCAAGATTGGTTGAAAAAGGATTTCTTACGATCAACGCCGCCGAAATCATTCACCGCGGACAGCTTGCTCTTTTTGCGGAAAGCGACCTTTTTGCAATGCTGAAAAACGCAAAAAAGATCTACCGAGAGCAAAAGTTCAGCATCAACGTTCCCTTTTCGGAATTGACTGCAAACCGCGACAAAGCAGAATGTTTTGACAATCATAACCTCTTTGTGCAGGGCTCGATTGACTTGATTTTGGAAATGCAGGATGGAAAACGCTTTTTGATCGACTATAAAACCGACCGTATTTCCGAGGCGGAAAGAAACAACCCCAGCCTGTTCCGATCGCATATGAAAGCCGCTCACGGCACACAGCTTTCCTACTATTGCCGTGCGGTTTCACAGCTTTTCGGAACGCTTCCCGATAAGGCATTTATTTATTCTTTGCCGCTCGGCGGTCTGATTGAGATTTTCGATCATAATTCTTAAAAAGAAGAAAAAACACTTGACAAATTCCTCGGTTTGGAGTATAATACGATGGTTTGGTTCGCTTCGCACCATTTCAATTGTATACGTATAACAAACCGAGGAAGGTGTCATTTTTTATGATTTATCAAAAGCAGTATCCCTCGCGTCACACACATCATTTTTGGGAATCCCTTTATCATGCGCTGTTGCTGATTGGCGGGTGGATCCGCAAAAACGCGGTTCTTTCCATCGCATTTGTAGCCGCGGTAGCAACGAGCTGTATGGTTCCGCCCGATACCGCATACCTATCCTATTTTGATTTCAAAACCTTAACCTGTCTTTTTTGTGTGCTTGCAGTTGTTTGCGCGCTTAAAAACATTCGCTTTTTTACAATTCTCGCACGCAAAATTGTAGACTGCACCGGAAATCTCCGCATGGCATCTATTGCTTTGGTTTACATCACTTTTATCGGCTCCATGCTGATCGCAAACGACATGGCACTCCTCACCTTTCTGCCTCTTGGCTTTTTCGTACTCTCGTCAACGGGAAAAGAAAAATACATGGCATTTGTGTTCATCATGCAAAATATTGCCGCCAATCTCGGTGGCATGCTCACCCCCTTTGGCAATCCGCAAAATCTTTATCTTTATACCAAATTCGCAATTCCAACGGGAGAATTTATGCGGATCATGCTCCTGCCGTTCCTTGCTTCGATCGCGTTGATTACAGTATGCTGTCTTTTTCTTCCCAAAGACACGCTTTCGATTCGCGAGGAATGTCCCTACAAACTAAAACCCAAGCGCACAATCCTCTATCTGATTCTGTTCGCGCTCTCGATCATCATTGTTTTTCGCGTCATTCCTTATCAGATCGGCTTGATTGTGATTCCGCTGGTGCTATTCTTCGTCGACCGCCAAGCCCTTCGTGCCGTTGACTACCCATTGTTGCTCACGTTTGTTTGCTTCTTTATTTTCGCGGGTAATATGGCAAGAATTCCCGCGGTGAGCCATCTTTTCTCCTCCCTTTTGGAAAAAAACACACTGGTATTTAGTGTCCTTTCCTGTCAAGTGATCAGTAACGTGCCTTCGGCGATCCTGTTATCTCAATTTACAACCGATTATCAGTCACTTCTGCTTGGCGTCAACATCGGCGGCACGGGTACCTTGATCGCATCTCTTGCAAGTCTCATCACCTTTCGCCAATATACCGAGCATAACCCCGGAAAAGCAGGAAAATACATTCTCCTGTTCTCCGCGTTCAACTTTGGATTTATGATTCTTTTGACGGTTTTGGCAAGCTTTTTAATTCGATAATCAGATTTCTTCCTTTTGGCTTCAAAAAAAAACGGCGTTCCGTGTGAAATTCGCACGGGACGCCGTTTTTATAAAAATTGTCAGGAATTAAGCCTTTCCAACCGAGCCGAAGAGCTCCATCTTTTCTTTTACCGTTGCCTTAATTGCATCTACACCGGGGGCGAGCAGCTTTCTGGGGTCAAAGCCCTTACCCTGCAGATCCTTGCCTGCCTCAACGTATGCACGGGTAGCAGCTGCAAACGCGAGCTGGCACTCGGTATTTACGTTGATCTTGGATACACCGAGGCTGATTGCCTTCTTGATCATGTCTGCGGGGATACCCGTACCGCCGTGGAGAACGAGGGGCATCTTGCCAACCTTCTCGGAAATTGCCTCAAGAGTCTCAAACGAGAGACCGGGCCAATTTTCGGGATATTTGCCGTGAATATTACCGATACCTGCAGCGAGCATGGTAACACCGAGATCGGCAACCATCTTACACTCATTGGGATCTGCACACTCACCCATACCGACAACGCCATCTTCCTCGCCGCCGATAGAACCAACCTCTGCCTCAAGAGACATGCCCTTTTCCGCGCAAACCTTTACAAGCTCCTGCGTCTTTGCAACGTTCTCAGCGATCGGATAGTGCGAACCGTCGAACATGATGGACGAGAAGCCGGCATCAATGCACTTATAGCAAGCCTCATAAGTGCCATGGTCAAGATGAAGTGCAACGGGAACCGTAATGCCCAGCTCATTGATCATAGCCTTTACCATGTTTGCAACGGTGGTGTAGCCACACATATACTTTGCTGCGCCCTCGGAAACACCGAGAATAACGGGAGACTTGAGTTCCTCTGCGGTCTGAAGAACAGCCTTGGTCCACTCCAGGTTATTGATGTTGAACTGACCTACAGCGTAGTGCCCTTCCTTTGCTTTTGTAAGCATTTCTTTTGCCGAAACTAACATTGAAAAAACCTCCTTTATGGTTTAAACATATTTGAATATATTATATACCAATTCTCACCAAAAATCAAGTCTTTTTTTCAGATCATTGCGAATTTTGCAAAAAAAACATGAAATACGGCTTACTGTATATACTAACAGTATTCCACAGATCGAGGTGAGAACTTGAAATTTGATCAAAATGAAAAAAAACACCGTCAAATGACAGAGGAGCCAATTGAAAAATTGATTTTTCGATTGGCACTCCCCAGCACGGTTGGAATGGCTGTTATCGCACTTTACAGCCTTGCCGATGCTTTTTACGTTGCAAAACTCGGAACCGAGGCAAGTGCCGCGGTTGGGGTCTGCTTTGCGATTCAAGCACTCCTGCAAGCCGTTGGTTATACGCTTGGAATGGGTGCGGGAAGTTTGCTTTCCCGCGCGCTTGGAAGGCGTGAGACTGCGCGTGCCGACACCTATTCCCGCATCGCATTTTTTCTTTCTCTGATACTCGGTGTTTTAATCGGAGGAATCGGGCTTTTGTTTGGCAATCTCCTGTTGCGGTTTCTGGGTGCCGATGCAACGGTTCTTCCCTATGCAATATCTTATGTACGCTATCTCTTTCTTTCAGCCCCTTTTATGTGTGGGGTCTTTGTTTTAAGCCAGCTTTTGCGGGCTGAAGGCTGTGCTGTTTATTCGATGATAGGACTCACCGTTGGCAGTCTGCTCAATATTGTTTTGGACCCGCTTTTAATCGCGCGCTTGGGAATTTCGGGTGCATCTGCCGCAACGCTGATCAGCCAAGCCGTTAGCCTTGCCGTGTTGCTCTCCGCATATCTCTTGCATCACAGCCGTATCTCTCTTTTTAAAAAAGAAAAAACCGCCTCTTTTCGCGATATGGTTCAGATCTTTTATATTGGAATGCCGTCAGCCCTCCGACAAGGGTTGATCGTACTCGCCACGGTTCTGCTCAACCGCAAGGCGGGAGAATGGTCTGCCGCCGCTCTTACGGCAATTTCGGTTGTTTCACGTCTGTTTCTGCTTGCATTCAGTTTTTGCCTCGGAGTAGGACAAGGCATGATGCCGATTGTTGGTTATAACTTTGGAAACGGAACGTTGTCCCGCGTCCGAAAAGCCTATGGGTTTTCAATTCAAGTGTCAACGATTGGTATGCTGGTACTCGGACTGATTATGTTTTTTATCCCCGCGCCTCTCATTGCATTTTTCAGAAACGATCCCGCTGTTATTGAGATCGGAGCGGTTGCATTGCGTGCGCAGGGGGCAGTTCTGATATTCCACGGGTTGATCACCTGCACCATTTTGCTGGCGCAGGCACTTGGGCGCCCCATATCCGCCTCTGTATTAGCTGCCGCTCGGCAAGGCTTTTTCTTTGTTCCGCTTCTATTTCTGCTTCCGCGCATCCTCGGTCCGATCGGTTTATTGCTTGTTCAACCGGTTGCGGACCTTCTCACATTTCTCATGACAATCCCCTTTTCGATCCATTTGAAAAAGGCATTACAAAAAGATTCCGCGGCCCCCCCTGTCGTTGAGTTGCCGCGGACCTGAACCGATTTTCAAAAATCGGTTACATCGTTATTCGAATCAAGATTTCTTTTTTGTATTGGTGTCAACAGGAGCTGCTTTGAAGAGCGCGGACAGCTTGAAATCGTGAATTCCCATCTGATATGCCAATGCACAGGTGAGAATTGCGGGAATAGGCAGGAGAAAATAAACCCACCAATAGGAGTTGAGCGGCGCACCGCCAACGTGATTGGCAAGCAGACCTGTATACATGCCCTCAATAAGAAGTGCTGCGGGGGCGGAAACTCCGCCAATGTTGCTGATGAAGGACTTGGGAAGCAATGCCGCAAGCATAACGAAAATAGCAAGAAGGAAGTTAACACTGTTTGCGCAAAGTGAAATCAAAGCGCCTTTGGCAGGCATTGCCTTCTTTTTGCCGCTTTCAACCGATACTTTATCGGCAAATCCGATCTCCCACGTCATTGTATAAAGCAAGAAAAGATAAAACAAAATTGCGGCAATACTTGTTACGTTTCGCAACGTTGCGTTTTGTGCTTTACTTGCGGCGAGTACCAAAGCAAACCCAAATACAGCTGTTGCAAATTGATTTAAAAACATTTTGACCATATCATATGAATGGTCTTGCAGGAATTTTTTCATGAATAAGCTCCCTTGCGAAAAACATCTGTGCTAATATTATACTGAATTCCTATCAAAAAAGCAACAGACTAACACAAAAGTTTACAATTTATCAACTAAAAAAACAATATCTATGCTATAATATACTTACAGATCGCGAAAACGGAGGCTACTGATGTCAAATATTATTTCGGTTCATGAGTTTTCATCCTTGATTCAGGAATATGCATCCTACAAAAGCTCGATTCAAGGGTGCTCTAAAAAAACGGTTGAGGAATATCTGTTGGATCTGAGAACCTTTTTTCGATACTTGCTTGCGCGCGAGCGTGGCATTGATATGGATTCCGAGGATTTTCAAAAAATTGACGTCAGCGCGGTAGGGCTCGAGCGCCTTGGCAAGATCCGTGCCGAGGACCTGTATGATTTTATGTATTACGCAAATAATCAACGCGGTAATCAATGGTCAGCGCGCTCACGGAAGCTATCAGCCATTCGTTCGCTCTACAAATATCTTGTCAACAAATGCCATTACATCGAGTACAACCCCACCGCGGATATCGATTCTCCAAAGCCGAAAAAAACGCTTCCCAAGGTGCTCACGCTTGATGAATCGCTCAAGCTTTTAGAGGCGATTGAGACCGACCGGGAATCCCCCTACCGTATCCGTGATTATGCAATCGTCACGCTCTTTCTCAACTGCGGCATCCGTTTGTCCGAGCTTGTGGGAATCAATCTCTCCGACATTGATTCGGGGCTCCTTTCGATGCGCGTTACGGGCAAAGGCAACAAGGAACGAATTGTTTATCTCAACGACGCATGTCAATCGGCGCTGCGCGAATATCTTGCGATTCGGCGCGGACCCAAATATGCGCAAGTGCAAAATAAAGCTCTTTTTCTGAGTCGTTTGGATCAGCGGATCAGCGTTAAAACCGTACAAGCTATGGTTTATAAATATCTTCGCCTCGCGGGGCTGGAATCCAAGCATTATTCGGTACACAAACTACGCCATACCGCCGCTACGCTGATGTATCAATCGGGGCACGTAGATGTGCGCGTACTCAAAGAGATTCTCGGACATGAGCAGCTCAATACAACGCAGATCTATACCCATGTCAGCAATCGCGATATGGAACAGGCAATGACGCAAAATCCTTTGGCAAAGAAAAAAAGAAAAACCTGATTTTGCCGTTTGGGTCACTCGAAATAAAAGAACAAAAAACACTTCCTATATCAAGAAGTGTTTTTTGTTGTTTTATTTTCCGACCTTAGCAACCTCGTCAATAAAACGACGGTCAAGATCGGTCAGGCGGTAACCCTTACGGTAAATCAGGACGTCCCGATATACCTTTGCGCTGGCACGGCAAGGCAAGGATACAAGGTGATATTTCTCCAAAATTTCCTCCGGTACGGGAGATACCCACATGAAGGAGAATGGGAGCTTTTCAAGAAGCTCAAATTGGCTTCCACGCTCAAAAACGAAGATCCGTTTATCGACAAATTCCGAAAGCTCGGCTTTTTTTACGTCGATCATGGGGAGTGACGGAACGTATGGGTCCCCGTGTGTAATTTCGATATAGTCGGCAAGATCCTCAAGCTGAATGACCTTTTGCTTTGCAAGAGGAGACTGATCGGACGCCAAAAGCATATACGAAAACTCGGTTAAAAGCTCATGCTCCAAATTTTTCTCCTCAAACATATTCAGGTAATAGCGGTCAAATGAGGTTTGATAACGGACAATACCGAGATTATACTGTTCCTTGAGTATGTTATTGATGGTGCGGCTGGAATTGGTTTCCTTGTAAAAAATTTCCGCAGGAGAATCCAACGAAATTCCTTGCGCAAAGTTTGCGAATGCCGCTGAAATATAGCTGGATCGCGGTACACACACCGAAAGCTTTTGTTTGTGTACCTTTCCGTTTCGGTAGATTTCCTCCACCTCGTCGACCTGTGAAAGAATTTGCTTTGCGTATTGCAAAAATTCCTCACCGTCCGGAGTAACGGAAATGCCCTTTGAGGTGCGGGAAAAAATTGTGATTCCCAATGATTCCTCTAATTCCTTGATTGCGCGGCTCAGATTCGGTTGCCCCATGTAAAGGTTCTCCGCCGCCTTGCTGATTGACTTTGTTTTTTCTACTTCAACCGCATATTTCAGATGGATCAGATTCATATTTTCACCTCTGTTTTTTTGAGTTTCCTTGCATTTTCCATAAAAAGTTGGATCAGATCCGCATCAAAACATCTGCGATGCGAATGCTTGCGTTCCCGTCTCCGTAAATGGCGGACGGACGTTTCATCATTTCGTAATCAACCGATTTTGGGGAAAGCAGTTTTTTGGTCAGTTCATAAATGCCCTGCTCCGAACAGCCCGCAAGCTTTAAAACACCCGAACGCATGCCCTCTGTTCGTTCCGAAGAATAGCGCATCACAACCGTTGGGATTCCAAGCACCGAAGCCTCCTCCTGAATGCCTCCGCTATCGGTCAGGATCAAATAGGCACGCGAGAGTAAGTGATGAAAACTGACAATTTCGGGCGGTTCGATCATACGGATACGCGGCACCCCCTTTAATATGTCAATTGCCGCTCGCCGCACCTCCGGATTATGATGGACCGGATAGTAAACGATCAGATCGGGAGTCTCCTCCACGATACGGCGCAACGCACGGAGCATTCCGCACAGCCGCTCTCCAATGCTTTCCTTTCGGTGCGCGGTGAACAACAGCATACGCTTATCCGACGGTAAATTCCAATCCGAAAAAGGGCGCTTCCCCGTCAACGTCAACCGCATTGCATCAACAACCGTATTGCCTGTGATATAAATGCGTGATTCGTGCTTTCCCTCTCGCAAAAGATTTCTTTTTGCGGTTACCGTTGGCGCAAAATGATAGTCCGTCATCAAAGAAATGGCCTGCCTGTGAAATTCCTCGGGAAAAGGATCATGCATATGATAGGTACGCAGACCTGCCTCCACGTGTCCGATCGGAATTTTGCGATGAAAAGCCGCGAGCGCGGCTGAAAAAGCCGAGGTGGTATCGCCCTGGACCAAAACAAACTCGGGAGATTCCGCATCCAGAATTTCATCCATGCGGCGCAAAATCCGTCCTGTCAGATCCGATGCGGTTTGACCGGTCCGCATTGCGTCCAGATCAAAATCCGGTTTGACCGAAAAAGCCTCCAACGCGCTGTCAAGCATTGCGCGGTGCTGTCCCGTCGAGCAAACCAGCACATCAAACACCGTGTTCCGTCGCTTCAATTCCAAAACAAGCGGACAAAGCTTGATCGCTTCAGGGCGTGTTCCCATTACGACCATGACCTTTTTCATGTATTCGCCTCCTTACTATCATACAACTGCTAAATTGTACGACAAAAGAAGCACATTTAGAACGTTTAAATGGGAGGCGCGCTTACTTTTTTTGTTGCTTACACCAGATCTTCATTACAAGCTTATGCGGCAGGAGTTTAGTAAAGAAAACCTGGGTACGAACCGAAAAGCCGCATATTGAAACATCTTTTCCGCGCTTCATATCGCGTAATGCACGCGTGATAACCTCCTCGGGCGTGAAGAATTTATTATAATAAGTAATGGTATCGTCGGTAACGGCGTGATCAAAGAACTCTGTCTTGACCCAGCCCGGGCATACCGCCATCATACGGATCCCACGCCCCTTCAGCTCCACGTTAAGCGCGCGGCTAAAGGAAAGCACAAAAGCTTTGGTGGCTCCGTAAACGCAAATATAAGGAACCGGCTGGAAGGAAGAAAGCGAATCCAACTGATAAACCTCACTGCCCCGCGTCAGATACGGCAGAGTTGCATAGGTCATACCAACGTATGCCTTACAGTTCAAATCGATCATGCGATTCATATCCTCAAGGGTCATATCCGAAAACGTTCCGAATTTTCCAATGCCGCTTGCATTTACCAAAACCGACACCTCTGGCTTTTCTTCCTCCAGAAGACGGCGGTAGGTCTCAATGCTCTCATCCTTTGTGAGGTCAAGAGAGAGCGGACGGATCGGCGTTGTAACTTCCTCTCGCAAGGCTTCCAAGCGCTCGGTTCGGCGCGCGATGACCCAAATTTCGTCAAACTGTTTTTCGCGGCTGAGCTGAAGAACAAATTCGCGCCCCATTCCCGAGGAAGCGCCTGTAATAACTGCGATTTTCATGTTTCGATCTCCAATCTTTTTATTGCTGTTTTAAAAAACAAAGTGCATTGGTAACCCGTTTACAAACTTACTTCCCATCTCGCCTTGAATCAGCGGAGCAATATAATCACAGCAAGCGTCTGTAATATGGTTTCCTTCTGAATTGATATATGGATCCTCCATGTTTTTAACACGGTTGGCGACCCCAGCGGCAGCAACGCAACCGATTTCAATGCGATAAGGTTGATTGCTACAGCGGATAATGGTCAGCATCGCCGAAGTAATACCTTTGATTGCCGCAAAAACAACCGCGGAACGTCCGATTTGAATGGATTCCGTTATGTCCGTTTTGGACAACAGATGTGCCGCGCAGCGTTGCGGAAGATTCAGCTCCACCGAGCGGACCTTACATCCGATCTCGCGTCGTATCAGCATTTCAAGCACCTTTCCTGTGCCCGACAAACGCAAGTGGCCGTATTCATCTCTTGGCTCACCGCTCTCGCTTTCGCTGACATAGCAACCATTTGCATAGCGCAAACCTTCAGAAACCGCTACCACAACGTTTGGATGGTCCTCTAACACCCGTTTGACATCGGATAAAAATTGTGTATTGGAAAAGCTTCTTTCGGGAAGATAGACAAGATCGGGTTCAATGCCGTTGATCTTTCTGCCAACCGCTGAGGCGGCAGTCAGCCAACCCGAATCCCTTCCCATAATTTCAATGATCGTAACAGCAGGAATGCGGTAAACCGCGCAATCACGAATGATTTCCTGCGTAGCAACGGCAACGTATTTCGCTGCCGAACCGTAGCCGGGAGTGTGGTCTGTTTCCATTAAATCGTTGTCAATTGTCTTGGGGATTCCCAAGATAACAATGTCCTCTCCTTTGGAACGTGCATACTCCGAAAGCTTTGCAACGGTATCCATCGAATCGTTTCCGCCAATATAGAAAAAATAGCGGATGTCATATTTCCGAAAAATCGAAAATATGCGATCGTAAATCCCATCGCCGGAATGGGGATCGGGTAATCGCTTTCGACAGGAGCCAAGCGCCGATGCCGGTGTTCGTTCCAGCAGTTCAAGCTTGTCCTCATCGTCGAAGCATTCCGTCAGGTTTATCAATTCCTCCCTCAGGAATCCCTCCACTCCGTTTCGCATGCCGTAAAGCGTTTGAATCACGCCTCCGTGCACACCTTCTCTCACGCCGCGTATCACTCCCGAAAGAGTGGCATTAATTGCCGCCGTGGGCCCTCCACTTTGTCCCACGATCGCATTGCCGAGCTTTTGGTTCATTATTCTGTTTTCCTTTCTTTGGTCATTCTTTTTCGACCATTTTTATTATATCATATTTTGCCCTTTTCTGTCAACAAAAAAACCTATTTTTTAATTTTTTAGAAAATTGCGTACAGGCAAAGAATCGGAATCCACCTCATATAATAAAGAAAAAAACGGAGGAAACCGCTATGCTTGTTACCCTTTTTTCTTTGATGACGCGCGTTTTACATCTTGTTCTTGGAATTGAAACACCGCAAAATTTCCCACCTCCTCTCCCACCGGAGCAGGAGCACGAATGTTTTCTTAAGGCGGAGGGCGGCGATGAGGAAGCCCGACAAAAGCTGATCCTGCACAACTTAAGGCTTGTTTCACACATCGTGAGAAAATATTATTCCACGGCAAGGAATCCGGAGGATCTTGTGTCGATCGGAACGATCGGTCTTGTAAAAGCAGTTGACACCTTCAACGTCCGAAACGGAGCGCGCTTTGCAACCTATGGCGCAAAGTGTATTCAAAATGAAATCCTGATGTATTTTCGTTCGCAAAAAAAGCTTGTATCCGAAATATCGATCAACGAAACGATCGATATTGATCGCGACGGCAATCCACTGACCTATATTGACGTGATTTGCAGTGAGGAAGACATTGCCGAGGAGGTGGATAAAAAAATGATGACGGGCAGAATGCTGCATTTTATGGACGTAACGCTTACACAAAGAGAACGCTGTATTTTAATGATGCGATACGGCTTATACGGCACGAAAATGAAAACGCAACGCGAAATTGCTGCCGCCTTGCATATCTCCAGATCCTACGTTTCACGCCTGGAGAAAAGCGCCATTGAAAAATTACGCGTGGCGATGAATCTTCCACAGTAACCGAAGATTGTTTTTTTGAGGAAATACCTTGCATTTTTCGGCATCTTCTGCTATAATAAGGAATATAAAAGACGAGAGGACTTACCGAAGCTATGAGAATGAGAAGAAAAAAACACGGAGCGGAACGAATTGCGGCATGCTCTGAAATTTTGATTAAAATTCCCGAGAATCTTCCAACCGATCCAAACGGATTTTTTTCGGTCAATCGACCGCTCCATTTGGAGATCGGTTGCGGAAAAGGTGATTTTGCAGTTGGAATGGCTGCAAAATATTCTGATACAAACTTTATCGCAATGGAGCGTGTTCCCGACGTTGCCTGCTTGGCGCTTGAAAAAGCCATGCGCGCATCGGATAATCGAAACGACAACCTGCGCTTTATAATCGGTGACGCAAAAAATTTGACAGAATGGTTCCCCGCACACGCCATTGACTGTATTTATCTTAACTTCAGCGATCCATGGCCCAAAAAAGGATATGCAAAACGTCGATTGACCCACAAAGGCTTTTTGGAGCTTTACCGCACGCTGTTGGTTCCCAACGGACTGTTGCGGCTCAAAACCGACAACGAAGGCTTGTTTGATTTTAGCTTGGAACAGTTTGCCGAGTGCGGATTAACGGTGGAGTGGCAAACGAGGGATCTGCATCATTCTGAAAAAAACGATGAAAATATCATGACGGAATACGAGCGAAATTTCTCCCAGAAGGGTCAGGTCATCTATTCCGCGTGGGTTCGTTTTTAAAAAAGGAGGGGCAATATGCTAAAGGATTTGATACGCGCGTCCAGAAGTTATCGAAGCTTTGATCCAACCGTTAAAATTTCAACCGAGCAATTGCTCGATTGGGTGGATCATGCGCGACTCTCCCCTTCCAGCATCAATTTACAGATGCTGAAATTTCGACTTGTTACCGATGAGGACGAATGTAACGGTATGCTTCAAAATACACGTTGGGCAGGAAAGATCAAGGACATAACACTCCCCCCAAAGGGGCATGCGCCTGTGGCTTATATTGTAATTTGCAGCGATGCCCACGTGATCGGCACTGCCGAAAAATTTCAGAAAGATGTGGGGATCTGCGCGCAGTCGATCATGCTCGCCGTTGCGGAAGCAGGGTTTGGCGGCTGTATGATCGGATCATTTACGCCAACGGAGCTCGCAAGCCTGCTCTCCCTCCCCGACGGAGTGCTGCCTCAGCTTGTTCTTGCGCTTGGAAAGCCCGATGAGCGAGTGGAAATTACCAACGCATCAGAAGACGGTTCCGTTACATATTTCCGTGAAAACGGCATTCACTACGTACAAAAAAGAGATTTGAAGGATCTGATACTCAAATGACACACCCAACCATACAAAACAGCCCCTCCGGTGTTCTGATCGTTAATAAGCATGCAGGTGTTACCTCACATGACATCGTCAATCGAATCAGACGGTTATACGGCACAAGACAGGTCGGTCACACCGGAACGCTTGATCCGATGGCAACCGGTGTTTTGGTCGTTTTAATTGGCAGAGCCGCAAAGGCTTCCGAATATCTTTCCGCCGATTCCAAATGCTATCGCGCAACACTCAGGCTCGGACTTACAACCGATACAGAGGACATTACAGGAGCCGTTCTGACCCGTGCGGAGCAGATCCCCGATTCGGATGCGGTAATGTCTGTATTGCCAAAATTTCGCGGTAAAATTCAACAAATTCCACCTATGTACAGTGCATTGAAGGTGGGGGGGAAAAAGCTCGTGGATCTTGCGCGCGCCGGTGTTGTATTGGAACGCCAAGCAAGAGAAATTGAAATTTTTTCACTTGAGGCACAAGCCACAGATCAGCCAACCGATTATCTTCTCAACGTAAAATGCTCCGGCGGAACCTATATCCGTACACTTTGCGCAGACATAGGTCACGCACTTGGGTGCGGCGGTGTTATGGCATCTCTGACTCGCACGGAAACCGGCGGTTTTTCGTTGGAACAAGCGCATACCCTTGACGCGCTCGAAGCAATGACGCCTGAAGAACGCGATTCTCTGCTCTTTTCCACCGAATCGCTTTTCGAAACAAACGAACGGGTTCTCCTTCCCGCATTCTACGAAAAACTCTGCCGCAGCGGTTGCGAGATCTATCTCAAAAAGATCAAAAAGGCATTTCCGATTGGCACGCGGCTTCGTCTCTGTAATGAAGACGGTATCTTCTTTGCATTGGGAGAGGTACGCGAATATACGGAGGGTCCTGCAATCAAAGCCATTAAAACCTTTGTGCTGGAAGCTTAAACTACATGATAAAAAAATGAGAACCAAACGGCATATTGCCCTTGGTTCTCATTTTTTTTAAGATTTAAAAAGGAAGGAAAACAATTCCATTTTGGATTACATCGGATTTTCCAACTTTTCCAACAAGCCCGTTGCATGTTGCTTGATCAGCGCGGCATAATACGTAACAACAATTACTTCCAATGCCTTATTAAGACGCTCGCGTGCTCCCGCTACGGGCTCGGCATAGTCGGCTGTAACGGTTTCAACAGCCGCGTGAACCGAGGAAAGTGAGCAAGATGCGTGCATCATATTTTCCAAAATGCGGCAAATATAGTCATAGAGCATCGAATCGGAAATAATATCATCCGACGCATCTCCAACCTTACCATTGATATACTGAATCAAAAATGCGATTTTATCAAGCTGCATACAAGAGCGCAACATATTGATAATTAAAATGTGCGCAACCTGATCCACATTGTATTTTTTCAGCTTGCTGTTGACTACCCAGCCGCGCTTGGTCCAGTTTTGAAGTGTAGAACTATCAATGCCCGAAATATCTCTGATTTGGGTCAGCATAACGCCTTCGCTGATAAAAAACACTTTTTTCAGGAATTCCATTCCTGTAAGGTTGTCCATTTCGGACTTTTTCAATTTTGTTCCGGGAATATAATCGTCGTGAAATTTCAGTATCATAACGAATCTCTCCTTTTTTCTTTCATCTTATTCTGCTACTATTTTATCATACAATCATTTGATTGTCAAGTGTTTTTTTATGAATGTTATATGTTTTTTTATAAAAATTTTTTCAGTTAATTATAGGATTAAACAGTCAGGGAGTGATATGAGCGAAAAAAGCATCGGTCAAACGAGAAACCGTTCAACCGACGCTTTTGTGTTATTCGGTTATTTCGCGCAAAATCTGATCCAATTGCGCAATGTCCTCGCGGCGCGTCGCCCAGCTTGTTGCAAAGCGTATCACAGTATGCGTATCGTCGTACTGTTCCCAAAAGCCAACACCGACCTGCTCGGATAGCGTTTGATAGAGGCGGTTTTCCAAAATAATGAATATCTGATTGGTAGGTGAATCCAAAAAGAACTGAAATCCGCGTGCTGTAAAAAGAGCTTTCAATTCCTCTGCCATGTCAATGGCATGCTTTGAAATTTGAAAATAAAGATCATTTGTAAAAAGCGTGTCAAATTGAATTCCAAGCAAGCGCCCTTTCGCAAGCAATGCGCCATGCTGCTTGATCTTGGTGAAAAATTTTTTCGGTGTGCGCCCTTCTGCAAACACAACCGCCTCTCCGCAAAGTGCCCCAACCTTTGTACCGCCGATATAAAATGCGTCACAAAGCCTTGCGAGATCGGGTAATGTAACGTCACTTCCCTTTGCCATCAAGCCATAACCGAGACGTGCGCCGTCGATATAAAGATAAAGACCGTTCTTTTTGCAAATGTCGGAAATACGACGTAATTCCGCGAACGTGTAAAGCGTGCCGTATTCAGTTGGATGAGAAAGATAAATCATCTTTGGTGTCGCCATATGCTGATTATTTGCATCCCCATGAAAGGCTTGAAGCAATTGCTCTAATGCGGAAATATCAATTTTTCCATTCTCCTGCGCGATCTCCAGCACCTTGTGCCCCGTATATTCGATTGCCCCCGCTTCATGGCCGTTGATGTGTCCTGTTTTCGCGGAAATAACCGCCTCACAGGAATCCAGCATGGTATCAATGACAAGCTGATTGGTTTGCGTGCCGCCTGTGAGAAGAAAAACTTCGGAGTTTTCACTTTGGCAAGCAGCCTTGATTTTCTGCTTTGCCGATTCACAGTAGCGGTCCACCCCGTATCCCGAGAGCTGCTCGTAATTGGTTTCGGTGAAACGATTGAGAATCGCCTCATGACACCCCTGAATATAATCACTTTCAAAGGATATTTTTTTCATATCAGATCCCCCTTTTGCGTTGCTTGAATCCCCCATATTTCGCCGACGTAACGCTCGACACCGAATAAGGATTCTATTTTTTTCTTTTTTAAAATAGATTCAACCGAGTCCTGTCCGACAGATCGTCCGTCCTTCATCAAAATGATCTCATTCGCATATCGGACCGCATCGGCAATATCGTGTGTAACAACCAACACCGTTTTTCCGCGATCTTGATTGAAATGATGTAGAATTTCCATAATTTTGTAACGGTTATATTCATCAAGATGCGCGTCAGGCTCGTCTAACATCAATAGCGGGGCATCCTGCGCCGCCGCCATCGCAATGTACGCGCGCCGCAACTCACCGCCTGACAAACGATCAAGATTTGCATTTCTTAATTTTTGCAGATCAAAAAGCACTATCGCGTCTTCAATCAATTGCAGATCCTGCTCACGCAAGCGTTCACCAAGCGTTCGATGCGGCATGCGTCCAAACGTGATCAGGTCGGTTACCGAAATTCCCGCTCTTGCAGGAATTTGCGGAACAATTGCTACCTCAGAGGCGCGCTCCTTAGCGGAATAGTCCCGAAGTGGGCGTCCTTTCAAAAGGATTTCGCCTTGATATGGAAGCATTCCCGAAACCGCGGATAAAAAAGTACTTTTTCCGCATCCGTTCGGTCCTAATAATACAGTAAAGGACCCCTGTCGGACAGTAGCCGAAAAGCCCTTGAGAATCGCCCGACCGCCGCGACATAACATTAAATTTTTTGCTTCAAGTATCATATCGAATCCCCCTGAAAGCGTTTTTGTAACAAAACAGAGAGAAAAAACGGCGCGCCGATACAAGCCATCATAATCCCAACGGGAATTTCGGTAGGCGCAAGGAGGAGCCTGCCAAGCAGATCCGCAAGTAAGACTAAAATCGCGCCGAGCAATGCCGAAACCCCAAGCAAGTACGCGGTATGGTTTCCGGTCAATTTTCTTGCAAAATTGGGAACGACCAATCCGACAAACCCTAAAAGTCCCGCAAAGCTTACTACAGCCGCCGCGCATGCCGATGCGCAAAGCACGGCAAGCAATCGGATACGGCGCACGCGAACCCCAAGAGACGCGGCTGTAAGATTCCCCAAAGCCAACGCGTTGATGGGTTTTGAAAACAAGAGCGCAAACAGCAGTCCAAATCCGATCATAACAGCCGGAAACGCAAGCACTCGCAAAGAGCTGACCGCGCAAGATCCAACCGAAAATCCGTGATAGGATGCCATTACGTCATCATTCATCAACGTAAAAAAAGAAATAAATGCGCTGAAAAGCGCTCCAAGTGCAATTCCTGCGAGAACAAAGGAGCCTTTTGCGTCCCCCATCGCGCGGCTGATTGCAAGAATGAGACAGGTAACCAAAAATGCGCCAAAAAAAGAGACGAGCGGCATCCACTCTCCCCACATCGGAAAAAGCGTTAGGAGGAGGACGCTGAAAAAGCCGGCACCCTGATTGACCCCGATCAGACTCGGACCCGCAAGCGGATTATCGGTTACGGTTTGAAGCAAAACGCCGGACACCGATAAGCCAATGCCACATAAAATGCATGCCACAACACGCGGCAAACGCACGGCATATAGGATCAGCGTTGCGGTTTTATCATTGGAAAAACCGAAAAGTGCCGAGAAAAACGTTTGAAATGACATTTTAACGTTTCCTAAATACAAGGATAACAGGGCCGCTACAAAAAGCCCCGCAAGAAGCATAAAAAAACATTTTGGAGATTGAAAAAAAGGCTTTCGAACGGCATTATTCCTCATTGCAATACAAGAGCTCCTTTAAGTACTCATACGCCTCTGCCCATCGGTGATTGGGCTTATACTGAAACAAATTCTTGGGAAGATAGTGGCATCGCCCCTCCCGAACGGCAGAGAGCGATTGCCATGCGGGCTCGGAGAAAATCGATTCCATATTGGCAACGGCGGCATCCTCATCTCCCATGGTTGAAATGAAAATACAATCGGGATCCTCGCGTAAAATCTCCTCCAAACTCAAGCCGTCAATCAAGATCGGCGCATTGTCTGCAATGTTTTTGGTATTCAGATCGGCAAGCATGTCGCACGCAAAATGATCGCCTGCAACCTTTGCTTTTGCGACCTTACTTCCTACGCGAATAAAGAGAATTTTGGGATTGGCGTCCTTGGGAACAGCGGAGAGTGTATCATGAATCTGTTGTTGCACCTTGGTTCCGTACTGAGAATAAGCCATGCTGTTTTCGGTGATCCTTGTACAGATATCCAGCATGTGAAGATAATCGTCAAAAGAATCCACTTGAAAAAATGCGATCGGAATATCCGCCTGCTCAAAAAGCTCCGCACACGCCACTTGTGCCTCAATATCCGCCGATGCAATAATGAAATCAGGGCGGCTGGCAAGAAGCACTTCACGGTTAATGCTCTTCCCTGCCCCCGCATCAACCAAAATTACATTTTGCGGTGCAAAACCACGCGTAACGCTTTCTCCAACTGTTACGGCGACCTCACCGCCTGCCAACCGCCAAATTTCGGCATACGAGGAAAACAGGACGGCAACACGGCAAGGCTTCTCGTATAACGTTACCTCCCGTTCAAGATCGTCGGCAAACCGAAAATAAAAACGGTCATTCAAAGCGTGGGAGTTCTGATTGCACGCAACAAGATTCCATAAAACGGTTAGCAAGCAAACAAAGACAACAAGCCGCCGTTTCATACGCCTAAAATGGATTCTTTGCGTGCCAAAATTTCATCGGAAAGAAGCTCTTTTTGAACCGATTCAAAGCCAATGCGCTCAATCGTATCGGCAAAGCGCTCGCCTGCTTCTCCGCGTTCCTTGAAAAAGAGAATGGATTTTTCAATAAAACGCAAAACCTCCTCGCGGTTGAAAAAGATCGGTTCAATCGCGCGACCTCGCGCACATTTTTTGCCCCATCTGCCGCCGATGTAAATACGGTATCCGTCTGTATAGTTCTCAAACACCCCAAACGGGCATTTGGAGAGACATCTGCCGCAGTGATTACAGGTTTCATCCACCGTTATTTTTTCGTCCGTAAGCGTTGCCGCGTGAATCGGGCAAGCCGCCTCAACCAAGCACTTTTTGCAGGATTTACATTGATCCGCATCAACGCGGATCACACGCTGACCTACAATTCCAAGATCATTGAGGTCGGGCTTGGCACAGTTATTCGGACAGCCTCCAACGCCAATTTTGAATTTATGCGGTAATTTAACATCATGATATCCCTTATAAAACCGCTCGTGAATTTCCGCCGAAAGCGCAAAGGTATCAATCAAGCCAAAAACACAGGTTGTACCCTTGCAGGAAACCACAGGTCGCACCTTAGGTCCCGTACCGCCGGTTTCCAAGCCCCCCTCTGCCAAAAAAGCGCGCAGGGGCTCAATGTTGGCATAAGGAATGCCCTGAATCTCAATGGTCATACGCGTTGTCATTGCAACCTCGCCCTTGCCGAAGCGCTTTGCCGCCTCGGCAATTCGGATCGCTTCGTCGGACGTGATCTTACCGTTTCTTGTAATTACACGGGCATTAAAGCAATCCTCGGTCGTTTTATCACGCAGAAAACCAAGTCCTTTTACTTTTTGAATATCTTCGGGTTTTAACATGTTCATTTTTGTCCTTTATTCTTAATTTTTTTCAAGCAAATACCACATCTTGCGGGCAAATAAATTTGAAACTTCGAAACACCGTCCACATCTTTTTTGGCGCGATATACATAGGATTCCGAAACGCGGCCCGCGCCTCCAAACACCTCCGAATCGCTGGAGAGCGCCACAGAATACTGCCCCGACGACAAAACGGGAAGATAATATCCCTCATAGGAATTTTTGGGGCTGAAATTAATGGCAAACACCAATCCGTCACGCGCATAGACGATCACCTGCTTCTCTGCGTCAAGGAAAAGGCAACGCGGCGGGTTACGGAAAAAGCGTTGCGATTGAAGCAGAGCGATCATTTCGCGATCAAATGCCTGCAAATATCCGTATTTCAAATTCGGATCATCGGCAAGATGCCATTGACGGCGGCAATAAAAATAACTCCATCCGTTCCCTTCCCGCGGAAAATCGATCCATTCGGGATGTCCAAACTCATTTCCCATAAAGTTCAGATACCCCTCGCCGCCCAACGTCATTGTAATCATGCGAATCAACTTGTGAAGTGCGATACCGCGCTCAATGATCGGATCGTTGCTTGATTTACACATATCGGTGTACATTTTGCTGTCACACAAACGGAAGATCAGGGTTTTATCGCCAACAAGCGCTTGGTCATGGGATTCCACGTATCCGATATATTTTTCCATCGGCCGGCGGCTTGTCAACTCTCCCCATATCTGCCACATGTTCCAGGTCTCGTCGGGCTGTTCTTTGAGAATCTTGATCCACATATCGGGATTTCCCATCGAAAGACGATAATCAAACCCGATTCCGCCCTCCCGAATCGGCAAGCACATGCCGGGCATTGCCGACATATCCTCTGCAATCGTGACAGCCTGCGGGTTCACCTCGCGGATCATTGCGTTGGCAAGTTGCAGATAGGTGATGGCTTCTGTATCGGTGTTCAGGGAAAAATACTTGGAATAATCGGTAAAAGCCTCACCCAATCCATGATTGTGGTAAATCATAGAGGTCACACCGTCGAAGCGGAAGCCGTCAAAATGAAACTCGGTCATCCAATATTTTAAATTGGAAAGCAGAAAATGAATGACCTCATTTTTGTGATAATTAAAAAGCTTTGTGCCCCATGCGGGATGGTCACCTCTCGCGCCCTCGTGGAAGAATTGGTAAGTGGTTCCGTCAAATTCATTGAGCCCCTCTGCGGTATTTTTTACCGCGTGAGAATGAACCACGTCAAGCAGAACCGAAATTCCCATTCCGTGTGCCGTGTCGATCAATTCCTTGAGTTCATTGGGCGTGCCGTATCGGGAACAAGCGGCAAAGAAGGAGGAAACCTGATAACCGAAGGAACCGTAATAAGGATGCTCCATGATCGCCATGATTTGAATGGTGTTATAGCCGAGCGACTGAATTCGAGGCAGTATTTTTTCACGGAATTCGGTGTAGGATCCAATGCCTTCTCGCTCCTGTGCCATGCCGATATGACATTCATAGATATATACAGGTTCCTTTTTTGCGGCAAAATCCGAATGCTTCCAAATATAATTCGGTTCATCCCAAACAATGCCACACCAGCTTCCGTTGCTTTTATCCTGCTCTACACGTCGGATATAAAGCGGAATCCGTTCCAGATAACGGTCCCCTTTTTGAACAATGGTCTTTACGTGACAACCGTTCCAAAGCGCGTTGTGCCCCTGTATCCGAATCTCAAAAATACCGTTTCCGATCGCTTCAAGCTTCCAATCGAGCCATCTCCAATCGACCATATCTCCTGTAAGATATACCGCATCGGCGGCAGGTGCCCATTCGCGGTATACCCAACCGTCCGCGGTTCGGTGAAAACCAAAATATTCATGTCCGTTTGCAAAATCACACAACCGTCCCCGCGTGCCAACAAGCTCACGTTTTTTTTGCTTGTAATTTTCCATTCGTTGCAAAATGTCCTGCTCATATGGCAAGAGAGCGGGGTCGTAATCAAAAATTTTGTATTTCATGTGACCTCCTATAAAAATTCATGTGCCGCGTATGCGACCGAGGTATCAAACGGAATTGATTCTACTTATATTATATCATCATATTGTAAATATTTCAATATTTTTTATTTTTTTGTTGCAATTTCATGAGAAAAATAGTACAATAAAGAAAAGCCTAATCTGGTTATTGGAGGATCGACATGAAAACCGAACAAATTATGAAATATTTTAAGGATACCGCCTATGTTCGCATGGGTGGAAGCGATGCGGAACGGCAATGTGCCGATTATTTGCTGAACGCTTGCCGTGATCTCGGGCTTTCGGCTCAAATAGAAGAATTTGAAGTGGAAATGGCAAATATTCAACAAGCCGAGCTTTGGGTAGACGGCGAATCAATCCCCTGCAAGGGCTATTTGTGCGCAGGAAGCAGTGAAATTGAGGCACCGTTTTATTATCTGCGCAATACCGACGCGTATTCCCTCTCACTCTGTAAGGGCAAGATCGTGATGATCGACGGATATCTTGGATATTGGATCTACCGCGATCTTTTGGAGAACGGCGCAGTAGGCTTTATCACCTACGACGGAAACGCCAACTATGCAGATTGTGATATTGACCAACGCGAGCTTCGTTCCTACGTGAGCAAGGGAGATAAGATTCCCGGCGTGAATATCAATGCAAAAACGGCAATAAAACTGATCGAGCAGGACGCACAAAACGCGAAGATTCTGCTTCGTCAGGAGGAGTACACCGGAAAATCACAAAATGTAATTGCGGATCTTGCCGGAGAAATAGAGGATCGGATCGTGTTGACCGCGCACTATGACTCGACCTCTCTTTCCACCGGTGCATATGACAATATGTCGGGCTGTGTTGGACTACTCGGAATCGCTGAATATTTTCTCACCTGCAAGCCTCGCTATTCCCTCCGATTCATTTTCTGCGGAAGTGAGGAGCGTGGACTTCTCGGCTCAAAAGCCTACGTTGCAACGCATGAAGAAGATTTGAAAAAAACAGTATTAAATATCAACCTTGATATGATCGGCTGTACAATGGGCAAGTTTATTGCCTGCTGCACCTCCGAAGATAAGCTGATGCATTACATCTCCTATCTCTCCGCAGAAGCAGGCTTTGGGATTTCGGCGTATCAGGACGTTTACTCCAGCGATTCCACCCCCTTTGCGGATAAAGGGATTCCCGCGGTTTCCTTTGCGCGAATCGCGCCTCAAAATACCGCAACGATTCACAATAGCTACGATACGCTTGCGGTTATGAGCCCTGAGCAAATGCTCCGCGATATTGATTTTATCGTTTCCTTTACCGATCGAATGGCTTGCGGCGCGCGTTGTCCCGTTGGAAAAGAGATTCCCGACAATATCAAAGAAAAACTCGACCATTATTTGTTACGCAAACGGCCGTCCAAAAAATAATATTATATCAAGAGGCTGCGTCATTGGCGCAGCCTCTGCTCAAAAAAGCCGACGGTAGGCTTTTTTGTAGCGCGGAATTTGCGGTTTTCGACTGCAAAGCAGTCGAAAATTGCGGTGTTTAGCCGCAAAGCAAAAACGTCGGGGGTGAGTACCAAATGCATTTTTGCATTTGACTCACCCCCTTTGTTTTTTATAACGGAGAGTTATTCTTCTTCCCCGTCCTCATCGTCCTGCTTTTGCGAGAGCTGTGCCTTGAGCATCATATCCTTGACCTTCATCAAACGCGTAGTATTTCCGCGTTCATTTTCGTCAAGCTTCATCTTGATCGATTTAATGGTTGCAAGATACTGCGGCATCAGAATATATTCCAGCGCGTTGACGCGGCGGCGTGTACGCTCAATTTCCTCGGCAAGAAGCTGCGCTGTTTTTTCAAGCTCTGCCATGCGAAGCAGATCTTCCATGATGGTACTCAACTCACGCAAAGAGGAATCCAACTCGCCCGACGTAAATGCCATACCGTAGTTATAGCTGTCGCTCGATCCCTTCTCCATACGCATGCGGAATACGGGAACCGTAACGCTCATGATATTTTTATAGTCAACACCGAGGTCGCACTCTTTTTTGGGACAGATCAGTGCTTCCTCCAGCATTTTGGGACTACTCACCGCGCTCGCAACGGTAAAGGAACGGTAAAAGCCGGCAAGTGATTCCTCAACCCGTTCCCGAAGAAGCTTATCTTCACGAACCACGTCAAGGAACTGCTTCATCAGCTCGTCGCGCTTGTCCTTGAGCAGCTTATGACCCTTGCGCGCGGTTTGATAGCGTGTTTGAATACGCTTCATTTCCATACGCGTAGGATTCACTCTGAGTTCTGCCATTTTGTTGCTCACCTTTCTTGAGAATTTGCTTTGTTATAATTTGATTGCAAAGCAGTTCTTCACCGAAGCTGTTAATCCTTCGGCCAATATTTTTCAATCATATCGGGATTGATTCGTTTCAATTCGCTCTTTGGCAGAATCGACAAGAGTTTCCAACCAAGATCAAGCGTTTCCTCGATCGAACGGTTTTCATAGAATCCCTGATTGATATACCTTGCCTCAAATTCATCGGCAAACTTGGCGTAAAGACGGTCGATCGGAGAAAGCGCCGCTTCACCGAGAACCACCATCAATTCCTTTGCCTCTTTTCCGCGCGCGTATGCCGAGAAAAGCTGGTTCATGGTGCTCGCATGGTCTTCACGCGTTTTTCCGACACCAATTCCCTTGTCCTTCAAACGTGAAAGTGACGGAAGAACGTCAACAGGCGGCAGATAGCCCTTGCGGTACATTTCACGCGAGAGAATGATCTGTCCCTCGGTGATATATCCCGTCAGGTCGGGGATCGGGTGCGTTTTATCATCCTCGGGCATGGTCAGGATCGGGATCATAGTGATCGAGCCTTCCGACCCCATTTTTCTGCCCGCGCGCTCGTACATAGTTGCAAGGTCAGTATAAAGATATCCGGGATATCCGCGACGGCCGGGCACCTCTTTTCTTGCCGCCGAAACCTCACGAAGCGCTTCTGCGTAGTTTGTAATATCGGTGATGATAACAAGCACGTGCATGTCACATTCAAATGCAAGATACTCGGCAGCGGTCAACGCCATACGCGGTGTGGAGATACGCTCAATTGCCGCGTCGGACGCAAGATTGATAAAGAGAACGGTTCGGTCGATCGCGCCTGTTTTCTTAAAATCGGAAATAAAGAAGTCGGCTTCTTCAAACGTAATTCCAACCGCGGCAAATACAACCGCGAATTTATCGTCTTTATTTTTAACCTTTGCCTGGCGTGCGATCTGTGCCGCGAGATTTGCGTGAGGCAGACCGGAACCCGAAAAGATCGGCAACTTTTGTCCACGTACAAGCGTATTCAATCCGTCAATGGTAGAAACACCGGTTTGAATAAATTCGGACGGATAGTAGCGCGCTGCGGGGTTGATCGGCGTTCCGTTGATATCAAGCGATTTTTCGGGAATAATCCGTGCGCCTCCGTCGATCGGTTCACCCATACCGTTAAATACACGTCCAAGCATATTGGACGAAACGGGAAGCTGAACACCGTGTCCCGTGAAGCGGACCTTACTGTCAGCCAGGTTAATGCCGGCAGCCGATTCAAAAAGCTGAACCAGAACGTTTCTGCCGTTGACTTCCAAAACACGGCAACGGCGAACTTCTCCGTTCGGCAGCTCGATCTCGCCAAGCTCATCGTATTTAACGCCCTCTACCTGCTTTACCAGCATCAGAGGTCCCGCAACTTCTTCAATTGTTCTGTATTCTCTAATCATCTTCTTACTCCTCGTTTGCGCGTGTCAGCTCGATCAAACGATCGATCTGCGTTTTAATCTCGGAGCGGATCAATGCAAATTCAGCGTCATATCCGTCATTCGGAACGGTTTTCGCACGTCCGATTCTCTCGTGGACCGGCAAAGAACAAATGTCTTCAATATCCGCACCTGCCCGAATTGCGCCTCTTGCCTCGTCCTCATAGGTAAAGATCAGCTCCAACATTCCGTGTTGCTTTGCAAGCGGGGTGTAGCTGTCTACGTCCCAGAACGCGTTCTGCTGCAAGAAGTCCTCCCGGATCGACTGCGCAACGTCAAGCGTCAAACGGTCATCGGGAGAAAGGGCATCCATACCAACCAGCTTTACGATCTCCTGCAAATCGGCTTCGATCTGGAGTGTTTTAAGGCAACGGCCCGTATAATCCATCCAATCCTTCGCAACGTTCTCGGAGAACCAACCGCTCAAGCGATCACGGTAGAGCGAATAAGAATTGAGCCAGTTGATAGCGGGAAAATGACGGCGATAAGCCAAAGACGCATCAAGTCCCCAGAACACTTTTACAATTCGAAGAGTTGCCTGCGTAACAGGCTCGGAAATATCTCCGCCCTGCGGGGATACCGCACCGATTGCGGAAAGCGCGCCCTGACGTCCGTCCGCACCCAAGCAGATTACCTTACCCGCACGCTCGTAGAACTGTGCCAAACGAGAGGTCAGATATGCGGGATACCCTTCTTCACCCGGCATTTCCTCAAGACGTCCCGACATTTCACGCAGAGCCTCTGCCCAACGCGACGTGGAATCGGCAATAACCGCTACGGAGTACCCCATATCACGGAAATACTCCGCAATGGTAATACCCGTATAGATCGACGCCTCACGTGCCGCAACGGGCATATCCGAGGTGTTTGCGATCAAAACCGTTCTCTCCATAAGGGATTTTCCGGTTTTGGGGTCAACGAGCTCGGGAAATTCACGCAAAACGTCGGTCATTTCGTTTCCGCGCTCGCCGCATCCGATATAAACCACGAGGTCAACGTCACTCCACTTTGCGAGCTGATG
>SVTW01000090.1 GCA_015063585.1 Oscillospiraceae bacterium
AAGCTTGACCAAAACTTTTCCCGATGGGGGTGTTTGCGTCCTCCGCGAGTGCCGGCAGGGTCTTGGTGGCGCCTGACGGCAATTGGTAATACCTGAGTCTTGAGCCGACGCGCACCCCATCACACTATAAAAATCGTTCGGAAAGGTTTTGGGGGTGCAGGGGGACTTTTGCAAAAGTCCCCCGCAAAAACCGCGCCCCTCCGCGAGTGCCGGCAGGGTTTTGGGGGGGTTAAAGATTGATAATGCGTTCGCAGAGATCGCGGTAGGAGATACCGGCGACCGATGCGGCGAGGGGAAGGAGGCTGGTGGGAGTCATACCGGGGAGGGTGTTTGCCTCGAGGCACCAAAGCTCGCCCGATTGATCGAGCAGGAAATCGAAGCGCGCGTAGCCGGAGAGGCGGAGCGCGGCGAATCCGCGCAGGGCAAGGTCAGCGGCGCGCGCGGCAACCGCGTCGGGGATTTCGGCGGGGCAGATCTCGCGCGTGGTTCCCTGATATTTATTTTTGTAGTCGTAAAAACCGCTTTCGGGCAGGATCTCAACTGCGGGCAGCGCCGTTCCGTCCAAAACGCCCACCGTCAGCTCTCTGCCAACGATCTTTTTCTCCACGAGCACCGACGACCCCCAACGAGCCGCTTCGGCAAGTGCCGCCGATCGCTCCTCCTCGGTGTCTGCCATCGAAATGCCGACGCTGGAGCCGCAATCGCAGGGCTTGACCACGCAGGGGAGTCCTACGCGATCCCACAGCGCACGCGGCGGCTGCTCGGAAGCCGAAAAATAGACCCACTCGGGTGTGGGGATCCCCGCGACGCAAAAGAGCCGCTTGGCAATGTCTTTGTCCATGGCAAGCAGACTGCCTGCATAGTCCGACCCCGTGTAACGAATGCCGTGTGTTTCCAGCGTCGCCTGAAGCTGACCGTTTTCTCCCATCGATCCGTGAAGGGCGAGAAAAACACGGTCCGCCATCGCGCAAAGCGCCAAGACGTTGGCACCGATCAGCGCATCGCCGTTTTGGCTTTCGCGGCGCAGGGCATCGAGGTCGGGAACACGCTCCGACACCGTATGTGCGGGGTAGGGCTGATCCGAGAAAAGCGTGAGCGGTTGGGCAGGAAGCGCACGCATGCCAAGATAAACGTCGAGCAGGAGCACGCGATGCCCGTTTTCGATCAACGCGTTTGCAATCAATGTACCGGAGGTCAGCGAGACCTCACGCTCGGGCGAGAGTCCGCCCGCGAGAACTACGATATTCAAAGCTGTAAAGAATCCTTTCTTGCGTTATGCTAACAGTTTATGCGGTGACCGACCCGTCGTGACGCAACAAAAGGGCGCGGTCACAACCGCCGAGATCACGCAAAACGTGAATGTTTGAAAAATGATGTTCGCGCGCAAGCGCCGAGACTGCCTCCGCCTGATCATAGCCGATCTCCAGGAGCAGAAAGCCGGTGCTTGCCAGATGCGCGGACGCGACGGACAGGATCGCGCGGTAAAAGCAGAGCCCGTCCTCACCACCATCAAGCGCGGCGAGCGGCTCGGCGGCAAGCTCAGGCGCAAGCGTTGCGATCACGTCGGGGCGAATATAGGGAGGGTTGGAGAGGATCGCATCAAACCGCGTTCCGTGCGGCAAAAAAGAAGGCTCCAAAACATCCGCCTGCAAGGGCTCAAAGCGCGCGGAGACCGCGTTTTTCTCGGCATTCCGAACGGCGAGTGCAAGCGTGCGCGGAAATTTTTCAACCGCCAACGCGCGTGTGTCGGGACGCTCGGCAAGCGTGGAGATTGCGATACAGCCGCTTCCCGTGCAGAGGTCGGCAAAATACGCGCCGCGCGGCAACAGACGAACGGCGGTTTCCACAAGCAGCTCGGTGTCGGAGCGCGGGATCAGACAATCGGGTCCAACCTCGTAGGTCTGGCGGTAGAACTGCCACTCCCCCAGCAGATATTGCAACGGGTAACGCGCGGCACGGCGCGAGACAGCCTCGGCAAGCGCGGGGCTTGCGTGGTCGGTGTCGGGATTGGCGAGACAGTCGATGCGGCTGACCTTGCAAAAATGCGCGAGCAAAAGCGCGGCATCCCATTCGGGATTGTCGATATTGGCGGCGGCAAACCGATTGCATATTTCGCGGTAGGTCATGGGCGTCGGGCGTCTCCTTTCGTTTTTGGCGGATCCTTCCGTTGTATCTATAATATTTTAACATAATTTGATTGAAAAAGAAAGTGCTTGCAAAAAAAAACAAAAAAATTTTGTAAATCCTATTGAATTTTTTGAAAAACATGGTATACTTATAATAGAAAAGACTCTCATGCGCCCAAAGCGGCGCGAAATCGGAGGAAAAACATGGAAAACTCGAATATTGTTGTAACCAAAAAGAAAAGTGCCTTTTGGACCGTAGTTGGTATCCTGGTCGCAGTGGCGGCTGTGTGTCTGGTCGCGGCAAAGGTTTACCAAAAGTTTTTTAAGAAGAAACAGGAAGCGCTTGCTGAGCCGGAAGCTGAAAACGCTCCCATGCTCGACGTTGCGGAGGATGTGGCAGAGGAAGCGGAGGAGCTTTTTGAGGTTCCCGCCGAGGCTGTTATCGCAAACGCCGAGGATATGGAATAATTCCGAATCGAAACAAGCTTGCGGTATGGGACTGTCGAAGGGCAGTCCCATATTAAATGAATGAGAGAATGAAAAAGGAGAGACTATATGGCTAAATACAGACGCGATCGGATCAACGAGGAGATTCGTAAGGAAATGACCTCGATTTTGCGCCGTGTAAAGGATCCCCGCGTGAGCGACGCGTTCATCAGCGTTACGGCGGCGGACTGCACAGCGGATCTGAAATACGCGAAGATCTATTATTCGGTTCTCACGGGAGATGCGAAGGAGACCGCAAAGGGACTCAAAGCGGCAACGGGGTTTATTCGCCGTGAGCTGGCACGCGCGCTGAATCTGCGCATCACCCCCGAGCTGACCTTCCTTTCGGATTCTTCTATTTCGTACGGTGCGCATATTTCGTCGATTCTGGAGGGCTTGGAGATCACGCCCGAGGAGGACGAAGAAGCGGAGGCGGGCGAAGATGCGTGAAGATATGAAGGAGCTGACCTTTGAGGAGCTGATCGCGCGCTTGGTAGAGCCGGCGGATACGCTTGTGCTCTTTCATCGGAATCCCGATGCCGATGCGGTCGGCTCGGCGTTTGCCCTGCGCAAGGTTTTGGAGGATTTGGGATCCCGCGCGTGGTGCGTTTGCGAGAGCGAATTGCCCGAGCGGCTGCGTTTTTTGACCGACGGCGTGCAGGAAAGTGTTTTGCCCGAATCGATCCCCGACGATTTTGAAAACATTCGTGTGATCAGCGTGGATTCCGCGGCTCCGTCTCAGCTTGGCGAGCTCAACGATCTCTACGGCGATTGCGTGGATCTGATGATCGACCACCACGAGATGGGTTGGCCCTATGCCGACTATTACATTCCCCCCCACGCGGCGGCAACGGGAGAGATTCTGTTTGACATTGTAAAGCATCTTGCCACCGATGGGTACGTTACGGTGACAGACGCGCTCTGCACCGCGATCTACGCGGCGATCAGCGCCGACACGGGGTGTTTCCGTTTTTCCAACGTTACCCCCGAAACGCACATGCGTGCCGCTGAGTTGGCGGCAAGCGGGATCGACTGTGCAGCAATCAATTTAAGGCTTTTCGACACCTTTACCATGGATCAGCTTCGGGCGCGCGCGGCGGGCATTTCCAACCTGCACCTGCATGCCAACGGAAAGATCGCCGTGATCACCTTCCCCTATGCGCTCAAGGCGGCGCTTGGGCTAACGGATGCGGACATGGACACGCTTGTGGACGTTGCGCGCTCCCTGCAGGGTGTAAAGCTTGCGGCATCGATCCGCCAGCCCGAAACCGAGGGTGTGTTCCGCGTTTCGGTGCGGTCCTCCTGCGACTATGACGTCTCGGAGCTTTGTGTCGGCTTCGGCGGCGGCGGTCACACAAAGGCGGCGGGCTGTACCATCACAGCCGCAGACTGTGACGAAGCGATGCAAAAGCTGGTAGCGGCAATCGATGTGGATCGGCTTTGATAAAAAGTTCAAAACCCTGAATAAAAGACCTCTCTTTTGGTCAATGCTAATGGCATCAAATCAAAAGGAGGTCTTTTTTCATGCAACAAAGATTACTTATTGTCACCCTATCGCTCTGCGCGATCCTGCTTTTCATTGGGCTTTTTCCGATCCACGGTGAGGCGGAGATCTATGACACCGTCGTGCGATTGCACGTGCTTGCCGACTCGGACAGCGAGGAGGACCAAGCGCGGAAGCTGCGTGTACGTGATGCTGTGCTGTCGGTTACAACGCCGTTGCTTGCCGACTGCCGCTCGCAGGATGCGGCACGCGAAATTTTGGAGGCGCATATGGACGAGCTCCAAGCCGCTGCCGAGGCGGTTCTCGCCGCGGAGGGCTGTGACGATGCGGTGGAGATCCTCTTAGGCGAGGAGACCTATCCCACACGCAATTACGACGGCATCTGCTTCCCCTCGGGGGCATATCTGTCCTTGCGGGTCTGCATCGGAGAGGCGGCAGGACAAAATTGGTGGTGCTGCGTCTTTCCGCCAATCTGCCTCGGAGCCAGCACAGTCTCGCAGGAGGACGCCGAGGAGGCTTTCATCTCGGTGGGCTTCACCCCCTCGCAGTATAAAATTATTACCGAAAGTCAGCAACCCGTCTATAAAGTGCGCTTTAAACTGCTCGAGCTCTTGCAAGGCCTGTTCTAACCGAAGTCGCGAGGCCGCGAGGACGCGATTATGCGGGGGCGCGATTTGCGGGGGCGCGATTAATGCGGGGGGCGCGGTTAATGCGGGGTCTTTTTGAAAAAAGACCCCTGCACCCCAAAAACTTTTCCAAACAATTTTTATGGTGTGATGGGGTGTGCATCGGCTCAGGACATAGATATTGCCAATTGCCGTCAGGCGCCGCCAAGACCCTGCCGGCACTACCGATAAAGAAAAAATTACATTTTTCGAGTCATCCTGAGCGAAGGGGCGAAGCCCCGAGTCGAAGTTTTGCGTAGGTGAGGCATGCCGAACGG
>SVTW01000091.1 GCA_015063585.1 Oscillospiraceae bacterium
CTTTCGAGCTCTGCTCTTAGCTTCTTTTACTTTTGTTTGAGTAGTATTCTCTTTGTTAGAATTTCCGAGATCCGTTTCAAGCTGTTCGCTTTGTACTTCTCTCTTGTTGTTCAATTTTCAAGGATCATCTGCCGCCGCTCTTGCGTCGACCTTTCTATTATACCACTTTCTTTCTCGCTTGTCAATACCTTTTCTGAAAGTTTTTTCAACTTTTTTCAAGGTTTTTTCAAGCTCCTGAAAGCAGCTCGGCCGCGGCCCTTGCGGACAGCTTGTATATTATACTACTTTCGTTTGTTTTTGTCAAGTATTTTTTCAAAAAAATAAAAAAATTTTTCAGGATTTTTCGGGAGTAATTTTTTACTCATCTGCCATAATAATAAGGATGAAAACTGCGGCAAAAGGAGCTGTCTCATGCTGACCATTCTCTTTCGCACGGTTGCCGTGTACGCGACCCTGATCGTAATTATGCGCATTATGGGCAAGAGGCAGATCGGGGAATTGGAGCTGACCGATCTGGTAACCACTCTGCTCGTCTCCGAAATCGCCTCTCTGCCCGTTACCAATCCCGAAATTCCGCTTTTGCATGCCCTTGTTCCCATGCTGATCCTTTTGATTTTGGAGGTGTTCTCCTCGGTCATTCTGCTCTTCTTTCCGCGGCTGAAGAATCTGGTCTCGGCGCGCCCCACCGTGATCATTCACAACGGCAGACTCTGCCAGAGTGCCTTGCGCCAGATCCGCCTCTCGCTTGACGAGCTGATGAGTGAGGTGCGCCAGCAGGGCTTGACCGATCTTTCGCAGGTGGAAGCGGCGATCCTTGAAAAAAACGGCAATTTGACCGTGATCCCAAAGCCCGCTTACGCACCACCGACCGCCAAGGATTTGGGGGTCTCGCCGCCCGACGAGGGGTTGATGCACATTGTTTACAGCAACAACACCTATAGCAAAAGCGGACTTGCACTCATTGGGCGGGATCGCGCTTGGCTGGAGCGTCAGCTTGCGCACCGCTCGCTTGACCCCCGCACGCTCTTTTGCGTGACCGCCAACAAAAAAGGAACCCTTTATTGGATTCCAAAGGAGAAGAAAAAATGAAGGCTTTTTGGATCTCTCTGATCCTGCTCGTTTGCCTGCTTGGCGGCGTTGCGGGGAACTATATATATATAAATGATGTTTTTACGCGTATGAATGCCTCGCTGGACCGCCTCCCCGACCTCGATTCGCCCGATTGCGAGGCGGCTTGCGCGGCGCTTTTGGAGGCATGGAAAAAGCATACCGACACGGTTGGGCTATCGGTATGCTTTAACATTGTGGACCGTGTGAGCGAGCAGGCGGAAACGCTTCGGGTTTGTGCCGCGTGCGGCGATCGCTTTGGATTTGAGGTTGCGCGGTCTCTCTTGCGGGACGCGCTGGAGGACATGCGGCGGCTCGAACGTTTCTCGATTGAAAACCTGCTCTGACAGAGAGTCCCGTCAGAACCAATCGGTATAGGGCGTGATGTCGGCTTCTCCGTAAAGCGCCTCGTAGTCCGCCCCCAAAAAGCACCCGAAGGTTGCCGCCGTTTCAAAGCCCGCGGCTTGGTAGCGGTCCAGATCGGCATGCACCGCCTCGCGGTCGGCGCAAAAGATCTTGGGCGGCTTTTTCCAATTGGAAAAAAGGGAATTATCAAGCCAATATTCAAGCACCTTTGCGTCCTTGCGCCCGAAAAAGCCGAGCAGAGGGAGCATCATACGCGCTTCCTCCTCGGCATAGCGGGTGCCGTCGTCACGATTGATATGGCGCTCCATCGGCGCAAACTCGAGGAAGATCCCCTCCTCCGCCTCGACCTGCTGCGGCACGTCCAGGCAATCGAGATAGGCGATGTGCGCAAGCTTTGCGTCGGGATTCGTCTTTTTCAGCTCACGCAGGACGCGGTTGAGCACCAAAAGCTGCTGCTCCGCCACCGAATAGCGGCGGCAGCTCGGACACCGACAGGATTTTCCCCGCGCGTCGTCCAACCAAAAATAATAGTAAGGGCGGCTACGGTAAAGCTTGCCCGCGAGCGCCGCCGCGTTTGCGGCATAGATTTCCAACGCCTCGGCATTCGTGACGCAGAAATTCGTATCGCGCACACGCGCGCCGTCCTCGTCCATACGGAAGTATTCGGGATGGCTCTCGAAAAGATCGCGCGGCAAGAGATAGCTTGCGGCGTGCATCTCATATTCGATCTCCAAGCCTCGCGCGGCGGCGTAGTCGAGCAGCTCGCGAAAGGCGCGATCCTCGAGCGAGGTGACCAAATGTGCCAGCGAATCGGCAGCTGTCTTGCCTCCCGTGGGATGCAAACCGAGAATCTCCACCCCGCTGTCCGCCATGCGGTCGATCCAACGGCGGCTCAGCTCCTCGGTGTGGATCAGAATGTCACTTCTCATTCTTCCCATTTCCTCTCGCCTTTTTTCTTTTTCTCTTCAAAAACTTCACCACGCGGCGCGGAATGGCGGTCAGGAACAATCCGAGACGGTAGCTCTCGGAGCGTCCGATCTCCTCCAGCGTTTGGATCAGCATGCGGCACTGCTCCTCGCTCGCGTAGTCCTGCACGATCCCTCCGCCCTGTGCCGAACGGTCCAGAATGCCGCGGGAATGAAACTCGGAGGCAAGATTGGCGGCGATCTCCAGCGGTGTGCGCTGATAGAGCGGCAGGGCTTTTTGCGCAGGCGTTACGGTTTCTGTAAAAATATGATCCCAGAGGGTGCCGAGATCGGTGCCGCAAATGCGCTCGGCACTCATGCGCGCCTCACGCGCCATCGCGCGTTTCCGATCCTCGTTTGAAAAGATCGCAACGATCGCCGCGGCGGCGGCGCGGCGGTCGCCCTGCGGAATGATCGCCATACCCAGGTTTTCGCGTGTGATATCCAGATTGGGCAGCTCATAGCAAACCATGGGCAAGCCGCAGATCTTACTCTCCATCAGCGCCAGCCCAAAGCCCTCAAAGCGCGCGGTGCTGAGCAAAAGATCCGAGCTTTGATAGTAGGGCAACACGTTGGAGGTGAAGCCTGCCAGATCCACAAAGCTCTCCAGCTCGTTATCCTTTACGTAATCCTCAACCAGCTCCACGTATTCCTTATAGTCTCCCGTTCCCAAAACCGTGAGCGTGGCATCGGGAATCTCCTTCCGCACAAGCTCGGCGATCTTGATGGCGTCCAGCACCTGCTTTTCGGGGCTGATGCGGCAGACCGTGAGCATGCGGTGTCCCGTGAGGGGCGACTGCTCCACCGAGAGCGGCAACCAGACGGGATTGACGGTTTTGATGGCGCGGAGTCCGTGTGCGTGCCACCATGCCGTGTCCACGTCGGTGAGCGTGACCACCGAATCGGCAAGGCGGTAGAGTCGGGGCAGGGCGGTTTGATGGTAGGCGTAGCGTCCGTCGGACGAAATCGCCTCACAGCAAAACAGGTTATGCGTATGCACCGTAAGCGCGACGCCCGCGTTTTTCAGGACCATCTCGTCCATGAGCAAAAAGGGACTTGTCCACGCGTGATAAACCATGAGGTCGATCCCGCTCTCCAGAACCGCCTCCCGGAATACGCGGACGCGCTCCGCGAGCGATTCAAAATTCACCGTTTTGATGCCCGGCAGCTTGATGCGGCGCACAGCGGGGTGGATCGGGTAATCGTCGGGGTGTGCCGCCTCGTCGGTGAAAAGCACGACCTCGTAGCCGCGCTTGACCCAAAGATCGGTCAGCGAGCTCATCACGTTTTCAATTCCGCCGTTATACATACGGAAATAGTAAGTACCGATCCGCTTGGCGGTGCGCTTTTGCGTGGCAAACATCGGTTGCGGAGCGCAGAAATCGGCAATCGCATCCTCGGCAACACCGTGCAGATGGATCGCTGACGCAAGCGCCAGGATCAGGTCCTCGTCGCCGCATGCCTGCCGCATGCGCTCAAAAAACGCCTCTCGCTCGGTGACGGAAACGCGCTCAAACAGCGCGGTCACCAATGCGTCAAGCACCTTTTCCTTGACGTCAAGCAAAGCTCCCTCGCAGAGCTCCCGCGTGTTCCGCTCGCGCGTCCACTGCTCCAAAAAACGGTAGACCTTCGGCGTGTCGAGCAGGGCGGATAGCTGCGGATCGTCGAGCGAAAGGCGGTTCTTTTTGGAAGTCAACAGGCGGAAGGAGCAGAGCGTTTCCGAAAGATAGGCATAGGAACGCGCTTCATGCTGGACAAGGAAGGAGAACAGCACGTCCTCGGCAAAGTTCAGGTACTCGTTGGGGATCATTGCATTGACGCGGTGAAGCAGATCGGCGCGGTATATCTTGTTCCAGACCGTGAAATTGAGGTGCGTGCGCAAGGTCTTGCGCTCCAAAAGACCGCACGGTGTCTCCACGCGGCGCTTTTCAACGGTGGATTCCCGTGCTTTTGCGCCGCGGTCGGTGTGCGTCTCGTCGGCCCCGTCGCTCTCCTCGGTGAGGATCGCGGTGTCAAATTGCAAGAGCTCAACGCGTTCGCGCTCGATCGCGTGCAGAGCATGCTCACACGCGTGCGGATCCAGAAGATCGTCGCCGTCGAGGAACATAATATAGTCGCCCGTTGCCGCCGCCACGCCCGTTTTGCGGACCGCCATCGCGCCGCTGTTCTCGGCATGACGGATCACACGGATCCGCCCGTCCTGCGCGGCAAGCCGCTCCAGGCGCGCCGCCGTTTCGTCGGTGCTGCAATCATCTACCGCAAGGATCTCCAGCTCGCCCAAGGTCTGCCCCATCACGCTCGCCATCGTCTCCTCAATATACGCCTCTACGTTATATGCGGCAACTATCACACTAACCTTTGCCATTCGACCTCTCCTTTGCTCGGCTTTTTTCGTCTCATTTTTTCACATTGCGACTTTTTTCATATCATTTGTTTTGGTTTGCTATAGCCGAAGAGAGCCGAACTCATACGGTTTTGTGTGACAAATATCCGCATCTGCGGCAGATAAAATGCTTGCAATATCTTATATTACTGCGCATTTTCTCTTTGCATCTGCAAAATATTTGTTCA
>SVTW01000016.1 GCA_015063585.1 Oscillospiraceae bacterium
GCATGCCTCACCTACGCAAAACTTCGACTCGGGGCTTCGCCCCTTCGCTCAGGATGACGCAGAAGGGGAATTACAAATACGCATACACGCGTGTTTTTCTTTATCGGTAGTGCCGGCAGGGTCTTGGAGGCGCCTGACGGCAATTGGCAATACCTGGGTCCTGAGCCGACGCGCACTCCATCACACTATAAAAATTGTTCGGAAAAGTTTTTGGGGTGCAGGGGTCTTTTTTCAAAAAGACCCCGCATTAATCGCGCCCCCGCATTAATCGCGCCCCCGCAAACTGCGACCTCCTGCATAACAAAGAGTCGGAAAACTTTTTTTAAGAAGTTTTCCGACTCTAAACCATTATTTATGATATTTTGTTCCTTTGATAATGGAGAAGGAACGGTAGAGCACTTCAAGGAGGAGTGGGCGCATCATTTGGTGCGGAAAAGTGAGCTTTGAGACGGAAAGTCGGAGCTGGCAAGCCGTTTTGACCTCATCGGCAAGCCCGTGAGAGGAGCCGATGATCAGGCAGAGATTCCCACTTTCGGAAGCGATCACGCCCTCCAACTTTGCGGCAAGCTCCTCGGACGAAAACTGCTTTCCTTCCACACAAAGAGCGATGGAGTAGGCACGGGGAGGAATGGCTTCGAGAATGCGGCGCCCCTCGTCGGCAAGAGCCGATCGAATTTCTCCCTCGGACGGGTTTTCGGGAAGCCTTGCCTCTTTCAGTTGAAGCAAGGTTGGCTTGCAAAAGGTGTTCAGTCGCTTTTCATATTCGGCAACCGCTTCGCGCCAATAGCTCTCTTTGAGATTTCCAACTGTGATAACGGTCAGATAGATCATAGCGAGACCTCCGTGATATGATCGGGGTGAGCAATGCAGATTTGAACCTTGTCGTCGCCCACAGCGCTGAAGCATTCGTCGTAGGCAAGGTCAGGCGTGTTGTTTTCCTGACTCAAATGCGCCAACATCAACACTTTTGTTCCGTTCGCGCAAAGACGGGCGGCAAGCGCGGCGCTGTCGGCGTTGGAGAGATGACCGCGCCGAGAGGCGATGCGCCGTTTGAGATCGTAAGGGTAGGGTCCGAGCATAAGCAGGTCGGGGTCGTGGTTGCTTTCAAGAATCACGGCATCGCACCCCATCAGAGCCGACTCCACGTCGTCTGAAACGTGCCCGATATCGGTTGCATACCCAATGCGAATCGGCGCGCCGTTTTCATCGGTTACTTCTATGCGGTAACCGAGCGAGCCTTGACTGTCATGTGGGGTAGGAAAGGAGGTGACACGAATCCCTCCGTCCATCTCCTCGGTGTAGAGCGGCGCGTGCAGACAGAGGCAGGGCGCAACGGCAGGATCGTTTGCCAGCTTGTAAGCAGAGGCACGCTGAACATGCACGGGGAGGGGATGCTTTTTGAGAAACACAGGGAGCGCGCTGACGTGATCGCTGTGCTCGTGCGTGATAAAGATTGCGCGGATCGAATCGGGGGCTACACCGGCATCGGTCAGAGCAGCGCAGAGCTTTTTGGCGTTCTTTCCCGCGTCAATGAGCAAACAGGTGCTTCCTGCCTCAATCAAAAACGCGTTTCCCGTTGAGCCGGAATAAAGCGAGACGATGCGGACATGACTCATAAGAAAAACTCCTTGATCTGCGGGAACAGGAACAGATACATCAGATCGGCACCGATCGCAAACACGATCGGGAGCAGGAGCGTGATCATCCAGCGTGACTTATGAAGCCGCTGACGGCAATCCTCCAGAAAGGCCTGCTTGTTTTCAAGCGGCATGTCGTCGGGGAGCATGTCCACGGTTGTGTTCTTGCCGACAAAGCCGCGGTTGTAGATCACGTACGCGAAGCCCAGCCCGGCACCGACAGCGAGGTATACGTAGGGAATAAAGGTGAGCTGAAAGCGTTCGGTAAGTAAGAAATAAAGCGAGATCAGCACCACGGAGTTGATCAGCAAATACAGGAGTAATTTTTTGTTTTCGGGTTTCAATTTTTTTCTCAACTTTCTTTATTTTTGGTCGATGTCAATGTGAAATGCTTCGATTGAAAATACCGTTACCGTATCGCCAACCGCTTCTCCGAGATCGAGACGCAGAGAGGTAACCGTTCCGGTATAGTTGCTACCGTTTCCGAGATAGACCAGAAGCGTTACGATATTGCCTTTTCCCGCGCCTTGCGGTCCCAGCTTCTTTTGGTTGGCGGCGCTGAAGGCAAAGGGCATTTGCGAGCCCGCCGTCCAGGAAAGGGTGGAGGTTTTGTAATCGGGACAGCGCACGCGGATCCGAACGGCATTGTACTGTGCCGCGGAGAAGGAAACGGGAAGGGTAATGTAGGGGTCGGTGGCATCGTTTACAGTGAATTGAATGGATTTTGCGTCGGTAGGAATAAAGGTGACGCCGTTTCCGTTAACCGCGATCTCGGGGGTAAGCAATTCCATTCCGTCAGGGAACCTTCCGCGATAGGAGAGCTTTCTCGTTGCCGACCCATAGCCGTGTGTGATGTTTTCGGCATTTGAAATGGCATATTGCTTGGCAGTATAGGAGAGTCCCCAATAGAGGTTGAATTTGTTTTCGCTGCAGGGCCAGAAATAGGTGTCGGGATCCGCGCGCACCATCATACGCTCATCATAGCCCGTTACCATTCCGTGGTGTGTGACCTGCATCATGTCGCTTTTCAGCTCTTCTGTGCCGTAGGTCTGCAATGCCCAATCGGTTGCATTCTCGCCGCTGTCTCCCATGATGAGAACCGATCCGTCCTTGTTTTCTACGCGTGAGATGATCGAGGTGTTGTTAAAGTTGATGGGAACACTGTCAATGTAGAGGTATTCGGACGTATAAAGGATTTGAAGCTCCACATCGGCAAACGTAAAGGTTTGTCCCGCATGAACCGCGCAAAGCTTCGTTTTAGGCAAGCGGTTTTTGATGTAGGTAGGAAACGCGTCGCAAAAATAATAGTCAATGCTATCCCAGCTTGTATTGTAGGAAAGGAGCTTATCAGCAACCGAGCGGTTGATGGGGGCATATAAAATATAGTCGACCTTTACCGCGTCCTTATATTTCCCTTCGCTGAAAAAGGCGAGAAAGCCGCCGTAGTGATCGCTGTGTGAGTGGGTGAGCACCCATGCGCGAATATGGATATCCGTGGTCTTTCCGCTCAAACGGCAGAGCTCCCGATAGATCTCAACGCCCGCGGAGGAGGTTCCCGAGTCGAAGATCAAAAAGCTGCCGTCGGCAAGCTGAAGGATCTCGCACATACCTTCCCCCGAAAGCCCCGGCTGGGTGAATGTGGTTTCACGCAGGCTTTCATAGGGCTCGTTTTGCGGCGGCAGAACCAGTGCACCGTGATCGGCGCGTCCCACTGTCAGATCGCCTCTTTTGCGGCGGAAGAAAAGCGTTGCATAGGCATCGTTTTTGGTGTAGGTTGCCGAGCGCGTGTTTTCGGTGTCGCGTCCGCAGTAGCGCGTGTAGCCGTTCTGTTCAAAATAAAGGCAGGCAAGCTCATAGTCGGTTTCGGTTTGGTTCAAATATTTGCGGGTTTTCAATCCGTCTCCGCCCATGTATTCGGGAGGTCTGGTTACCGACGTTGGAAGCTTGCCCTTGATCGGCGGGTCAACCGAATCGTTTTGGGTGTTCGATTGTGATTCGGATTTGCTTTCGCTCTCGTTTTCAGTGGTGTCGGAGCGCGATTCCGATGTTGACTCCGATTCTGAAACGCTTTCCGATCCCGACCCCGTTTCCGCGTTGGGCGGTGCCGTTACGGTGTTACACGAGGAGAGAAGGACCATGAGCGTCAACAGGAGTATCCATACGTTATACGTCCAAAATTTCATAAATAACCCTCCTTTTACTTTTGTAAAAAGGGACGGCTTCGCATCTGCTGACCGTCCCTTTTGATGAATCTGTTCTCGTGGATAGATCGCACCGAGACAGGTGTATATTAAGCTTTAGATCTTGACAGCGCCAACGGGACGGATTCGAAGCACCATGCATCGACCCTCACCGAATGCGGCATCCATTACCCGACGGAAGTTTTCAACCTCTGCCGTGGGAACGAAGGCTTGGATCGTACCCGCAAAGCCGCCGCCGTGAACACGCCAAGCCGCCTTCTTGCCGGCAAGCGTACGCTCGGCAAGACAGAGCGCGAGGGAGAGTCCCTGCTCGGATACGTTTTTGGTGGTATAAACGTTTTGAAGATAGCAGAAGGACGAGCGTCCCGAAGCGATAACACCCGCAAAGAATGCGTCAAGGTCACCGGCTGCAAGCGCGGCTTTCTGCGCGGCAACGCGTTTGTTTTCCGCAAAGAAGTGCATTGCGCGCATGATCGCGCGGTCCCCAAGCGTCTCGCGGAGCTGAGGAATTGCGGCGATAACGGCATCCTCGTCGGTCTCGCGCAATACCTTTTTACCGAGCTTTGCGGCAACCGATTTCATTTCAAGCGGAACAGACGCATAATCATCGGTCAGGTCGGCATGATTGCCTCCCGTGTTGACGATACAGAGGTTATAGCCGGCGGCCGTGATATCAAAGTCCAGCTTGTCGATCAAGGGCTTGGAGGGGTCAGCAAAATCAATTGCCACAATACCGCCCACACCGCAAGCAACCTGATCCATCAGACCGCAGGGCTTACCGAAGAATCGGTTTTCCGCGTACTGCGAAAGCTTTGCGATTTCTACGTTGTCGATCTTGCCGTCGTTATAGATATGGTTGAGAATATTACCGATCATATCCTCAAATGCCGCGGAGGACGAAATGCCCGATCCCTTGAGCACGTTGGAGGTGGTGTAGGCATCAAATCCGCCCACCTTGTAGCCGTCCTTACGGAAGCCTGCCACCATGCCCGCGATCAGCTCATTGGAATGGCCTTCGGGGGTCTCGAGCGGCTCGGTGAAGGTGTTGATATCAACCACGTCTTCTTTAAAGCCCGCGCTCTTGACACGGATCACCGATCCGTCAGAGGGCGCGGCAACGGCAATGATATCGAGGTCGATCGAAGCCGCGATCACGCAGCCAAAGTTGTGGTCGGTGTGGTTCCCCGAGAGCTCACTTCTGCCCGCAACCGAATAAAGCGCGGCATCGCGGTCTGCGCCGTAAAGCTTTGCAAATTCATCAATTGCCTTGGCATAACGCGCCTTTTGTGCTTCAAGGGCGGATTCGCCGTAGATGTAAGTAAAGCGTTGGTCGAACGCGCCACCCAAAACGGCGGCTTTCAATTCAGAGGTTTTCATATCCTGTACGGTTCCTTTCAAGCAATGTCATAAAAAGGGATTTTACACATTTTATTATATCATATTTCAAGAACCCCGTCAATCCTTTTTTGATTGGATTCACAAAAATGGCAAAAAAACGACGCTTGCTTTTTTATTCCAGATAAAGAGCGTCGGCATTCAAAAAGGAATGCGCGCTGATGCTTGAATCGGTGGGGATCAGGCGGGAGGCACCGCACTTCCGACAGGACACCAAAACCCCATCGTTGCGGATCTCCGCGTCATACTGCCGCCCGTTTTCCGCGGGATCGCACTTGCAATGGATCTTTCCCTCGGCATCCATATCATTGATGACAAACATCACGATCTCGAGCACCTGCGGATCACTCAAGGCAGCCTCCTCACTTTGAATATCCGAAAGCGAGCGGACACCGCTTTTTTCCAACAGCTCGAGCAACTCCAGCTCACTGCGAGCCAATTCTGCCTTTACCAGATTCGTTTCTCCGATAAAAGCCAGCTTAAGATCGGAATAAGGGCAGGCGAGCGTGAAAAGGTCCTTTGCGAAAAAGACGGTGGAATTCAGTGTAAAGGAATGAGGATTGGCGCAGATCAGACAGGGAATACTCAGGCGGACCTTTCCGTCCTTGGAGAGGGTTGCGGTCAACTCGCTTTCTCCGCAGGAGCATTTGAGTTTGATCATGTCAGCCGAGAGCGAGAAGATATTTACCGCGCTCATTACACCTGCGCCGCAATGCGGGCAACGGTAGGCAAGGGTGGTTTGTTTTGCGTCAAGTACCATGGTCAATCATCCTTTTCATCTTGTTTGTTATACTTCATTATATTCGGCAAGACACAAAATGGCACGGAAATAATCCATGCCATTTGTGAGAAACGGTCTTAATCAACCGTCAATGTCGTTTTCTTTGGAGGAGCTTTCCTCGCTTGAACCGGTGCCCGTGCCGGAGGTGGTTTCCTCGGGGGTGGGCTGACCGAGCTTATTGAGAACCGATTCGCTTGCCGTGTATTTTTCAGCAAGACCGTCCGCCCATTCCTTGAGCTGTTCGGTTACGTAGTTGGTCTTTGCGGTGCTTGCCCAAAGCTCTGCCTTTTCGGAGAAGACAGCAACGTATGCGCTTTTTCCGTCCTTTGCGGTAATCACAGCGGAGTCGTTTGCCTTACGGTCAGCGGAGAAGAGCCACTTGTGCAGTTCCTCGTCCAACGTTTTTACGGTATCCTCCTTGATCGCGGTGGAAACCTTTGCGTTGGTGGAGTCGAGTGCGGAGAGTGCGTTGAGCAGGTCGAGATCGGTCTTATCCTTAATGGTGTTGAGCGCGTCGTTTGCAAGCTTTGCAAAGTCGTCCTTGGAGAACTTAAGGTATCCACCCTTCACAACGACCTCGGTATCCAGGTAGAGAGGCGTGTTAAGAATGATATATGCGTTGTAGGTGTCAACCTTATCCTTGGTGACCTTGAAATACTTGGTGTCGAACTCTTTGCGTGCCGAGGTCATGCCCTGATCCTTCACGGTCTCGGACATCCAAGCCTCAAAGCTGTCCTTTTCGGGCTCGGAAACGTAGTTCTTGGTCTGCTCGGTGGGGTATACCTTGTTCAGCGATGCCGTCAGATCGTCGATGATCTGATAGTAGGTGTCACCAACGAAGGTAACGAAGGAAATGTCATACTTCTTATCGGTTACGTCGCTGACGTAGATCGTGTAGTAGGTGTTGCCGTCGTTTGCAATCAGCACCTTACCTGCCTTTACGCTCGAAGCGGTTGCCGCGGTGATAACCGCCTTGGGCAGCTTGGAGGTGGAGGTAGAGGAGGAGGTAACGTCCTTCTGCTCGGAAGCATTGTTTGCCTTGAGGATCTCAGCGATCTTTGCGTCCTTTGCTTCGAGCTCGGTCTTGAGTGCGTTTGCCTTGTCGGCTGCCTTCTTATAGGTTACGGTAGGATAGCTGGGGGTGTCCTTCTTGCTTTCGGTGATATACTTCAGGATATTTTCCTTGAAGTTCTCGTCGCCCTCAAAGGTCGTGCCCTCAACGTATTCATAGAACTTCAGGCGAACCGAAGCCTTCTCGGTGGAGCCTTCCTCGGACATGATCACGATCAGATATACGCCGTTTTCAACAACGAATACGTTCTTTTCATACTGCTTGCGCGATTTGTTGAGCAACCAGGAGGAAAGCTCCTTGTTGTTTTTCACGAGTGCGTCTTCCGCCTTGATCTCCTTCACGGCATCCGCACCCAGCTCGTCGAGCTTTTCGGTGAGTTTCTTGCTCGTGTCGGTATCGGTCAGATCCTTGATGGAGGCGAGTACCTCATTTGTTTCTACAAGCGTGGTGAACTTGTTGAATGCGGTCTTATAGTTCTTATTCAGGTGGTTGTTCAGTACAAGTGCCTTGAACTCCTCAGCGGTGGTGCAGGCGATCAGCTCCTTTGCGAGGTCCTCGTTGTCTGCGGCAAAGGTGAGGTAATCAACCTTGTAGTAGTCGTCGGGGTTCTCATCGCGGAAGGTTGCGAGATCGCCGGGGGTAACCACCTTTTCGTATTCAACCTGCATAATGGAGGTATACTTGGTGTAGAGCGTTACCATTTCAAGCGCCTTGCGGATATCGCTCTCCTTCATACCGTTGCCCATGTTATCCTTGAGGAACGCCTTGAAGGATGTGTAACCGAAGTTCTGTTGCATGGATTTGAGCTCGGTGATGGTTTTGTCGATCTCAGCCTGATCCTCGCTGTCAAGCTTTATGCCCTTGCGATCTGCCTCATCGCAAACCGCGATGTAGATCTTGAGCGTATCCAGAACGTCATCCACGCAGTCGCGGAGCGTTTCCTGGATCGAAAGCTTTGCCAATGCCTGTGCAAAAGCGTCGGGGTAGGAGAAGGTGGATACAAGTCCGGTCTCGTCCTTCTGTCCGTAGTAGGAGCAGTAGTACCAATAGTAATACCACGTGGAGTATTGCTCCTGCCATGCAAGGTAGGTTGCCATAGGCTGGGTAACGTCAAACTTACCGGTCTGGCTTTCAAAGATCACGCGGTTACGCTTGATAATACCGCTGTCGATCACAGCCGATGCAACGATACCCACCAAAATCACAATTGCAAGGGTCAGCGCAATTGCCGAGCCAAGCCATTTGGGGGCCTTTTTCTTTTCTTTGTACTTTTGGGGATTCTCCAACTTATCCTGAAAGTGGAGCTGTCTGTTTCTGCTTCCTTTTCCCATAGTCGGGGTGTCCTTTCTGTTTGAAAAAATAATAATTCCGCCGCATAGAGGCGGCACTCTTGATATTATATCTTTTTTGTGTGACGCACTTGTGTCGCAAATATGAACAAATGCTAAACTTTGTGCGTTTTATACATCATTTATATAAAACTTACACGTTCATGATAACGGGGAGGATCATTGGCTTTCTTTTGGTTTTCGCGTAGAGGTACCGTGTCAGATCGTCCTTGACGTATTTTTTGATCTGCATGCGATCCACGCGGTCGCCGCTCTCCAATGCGTCAAGCAGTGCCTCGTAGGCGATCTGCCGTGCTTCCTCCATCATATCCTCTGCTTCGCGGACGTACACGAAGCCGCGCGAGACGATATCGGGACCCGATACGATCATGCGCTCCTCTGTGTCAACCGTTGCAACCACAACGATCAAACCGTCCTGCGCGAGGTGTCGGCGGTCACGCAACACAATATTGCCAACGTCTCCAACGCCATAGCCGTCCACAAGGATCTTGCCTGCGGGAACGGTTCCTGCCCAACGTGCACCGGATGCGTCGATCTCCAGCACCTTTCCAATCTCGGACAGGAAGATGTTTGGCAGCGACATGCCCATATAGCAGGCGAGGTCTCGGTTGGCGATCAGATGGCGCGCCTCTCCGTGGATCGGCATAAAGTACTGCGGCTTGACGAGCGCATGCATCAGCTTCAGTTCCTCCTGACACGCATGCCCCGAAACGTGTACCTCCACAACCGCGTCGTGAAGCACTTCCACGTCGTTTCGGGAGAGCTCGTTGATAATGCGTCCCACCAGCTTTTCGTTTCCGGGGATCGCGCTTGCGGAGAGCACAACAAGGTCATTGGCGTCAAGCGATACCTGCGAGTGATCCGAGAACGCCATGCGGTAGAGCGCCGACATGGGCTCTCCCTGGCTTCCGGTGGTTACGAGCGTGAGCTCGCTCGGCTTAAAGCGCTTGATGTCGTTGATATCGACCAATACGCCGCGCGGGACCTTCATATATCCCAGCTCGATGGCGGCATTTACAATGTTGATCATGCTGCGCCCCGTGATCGCAACCTTTCTGCCATGCCGCGCACTGGTGTCGATGATCTGCTGAACGCGGTGGACGTTAGAGGAGAAGGTGGCAATGATGATGCGCTTTTTGGGGTGTGTGGAGAAGATATACTCAAGCGACGAGCCAACCTTGCGCTCCGAGGGGGTATTGCCGGGACGCTCGGCGTTTGTGGACTCGCAGAGCAGCATCAGCACACCCTCGCGTCCGAGTTCTCCGAGTCGCACGATATCCATCATCTCTCCGTCGATGGGAGAGGTATCGAGCTTAAAGTCGCCCGTGTGGACAATGGTTCCGAGCGGTGTGCGGATCGCTAAAGCACATGCATCGGCGATCGAGTGGTTCACGTGAATAAATTCAACCTCCATCTCACCCACCTTTACGCGAGCACCCGCGTTGACGGCGCAGAGCTTGGGGGTGTGGGGCAGAATGTGCTCCTCCAGCTTGTTTTTGATGATCCCCAGTGTCAGAGGGGTACCGTAGATCGGCGGATTGAGCGAACGGAGCAGATAGGGGACCGCGCCGATGTGGTCCTCATGTCCGTGTGTCAGAAAAACACCGCGGATGCGATCCCGATTGGATTCAAGATAGGTGATATCGGGGATCACAAGATCGATTCCCGGCATATCGTCGTCGGGAAATCCCAAGCCGCAATCGACTACGATCATATCGTTCTCGTATTCGATCACCGTCATGTTCTTTCCGATCTCACCCAATCCACCAAGCGGGATAATGCGGATCTTTCCTGTTGGTTTTCCTTTTTTCGGTTTTCTTGGCATTCTGAAATCCTTTCTTTCCATACTGATGTAGAGCGGGTCCCGACCGATTCAAACACCGTTCGAAAACCGCCCCATTTTAAAGCTCTGCTCATTTTGGGCGCAAAAAAGGAAGCCCCGAAACAGGCAGAAACGAGCCCATCAAGACCGCCAACACGCACACGCAGCCAAGCCAAGCCCGTTATATGATATTCGTAAAGGCATGCTCTGCCGCCGCTCGTTGGGGCATACATGCAAAACGCTCTCATATCGCTTTTACTATTATACTACGCTTTTGTCTTTTTGTCAAGAGGAAAACGCACATACTTTCCCATTCTCCGCATCAAAGCAGCAGGCAGGCAAAAAGCAACGCGATTCCGGCTCCCAAGATCCCGCCGCCGAAAAAAAGCAGGATCCCGCGCCAAAGGGAGTGTTTGCCGCGGCGTTTTTCGGGCTCACTTTGACGCAAAATACGATTTGCCTCCAAAATCATGTCGCCTTGCGTCTTTCCGTTTGTGCGAACCTCTCTGCGCAGTACAAAATAGGCTTCGTCAAAATATCTGCTGTCTCCCGTGCGAATCACGATCATTTGTTTTTGCGCGCCCTTTAACATCTTCAAAGACCTCCGAAAATCTATCTTTGCGATAGTATTTGACGGCTTTTGTTCAAAACAAACGCGTTCTGCATAAAAAGCAGGAAAAAAAGATGCAAAAAAGCATGACGGCAAAGGCGACCGGGAAGGCATAGCGCGTGCGGCGGATCCCCACCGAGGAAAAATAGACGGTGATCACGTAAACCACGGTATCTGAGGTCGCAAGGATCACCGACGCGCAAAGCCCCGTGAAGCTGTCCGCCCCCACGGCATCGAGCAACGCGCTGTATGCCGCTGTAGACGCGCTTCCCGAAAAGGGACGCGTGAGCAGCAGAGGAAGCAGGTCGGCAGGCAGTCCGATCGCGTTGGCGATCGGGGAAAGCCAGACGCATAGCCGCGCAACGGCACCCGATGCCCCCAGCATTGAGATCGCTACCATTAGTCCAACCAGTGTGGGGAGGAGGCGGATCGCGGTTTGCAGTCCTTCGGTCGCGCCTTTTGTAAAGGCTTCAAAATAATTCCGTTTGCCAAAGAGCATTACGCATCCCACAAGTGCGGTAATGAGCGGCATGGAAAGGGCGGAAAGTGTTTCGATCATAACCGCTGTCCCCGTCCGTTCTTCTTTTTGTCAGCAAGCCGCCCCAAAGCCACGGTCAGGAAAACCGCGAACAGCGTACAGAGCGCCGAGGTGATCCAAACGGGCAGCATAATGGAGTAGGGATCCGACGAGCCGGCGGCGCGCCGTAGGGCAAGGATATTGGCGGGGAGCAGGGTCAGGGGGGCGGTGTTGAGAACGGCAAGCGTGATCTGCTCGGAGGAGGCACGGGAGGGGTCGGGATTATGTCGCTGTAGCTTTTCCATTGCGCGGAGCGCGAGCGGTGTCGCGGCGTTGCCGATACCGAGGAGATTGGCGCTGATGTTCGCGCTGATCTCCTCAATGCCTTCTCCGGATGCCGCGGCTTTGGGAAAACAGAAGCGCAGGATCGGGCGAAGCAGGCGCGACAGACGGCGGATCACGCCTGCTTCGGTCAAAACGTTCATCATGCCGCACCAAAGGCACATCATGCCCGTAAGAGAAAGCAGGAGACGAACCGAGGCAGCGGCACCGTCGATCACGGCGTCCGCCATCGGAATGATATTTCCCTCAAATATACCAAAGCCGAGCGAGATCAGGCAGAGAATGCCGAATATTTTTCCAAGCATCGCAAAACCTCCTTTTTTTCGACCGCGAATGTCGTTTTGTGTCGGACGATTTCGCGTAATTATACAAATTTTTCCATATAAAAACATTGACAAAACAAAAAAGATGTATTATAATATGGATAGATTGGGATTCTTGCATCATTTTGTCAAATAAGAACATAATAAGGGGGAGAAAAAAATGAAATCAACAGGAATGGTCAGAAGAATTGACGATCTCGGGCGAATCGTGTTGCCGGCGGAGATCAGACACAGCATGGATATTCAGCTTCGCGACACGCTGGAGATCTTTACCGATGAAGACCGCATTATTTTGCAGAAATACCATCCGGCATGTATCTTTTGTTCCAATGCGGACGACGTGGTGTTCTTTCAGGACCGCCGCATTTGCAAAACGTGTTTGGAGAAGATCAAAAGTGAATTTTAAGCCTCTGAAAGAGCATATGCTGACGGCATAAAAAACAGAACGGGGAGCGGCAAAAAGCCGCTCCCCGTTCTGTTACGGAATGGACTTGGGATCAGTTGCAGCCGCAGCCGTAATGACCGGTGTTACCGCAGCCACAGCAGGAGATCAGAATGATGGCAAGAATGATCAGCCAAACCCAGTTATCGTTGAAAAGATTGCAAAGGCAGTTGTTCATGGTTGTTCCTCCTTGAGAATTCGAGAATACGGCGGTCTTTTGCCGTCCTCTGTTATCAGAATATGAGGAAAAACCAAAAATGTTCCCACCTTTTGTCGAGAAAGATTTCCGATGCTCCGAGCCGCTCAAAGGGTCTTTGCAAAGGGGCAGATATCATTTGTGCGCGTGGGCATCAGGCGGAAGGCAAACGCGTAATGCGCGCCGTTGAGCTGCAGCTTTTCTTCCAGCGCGGGACCGCAGGAGTTCGATCCGATTCCGCTCTGCGCGCAGTCGATATTGACCACGGTATCGGCAAGCGGAACGAGCTCATAGTCGTGCGCGGTCTGCGTCAGCTGCCGAGGCGTGAAGTGCGAGCAGTTGAAGCTGAAGGATGCCGTTTCGGCGGTGTTGGTGGCAAGCAGACCGAAGCCCGATGCATTCGCAACGGTTACCCAGCGTGTATCGGTGTGCGCCATGTTTTCCTGCGGGCGAACGTAAGGCTCAAAATGCTCGGTAACAGTTGTGCCGAAGCGACCCATACGCGAAGCATGTCGCTTATCCTGATACGATTCCACGGGGCCGCGTCCGAAGTAGGCGAGATGCTCACAGTCGGCGGGCATTTGGAACTGATAGCCAAGGCGGGGCAGGAAGGGGCGGTTGGGCGCTACGGTGGCATCGGTGTGAACCGTTACACCCTCACCGCGGGAAAATTCGTAAACTACGGTCATGCGCATCAGAGGCGAAGCAGGGGCTGCCCCCATAGAAAGCTTTGCCGTGATGGCGATGCGTCCGTCGGATTGCTCGGTTACGGTGCAGGCGCGGCACGCGGTTTCCATGCAATCATAGAATGCGGCTTGCCACTCGCGGCGGATCTTGCGGTCATTGTCGGTGGGCGCACGCCAGATGTTGGGAACGATGGGGGTGGTGAGGAGTTCTTTGCCGTTTCCAATGATCGAGGTGATCAGACCGTGCACGCGATCGACCGTATAAACGCTGTCGCCGTCGGTGATACGGAAGCACTTCTCCTCCTCGGTCAGGGCAAAGGTTGCGCTGATCGCGGGTGCCGCTGCGGACGTAATCGCCGTTTCGGTCAGTGTGATCTGTTCAAATCCAACCTCGCATCCGGCAGCAGCCCAAGGATAGGATCGGTTGGAGCGGAAGGAGAGGTTGAGGTAACAGAATCCGTCGAGTGCTTCGATATTGCCGAGATCGAGCGCGAAGGTGCGGCGCTGTTGCGGTTTGATATGGAGCGAGAGAACACGGCCCTCGCCGATCACCTTACCGTTGCGCTCGACCGTCCAATAGAGATCGAGATCGGAAAGGGAATTAAAGTAGCGCATGTTACGCAGAGTCACTGTCTTTTTGGAGAGATCATAGCCTGTTACACGGCAGGGGCGCAGAACGTTTTTATATTCCAGCATGCCCGTGTGGAGGCGGCGGTCGGGATAGACCATACCGTCCACGCAGAAGTTGGAGTCGTGCGGACGTGTGCCAAGGTCGCCGCCATAAATAAATTGGGGATTGCCGGGAGTACCGATATCAACCGAGTGGTCGATCATTTCCCAAACGCATCCGCCAAAGAAGGCGTCGTATTGGTAGATCGCCTGCCAATAATCCTCCAGGTCTCCGGGACCGTTGCCCATTGCGTGGCTGTATTCGCAGAGGAAGAGCGGCTTGGTTACCTGCTTGCTTGTCAGGTAGCTCTTTACGGTTGCCTTGTTCTTGTTTTCCTGATCGCCTTCAAAACCGAGCGCGAGATACATGCCGCTTTCGATGTCGATATAGTCGAAATCAATGCGCGCCTCTTTGCCTTCACCTCTGTAGAACAGCTTATCGGCACGGCGGGAAGCGTCCTCGCAATGCACGATGCAGCCGGGCATGCGGCGGTGGAAATATTCGCTCATCAGGCGGTGATTGAGTCCGGTTCCGCTCTCATTTCCAACCGACCACATCAGCACACACGCGTGGTTCTTGTCGCGCTCAAACATGCGTTCCGCGCGGTCAAGATACGCCTCACTCCAATCGGGATTGTTGGTCAGATAATCCCATTTGTCCAGAAGATCGTCATATTTGTCGATCAGCTGCATGCCGTGCGTTTCGAGATCGGTTTCATCGCAAATGTAGAAGCCGAGGCGGTCGCAAAGCTCGTAGAAGCGGGGATCGTTGGGGTAGTGGCTGGTGCGAACCATATTGATGTTGTTGGCTTTAAGGATATAGAGATCGCGCAGCATATGCTCCATCGGGGTAGCCGATCCGAGCTGCGGGTGGCTGTCGTGGCGGTTGATGCCCTTTGCCTTTACCTTTTTGCCGTTGATATAAACGACCTTGTTCTTGATCTCAAAGCGGCGCACACCGAATTCCTGATGGATATATTCGGATCCCACACGGAGGCGGAGGGTATAGAGCGAGGGGGTCTCGTCGCTCCAAAGGGCGGGGGAGTCGATCGCGGCTTCCACGGTGGCGTTTCCGTCAACGGTCAGCGAGCCGCTCGCGATCGTTTTGCCGTTGGGGCAAAGGATCTCCCAATCGGTGTCTACCTTGCCGTTGGTCTGCAACTCTGCCGAAACGCGTGCGGCGGAGAAATCCTCGCTGGGAGTTGCGCGTACGTAGAGGTCGGTCAGGTGTACCTTGTCACGCAGGAGCAGGTATACCTCGCGAATGATACCCGAGGAACGGATCTTGTCCTGGTCCTCCAGATACGAGCCGTCGCACCATTTGAGCACCAGCACCTTGATGGTATTGGTGCCTGCGCGGAGAAAAGAATTGACCGAGATCTCCGAGGTCATATGGCTGACCTGACTGTACGCGGCAAAACGGTCGTTGATGTAAACGTAGAAGCAAGAGTCCACGCCTTCAAACACGAGCTTGATGTCCTTGTCGGCAAGTGCTTCGGCATCGATCTCAAAGCTGCGCTCATACAGCCCGCAGGGGTTGTCGTTGGGTACAAAGGGCGGGTCGATCGGAATGGGGTAACGCATGTTGGTGTAGTGCGGAACGTCGTAGCCGCGTCCGAGCGCATACTGCCAGCTCATCGGAACGTTGAGGCGATCCGCCCCTTCACTTGTCCAATCGGCGGCGGTGAAATCCTCTACGTCATGCACCGACGCATAGTAGCGAAAGCTCCATTCACCGCAAAGCGAGATAAAGCGGTTGCTTACGGCGCGGTTTTGCAGAGCGGCGGCCGCGTGGCTGTGATAGGGAATGAAATACGCGTGCGGCTTTTCGCATCCAACGTGCAGGTGCGAGAGTGATTCATGATAGTTCAGTTCGGGTTTCATTGCAAAATCCTTTCTGTTCTGATTTTCTTTTTTTGTATCAAGGTAATTATGTCATATTTTTATAAAAAAGTCAAGAGTGGATACGGAATTATCATATTTTTGAGTAGAAAATTCCTATTTTTCAAAAAACGCGGCAGAGCAAACTTGACAAAGCCGAGGGGAGGCGGTATAATAAACATGAACATACGAACGCATGAAAGGGGGAGCAGGAATGCTGCAAGGAAGCACGGGCGTGGGTATCACGTCACCCGTAACGGTGTTGCCGGGCGTTGGGAAAACAAAGGCGGAATATTATGCGAAGCTTGGAATTCAAACGCTGGGAGATCTGCTTCGGCATTATCCGCGTGCCTATGAAAATCGCGGAGAGATCTGCCTGCTTGAGGACGCGCGCCCCGATGCCAAGAGCGCGGTGATCCTGACGGTGGGAACCGAGCCCCGCGTGGTTCGCCTGCGGAGTCACAAAACCTTTCTCAAATTTCGGGCTTTTGACGATAGCGGAGTTTGTGAGGTCGTTTATTTTAATCAGGATTATTTAAAAAATCAGTTTCGGCTCGGCTCGATCTTTCGCTTTTTCGGAAAGGTAGAGCGACATGGCAAGGGCTTTGCCATGTCGTCACCCGTTGCCGAGGCATGGAGCGAGAGCGCACAGCTTCCGCCCCTTTGGGCGGTCTACCGCATGACCGATGGAATCAGCCCGAAGCAGATCGCCAAGGACGTTGCAATGGCGCTCGAGCTGATCGGCGGCAGGGGGGAGGATCCTTTGCCCGAGCACCTGCGGCGGCGCCGCGGTCTTTGCACGCGTGCTTATGCCGAACGGAATATTCATTGCCCCGAGAATTGGCAGGCACTTGCAACGGCTCGCCGTCGCTTGGTCTATGATGAGTTTTTCTGCTTTGCGCTTGGCGCGGCGATGTCTTATCGCGCCACGAAAACACACGGTGCACCGATCTGCGCGAACGGCGATATCGCGGCATTGACCGCACAGCTCCCCTATCACCTCACAGGAGCGCAAGCGCGCGCGATCGAGGAGATCCGTCGCGATATGGCGCGTGACGTTCCCATGAGCCGCATCGTGGTGGGAGACGTTGGATGCGGTAAAACGGTTTGTGCGGCGGCTGCGATGCTCATTGCCGTGCAGAACGGTCGGCAGGCGGCACTCATGGCACCTACCGAGATCCTTGCGCGTCAGCACTACAGCGACCTTGCCCCGATTTTCGAGCGGCTTGGAATTTCCTGTGCCCTTTTGATCGGCGCGACCGCTGCGGCACAAAAGCGGCGGATCAAGGAGGCACTTGCCGCCCCCGATCCCGATCGCCGGATCGCGGTTGTGATCGGTACGCATGCGCTTTTGTCGGACGGGGTGGCATTTGCCGCGCCGGGGCTGGTTGTAACCGATGAGCAGCACCGATTCGGTGCTCGTCAGCGCGCCGCTCTTTCCGATAAGAACGCGCACGCGCACCTGCTTGTGATGAGCGCAACGCCGATCCCGCGCTCACTTGCCCTGGTGCTTTACGGTGATCTTGATCTTTCCAAAATTGATGAGATGCCGCCCGGACGGCAGCGTGTGGACACCTTTGTTGTGGACGAATCCTACCGTGAGCGGCTCAATGGATTTATCGAGAAGCAGATCGGGCAGGGCGGGCAGGTCTACGTGGTCTGTCCCGCTGTTGAGGAGCAGGAGCTCCCCCCCGACGAGCTTGCGCTGTGTGAAATTTCTTCCGAGGGCTCTGTCCGTGAGGAGCAGGCACCGCTCAAGGCGGCTGTCAGCTATGCGGAGGAATTGCAAAAGACCTTTCCACAGTATCGGGTCGCCTTTCTGCACGGCAAAATGAAGAGTGCCGAAAAGGATGCGGTCATGCATGCCTTTTCGGAAGGTACGATTCAGATTTTGGTTTCCACAACCGTGATCGAGGTCGGCGTAAACGTGCCGAACGCTTGCCTGATGATCGTGGAAAATGCCGAGCGATTCGGACTGTCCCAGCTCCATCAGCTTCGCGGACGTGTAGGACGCGGTACGCGCAAATCCTACTGCGTTCTGGTCGCGGGCGGAACGGGCACGATCGGCGAACGTTCCCGCGCAAGACTTGCTACCATGCGAACCACCTACGACGGCTACGCGATCGCTGAACAGGACCTCGCCCAGCGCGGACCCGGCGATTTTCTCGGCACGGCGGCGGACGGATCGGTCAGACAAAGCGGCGGTCTTGCGTTCCGACTTGCCGACGCGGGAGAGGATTCCGCAACGCTTACCGACGCTACGTGCGATGCGCGCGCGATTTTGAAAGACGACCCCACCCTGCAAGAATACCCCGCGCTTGCCGCGCTTGTGCAGGCAACCTTTGCGGTAGATGCGGGTCTGATCAGCTAATCAAAAGGGGGTGAGTCAAATGCATTTTTGCATTTGACTCACCCCCTTTTGGCTTCAGAAAAGCCTGCGTGTTTCGCCGGGCTCGATCGTGTAGAGCACGTCCTTCAGATAGAAACGCACCGCCGTTGCGGTGGGATTGGTTACGATCCGCTCGTCGAGCGTGAAAATCAATTGACGAAAAGCCTCCACGTATTCGTAAATTTCAATATTGGTGGCATACCAGATGTCGTCGCGGTCTCCCATCTCCGCGGCAAATTTTTCAATGCGATCCCAATTTTCCTTTTGCTCAAATTCGTAGGCGTGTCCCCAAAGGTAGAAAACACGCGGTGTGAGCCAGGTGGAGCGGTCCTCCTTCAAAAATTTTTGCGTCAGCTCGAAAAGCATCGGATCGTTATGATGACAGGTGGGGTGCCAGCAGAGCCAATCGGCGGGCAGATCGAAGCGATGTGTTTCTTTTGTGGTGCGGCAGTAGGCAATGCCGCAGCTTTTCAGACAGGAGAGGACCGAATCGTTGTACGCACCGAAGGGATATGCCATTCCGCGCACGATCTTTCCAAATTGCGACTCCAGATGATCGCGGTCTTTCATAACTTCATAAACCACCTGTGCGGGCGGTTGGGAGGACAAAACCGAATGCGTATATCCGTGAAGGGCCGGTTCTACCCCTTCCTGCGAATAGAGTGCGGTTGCTTCTGCCTCGGTCATGCGCCGTCCCCACTTTTTTTCGGGCGGGTAGGAAAAATCGGGGCTGATATACTGCGAGGTGTTGATATTAAACGTGCCCTTCAAGCCATGCTTTTGCATGATCGCAATGAGACGGATATCCTCGGTCACAGCGTCATCATAGCTGAGCGTGAGTGCCTTTGCGGCACCGTTTGGAAAGCGAAGTAGAATGCTGTTCATGGTCTCCTCCTTGTTTTGTCTTTTTTTTATATTTAAATGAATTGCTTGTAGACTTCATTTTTCGGCAGACCGCGGTCCTTTGCCGTCTGTTTGATGGCGTCCATCTTACTCATACCGCTGTCCATATAGTGTGCTACGTGCGCGGGAATGTCCATGTTCGCCCAAAATGCGGATGCGGCGGGTCGCTCGGAGGCCCCCTCCACTACCAACACGTACTCCCCGCGCGGCTCGTTTGATTCATAATACGCAACCGCGCCCTCCAGAGTCATGCGCAAGACCTCCTCGTTGAGCTTGGTCAGCTCGCGGCAGATCGCGATGCGGCGGTTGGGACCAAATGCGGCGGTGAGATCCTTCAGGGTAGCCCGAAGCTTGTGTGGGGCTTCGTGAAAGAGCATGGTGCGGGGCTCCCCCTGCAACTCGGCAAGACGCGCGCGGCGTTCGGCTTTGTTGACCGATAAAAAGCCCTCAAATGAAAAGCGTCCCGTGGGCAGACCCGACAGCGTGAGCGCAACGATCGACGCAACGGGACCGGGAATGGAGGAAACAGGAATTCCGCGTGCCGCACAGAGGGCTACCATGTCCTCTCCGGGGTCGCTGATGGCGGGCGTTCCCGCATCGGTGATCAACGCGCAGGATTCGCCCTTTTCCAATCGGTCGGCGATCTGCTCTCCGCGCTCCCTTTTGTTATGTTCGAAATAAGAGACCATCGGCTTTGAAATACCGAGGTGCGTGAGCAGGCGCATCGAGTTGCGCGTGTCCTCGGCGGCGATAAAATCAACCTCGGCGAGCACCTTGACCGCGCGTTCGGAGAGATCTCCGAGGTTGCCGATCGGCGTGGCAACGAGATAGAGCGTTCCTGCCTCCACGCGATTTTTTTCTTTTGCCGAGGCATCGAGTTTTTTGATGGAGCTCATGAGTGATCCTTTCTGTGTTCGGTCAACGGCTGTCGACTTCTTGAATTTTCATAAAGTATTTTCCATTCGTTCGCCGTTTGCATATCCTGCTTATGAGAATCAAACGCTTGCGGGAGGATACTATGGCAACGAAAATTTACATCGATCAGGGACATAACCCCGAAAACCCGAATGCGGGTGCGGAGGGAAACGGACTGCGGGAGCAAACCGTTACCTATCGCGTGGGGCAGGAATTGGCGGAGCTTTTGCGTGCCGATCCCGATTTTGAGGTGCGGCTGTCGCGCCCCACTCCTACCACCGCGCTCGGTACGTCCAACAGTACCAGCTTGCAGGCGCGCGTAAACGACGCGAACGCATGGGGCGCGGATTATTTTATCAGCATTCACACAAACGCATCGGATAATCCCGACGCGAGCGGTGTGGAGGCTTTTTCCTATACGCGTCCTTCCCGCGCGTTTTCGCTTGGGGAGGCGATCGTGGAACAGCTCGCCGCGTCAACCGGTCTGCGTGACCGCGGTATGAAGGTGCGTCCGGGGCTTTACGTCCTGCGCCGTACCAACATGCCCGCCGTGCTGGTGGAGATCGGTTTTATCTCAAACCCTGCCGATGCCGCGTTGATGGACTCCAACCCACAGCTGTTTGCGAGAGGAATTTACAACGGGATTGTGGAATATCTTGGTTGAAAGAATTTTCTTGACAAACGCGAAAAATGTCGATATAATAGTGACAGATCAATTGCAAAAATAAGGAATTTGTCCGCATGAAAAAAACGATACAAAATATCCTCTCTGCCGTGTTGCTGTTCTGCTTGCTCATTGGCATGCTCGGGTGTATCACGATCATCGAGCCGCCCGTGAGCGATACGCCGTCGGACACGAATGAGCGGGAAACGATACGCGATTCCGAATCCGCGTCGGAGACCGAACAGAGCACGCTTGATACGGAAACGCAGTCGGGAACCGAAACGGAAACAGAGACAGATACAGAGACAGATACCGAAACGGAGACAGAAACCGAAACAGAAACAGAAACGGAAACCGAAACCGAGACAACCGAGACAACCGAGTCCGAAACGGTTGCGCCCCCCACGGATCCGCCCGTGGAGCCGATCGAACCCATCAAAATTTACATCGATCAGGGGCATAACCCTACGGGAACGCACAATGCGGGCGCGCAGGGGAATGGGCTGTGTGAGGAGAATATCACCTTTGCGGTCGGTCTGGAGCTTGCCGCACTTCTGGAGGCGGACGGTCGCTTTGAGGTACGTCTGTCGCGTCCCACCGCAGAAACGGTGCTCGGAACGAACAACTCCGAGAGCCTTGCGGCGCGAAGCGGTGATGCAAACGCATGGGGAGCCGATTATTTTATCAGCATTCACGCCAATTCCTATACAAATGATACCGCAAACGGGATCGAGGCGTTTGCCTATTCGGATGCGGGCGAGGCATTTTCACTCGGTACCGAGCTGGTGGACGCGCTGGTTGCCGCAACGGGCTTTGCCAAGCGCGGCATGAAGGTGCGCACCGATCTGCACGTGCTCAAAAACACGCAAATGCCGGCGGTGCTCGTGGAGATCGGCTTTATCACCAACCCCACCGAGGCGGCGCTCATGGCGTCCGATCCCGCACTCTTTGCGCGCGGTCTGTATCAGGGCATTCTTGCGTGTTTTCAGAATTGAGTGTCTGCGTCCGACATCAATGCCGCCATCTGCTTGGCAAGCCGATGCGTGAGGATCGAAAGCGCCACGATCGCCGTGCCGAATAAAAGAGCAAACAATGCGGCGGCGATCCAGAAGATCAACGGAGTGGGAACGAAGAAAAGACGCACCGCCGACAGAACCAGCATAACGAAATATAGCGGGACGGCAAGGGGAGTGGACCAATGCTTCTTTGTTGCCGTCCGCTTTTTTTGTCGGTAGGCAAGGTATTCTTGTCGGTGAGCGGAAAAGAGTCGCGTGCGACTCACAAGATAGACGATCACCGACACCAACGTGTAGACGGGAAGCGTGATCACCCACGTGAAAAAGCCGACATAAAGGGCAAAGACTACGTAGAGGAGTGCATCCCAACCCGAAATGATATAGGACAGCGCAAAAATGGAAATATAGGCGAATATGGGAATGGCGGCAAGGATCAGCCAAACCAGAAGCAGTCTGCCCGTCATTCGCTCCAGCCGCAGCAGCTGATAGCGGAATGCCGCGGAGATTTGATTTTCCGTGTCGACCTCGTCTGCGGTGTGCGCGTCGGCGGGCGGCAGCGCGGGATCAACGGCCCAAAGGCGCAGGATCATGCGGCGTTGCTTTTTTTGTGAAATGCCATATGCCGCAGTGAGAATTGCTGCCGTGATGAGCAAAAGCATCGTGCAGAGCACGTATGCCGCACCCACGTCGTCGCTGACGTTGAGAATTACGATCAAAAATATTGCCACAAATGGGATTTGGAGGATTCCTCCCACAAGGAGCCACGCGAAAATTTTCGCAAGACGGCAGGTGCGCATCCATTGTTCGATCATGATCGAACGTTGCGGATCGTCCTGCACCTGCTTGGCTGCCTCGGTCCGTCCGCCCGACAAAAGATCTTCCACCGACACGCCGAGGATTTCGGCAAGACGTAACAGCTTTGCGGTCTGAGGCTTCGCGGCACCGCTTTCCCATTTGGACACCGCCTTGTTGGAAACGCCGAGCATTGCGCCGAGCTCTGCCTGAGAGAGCCCCTTTTCGGTGCGCTTTTCGTATAGATAATTGCCAAATTGAAAATCGTTCATCCAAATCCTCCAAAACCGTTTTTTCTTCAGTTTAGCACGCATGCATCGAAAAATCAAGGTTTTTGCGCGCGATTGGGGGTCGAATTTCGGTAGATTTTATGAGGACGTGCTCTTTTTTGCATCGAATGCAACGGGAGCCGTTTTTTTAAGGGAAGATCAGAAGTCGTCGTCCAAAAAATCTGCCGTCAGGAGCACCTCGCATAGCCGCTCGTCGTCGAGCCGATATTCGGACAGCTCCTCCAGCGGAACACGGTCGTCGCGTGTTGTGCCGCGCTCGCCGATCGAGCAGCCGATCACGTTACCGAAGCGACCGTCTATGCTGCAGTTCGACCAGATCGGATAGATCTCGTATATCTTCCCGTTGTAACGAAATTGCACCGTATTTCCGCTTCTAACCGACTCGTATAAAATAACAAAAGGTGTGTGTTCTTGTTTGGTCGACATGGCTTTCCTTTTCTTTTCTAAAAGTTTTTGCGGGATGGGGAGCGGGGAAGGGGGCTTTTTCCAAAAGCCCCCTTCCCCGCGAAAAAATCACGTTTCTACTGATCGTCGTCAAGCTTGAGGACCGCCATGAATGCCTCGGGGGAAACCTGAACCGAGCCGAGCTGACGCATCTTTTTCTTACCCTCTTTCTGCTTTTCAAGCAGCTTCTTTTTACGGGTAATGTCGCCGCCGTAGCACTTCGCAAGCACGTCCTTGCGCATTGCCTTTACGGTCTCACGCGCAATGACCTTGGTTCCGATCGCTGCCTGGATCGGAACCTCAAAGAGCTGACGCGGAATGTTGTCCTTGAGCTTTTCGGCAATCTTTCTTGCGCGTGCGTACGCCTTTTCCTCATGCACGATAAAGGAGAGCGCGTCCACCTGCTCGCCGTTGAGCAGGAAATCGAGCTTGACAAGCTTGGAGGGCTCGTAGCCGTGAAGCTCGTAGTCAAGCGACGCATATCCGCGGGAACGGCTCTTGAGCGCATCGAAAAAGTCGTAGATGATCTCATTGAGCGGCAGATTGTAGTGCAGCTCCACACGTGTGGGATCGAGATATTTCATATCGATAAAGACACCGCGGCGATTCTGGCAGAGCTCCATGAGTCCGCCAACGTATTCGACAGGGGTGATGACGTTTGCCTTTACGAGCGGCTCGTATGCCACCTCGATGGTGTCGGGGGAAGGGAAGTTTGTCGGGTTGTCAATGCGTACCGTTTCGCCGTTTTTGAGCTTGATCTCATAGATAACACTGGGAGCTGTGGTGATCAGATCGAGGTTGAATTCACGCTCCAGACGTTCTTCAATAATCTCCATATGCAAAAGTCCCAAAAATCCGCAACGGAAGCCAAAGCCGAGCGCGATCGAGGTCTCGGGTTCAAACACGAGCGCCGCGTCGTTGAGCTGGAGCTTCTCCAGCGCCTCGCGGAGATCCTGATAACGTGCGCCGTCGGCAGGATAAATACCGGCATACACCATCGGCTGTACCGCTTTAAAGCCGGGGAGGGCTTCCTTGGTGGGATTGGCGGCAAGCGTGATGGTATCCCCGACACGGGTGTCGCCGACACTCTTGATCGAGGCGGTGATATATCCAACCTCACCCGCGCGGAGACAGTCTCCTTTTTTCAGTCCAAAGGGCTCCATCGTACCAACGTCAACCACGTCAAAGACCGCGCCCGTGCTCATCAGGCGGATCTTATCACCGCTTTTCACCTCGCCGTCCATGACGCGGACGTTAACCACAACACCGAGATAGCTGTCATAATAAGAGTCAAAGATCAGTGCCTTGAGAGGCGCGTTCTCATCACCTACGGGCGCGGGAATGTCACGCACGACCGCTTCCAGCACGTCGTGAATATTCAAGCCGGTTTTGGCAGAGACCGCAGGGCAGCCCTCGGCGGGAATGCCGATCACGTCCTCCACCTCGGTGCGGCAACGCTCAATGTCGGCGGAGGGGAGGTCGATCTTGTTGATTACGGGAATGATCTCAAGGTTCGCGTCAACGGCAAGATATGCGTTTGCAAGCGTCTGTGCCTCAATGCCCTGTGTTGCGTCCACCACCAAAAGAGCCCCATCGCAGGCGTTGAGCGAGCGCGAGACCTCATAGTTGAAGTCAACGTGACCGGGGGTGTCGATCAGATTAAAGGTGTAGACCTCACCGTTATCAGCCTGATAATCGAGCTTGACCGCACGTGCCTTGATCGTGATACCGCGTTCACGTTCAAGATCCATATTATCCAGAATCTGCTCCTCCATTTCGCGTTGGGAAACCGTTTGCGTATGCTCTAAAATGCGATCGGCAAGCGTAGATTTTCCATGGTCGATATGGGCGATGATGGAGAAGTTTCGAATATGCTTTTGACGCTCTGACTGTTGCACGTTTGTAAACCGTACCTTTCCTGTAAATATCATTTGAAATTATGATATATTATACAATATTTTCGTTGCGCTGACAAGGGCTTTGCAATATTTTTCTTTTAAAAAACGTGAAAATCCTTTTTTATAGCAAAATATGTCCTAAAAAACGCAAAACATATCTTGAAAAGAGAGTGGAAATGATATATACTTACCATGAAATCAAGTGTTTTTATAAAATCAGAATTTACTCTTGAAAACGCGAAGAAAGGACTTGATCAAAATGAAAAAAATGAAGGTTGCGATCGTCGGTTACGGCGGAATGGGCGGTTGGCATGCCAAGAAGCTGCTGGAAAGCGACGTGGCAGAGCTGGCAGGTATTTATGATATTGACCCCGCAAGATGTGAGCTGGCAGAGAAGAACGGCATTCACGCATATGCTTCCTTTGAGGAGGTATTGGCAGACACCTCTGTTGAATTGATTACGATTGCTACCCCGAATGACGTTCACGAGGAGCTTGCCATCGCGGCTATGAACGCGGGTAAAAACGTGATCAGCGAAAAGCCCGTTACCATTACGCTCGAATCTCTTGAGCGTATGATCGCCGCTTCCGAGCGCAACGGCGTTCGGTTTTCGGTACATCAGAACCGCCGTTGGGATGCAGACTTTTTGGCAATCAAAAAGATCTGCGATTCGGGAGAGCTCGGAAAAACGATCAGCATTGAGTCGCGCGTACACGGAAGCCGCGGAATCCCCGGCGACTGGAGAGCACAGAAGAAGTGCGGCGGCGGTATGCTTTACGACTGGGGGATTCATTTGATCGACCAGATCCTGATGATCTTCGGCTTTGCGCCCAAGCGCGTGAACTGTATCTGTGACTATATCACCAACAGCGAGTGTGATGACGGCTTCCGCTTGGATATTTATTTTGAAAGCGGTGTTCGCGCATCCGTTGAGGTTGGAACCTATAACTTTATCAATCTGCCGCGTTGGTATCTGCGCGCAAAGCAGGGTACGGCTTGCATGCAGGATTGGAAAACACCCGTGGATATCGTAAAGTGCGACAAGTGGCAGGAGCTGAATGTTACGCCGGTTGAAACAGCCGCAGGCTTGACAAAGACGATGGCACCGCGTAATGAATATACCACCGATAACTATCAGGTTGAGATCGAGCCGTCGGACGTACACGACTACTACCGCAACTTCATCCGCGCGATCCGCGGTGAGGAGGAGCAGCTGATCACCCATGACCAGATGCGCATGGATCTGAAGGTGATCCTCGCGGCATTCCGTTCTGCCAAAACAGGAGCCATCGTCGAGATCGAATAAAGCGGTCTTTCGCATTGAAAAAAATATTAGAATCGCCCGCCTCAAAAAGAGACGGGCGAAAAACTTTGGCTTTTTGGAAACTTTACCGTTGCAAATGCGGGAAAAATGTGGTATGATATATAAAAGCAAGGTTTTATCTAAAAATGGGAGGTTCGTTCCATGAAGTTCGGTTATCGGCGTGTTTTTGCTTTGCTGACAGCACTTTTGCTTGCGTTACCGCTTTTTACGGGCTGTATTCGGATCGATAAGCCGCAGCCCGACGATATTGTGGTTCTCTTTACTGCCAATATCAACGGTGATCCCAACGCGGGACTCGGTTACGCCGGCTTTGCGTCCTATGTGCGGTATATGGAATCCGAGACACCGTACGTTACGCTTGTGGATTGCGGCAATGCCTTCACGGCAGAGCCCGAGGCGGCTTTTCAGCCGCGTGGAAGCGTGGAGTTGATGAACGCGATCGGCTATGATTTCGCACTGCCGGGTGAGCGCGAATTTGCGTTGGGTGCTGAATCGCTGGCAAGTGAGCTTATCGAGTCGGACGCACGCTATCTTGCGTGCAATTTGGAGTTTACGGGAAAGGACGGCACCTGGCTGTCGGCAATCAAGTCCTACGCGATCGTGGATTACTACAACGATATTTCGGTTGCGTTTGTCGGAGTTTCCTCCCCTTATTCAATCGACGGTGAAAACGAGGGCCTTTCGGAAAACGGTGAGCTTGTTTACAATCTCTGGGGCGGAAAGGACGCGGATGCCTTTTATCAGACTGTACAGAAAAACGTAAATGCCTGCCGGGATGCGGGCGCAGATTACGTGGTACTGCTTTCCAACCTCGGAGAGGATAATACCGAGGCACCCTATCGCGCGCTGGATCTGATCCGTGCCACCACGGGAATCGACGCTGTTTTGGACGGCGGCTACGAACGTACGCTTTCCACATACGTAGAACTGAACTATGCGGGGGAGCGTGTTCTGATGGCTTCGGTTGGAGCGGATTTTTGCGGCTTTGGTAAGCTGCTCATCACGGAAAACGGCCATGTTGACGTGAGCGTGATAACAGACTATAAGCACCGTGATTCTGAGATCGCGCTCAAAACGCGCGAAATGCTCGACAAATACGGTGAGCCGTGATTTGGCACGTGTGCTGAGTTGCGTCAGAAAACGAAAGAGGCTGCCTCAATTTGCGGTTTGAGACAGCCTCTCCTGTTTTCAGGAGCGGGGGTTTATGGATTGCAAACGCGGAGGCTGATTTCACCGGTTCGAAGCGTTTGTGTCACGCCGGCATCTGAGCGCACCGATAAGCCGCCGTTGGCATCAATGTCAAGCGCGATGCCGTGTTCTACCTGCCCCTCGCGCGTCCAAGCAACGCGCTTACCGATCACAAGCGAATGAGCGCGGTAATCGGCAAGCCAGGAGCGGTCGGTAGGGTCTTGCAAAAAGGGATTCAGCTCGCGCAGGATCTGAGCAAGCAGGTCGGCGCGTGAGACACCGCTTGCCATCAGTGAGCCGGCGATGGCGGAAAGCTCCTCGGGGAACGCCTCGGTGGAGAGGTTGACGCCGATTCCCAGAATGAAGCGCGGGGGCGTATTGCCCGCAAAGATCGATTCGGCAAGGATCCCACAGATCTTTTTGCCGCCAAGATAGAGGTCGTTGACCCATTTGATCGAAACCTGCATTCCGGTCAGCGAACGGATCGCGTGCATCACGGCAACCGCCGCCGCGCCCGTAACCGTTACGGCGTCTGCGGGGGAGGCACTCGACTCGTAGAGCAGGCTGAAATAGAGCCCTGTTCCGGCGGGCGAGAAAAAGCCGCGCCCCATGCGTCCGCGCCCCGCGGTTTGTGTGTCCGCCGCGATCACGGCAGGAAGCGGGACCGACGTGGCGGCAAGTCTGCGGGCTTCGGAATTGGTGGAGTCAAGCGAGGAATGGACAAAGATGGAAAAGAATGGATCCAAGTCTCCGAGCGAACGGCGCAAGGAGGCTTCCGAGAGCATATCGGTGGGCGCAGGCACGGGTGGGTCACCGCCTTTCTGATTTTGGAATATGGATAGGAGAGAAGCAGAATGGAAAATCTGGAGATTTTGTTTGAAGATGAATCGGTTACGGTTGCCGTAAAGCCGCCCGCGCTTTTGTCGGAACGTGCCGAGGGGGGCAACGGCTTTGCCGATCGGTTGGCGGCGCGCAATCCCAACGGATACGTTGGTGTGATCCACCGTCTGGACCGCGGAGTGGGGGGCGTTATGGTGTATGCCAGAACACCGATCGCCGCCGCGCGCTTGTCTGCCGACGTGCAGGCACACCGATTTGAAAAGGAGTATCTTGCGTGGCTGCACGGAAGACCGCAAAGCGATGCCTCAACGCTCCGAGATCTGCTTTTTCATGACCGCATGAAAAACAAAACATTTGTGGTGGAGCGCACGCGAAAGGGCGTAAAGGAAGCGGTTTTGGACTACACCGTGATAGGCGAGCGCACCGATTCGGCGGGGGAGACGAACACCTTGGTGAAGGTTCGCTTGCACACCGGGCGCACGCATCAGATCCGCGTGCAGTTTTCGCATCGGGGGCATCCGCTTTTGGGAGACGGAAAATACGGCGCGCGCGGTGACCGTTGTCCAATCGCGTTGTTTTGCCACCGCATCGCGTTTTATCATCCGATCACGCATGAATATCTTTCGTTTACGCGGGAATGGGAAAACGCATAGAGCCCGATTTCAAAGCGGGGGGTGAGATGCAAATGCAAGCTGCATTTGTCTCACCCCTTTTTGATATCCGGTTCAATCGGTTTTGGGATCTGCCCCGTCACCGTTCTCGTCGACCGTGTTTGCGTCGGTTTCGTTCATGCTTTCCCTGTTTGCGCCGTCGCCGTTTTGTTCACATGGCGAATCGGTGCTCTCGGTGGACGTAAGAGGCTTTTTCATTTCGTTTTTGGGAAGCTCCGCCATCTTCTTCCGCTTTTTACGTCGACGGAGAATCAGGATCAGCGCAACGGTTGCCGCCGCGATCAGCAGGAAGGCTCCGCCGGCAATGCCGAGGAAAAGATAAAATGCCGAGCGATCGGGAGTGAAGGTGTTGGGATCGGTGAGCTTTTTGGAGAATACAGCCTCAAAGACCAATTCACGCGTCTCACCGTACGCAATTGTGGGAACTTCGGGAGACCAACCCGTGAAGGTATAGGTGTAGAGCTCGTCGGGAGCTTTTGTGGGGGCTTCGGGAAGCCCGATCTCCTCGCCGCTTCCGTATTGTGCCGTGTGGATCACCTTGCCGTCAACCAAGAAGCTGACATTGTAGACGATCTTTTTCACCGTCAGCTCCAGCGTTGCCGCACTGCTTGGCATCCGAAAGGCACCGGTGACGGGCACCTCTGTGCCGTCCGGCAAAATCAGCTTTGCCGCCGTGATCTCGTATCCGAATTCACAGCCGATCTGCGACAGCAGGATCTCGATCCCGCTTTCAGCAAACCGGGGGAGCTTGGAGAGGTTTACGGGCTCGTTTGCCGAAACCGTGAGCTTATGGACGTCGGAAACGCGGAAGCTGACCTCACCCGAGATCGCAATGCTGTTTTCGGTGAGCATCGACCAACCGTCGGTTCCTTGTATATAGCCCACAAGCTGACCGCCGCTCTCATTGGTAAGGATCTGCAGGGTAGCCTGCACCGCAATGGGTTCCTTGCCGCCTGCACTGTTAAGATACCCGATTTGATAGAGTATTGAGCCGTTGTCGCCCGACTGCGACAGAATTCCGATCTCCCGTGCGCGCGAGGCAATGAGCGTGGGGAGCTGGTCGGGCTTGATCGTCAATGAGAAGGTGCTCCAACGGATCGAGAGCGCTTTTTGATTTGCCAGCGCATAGATCGCCGCCTCGCGGATATCCGCGCGTTTGCCGGTTGCCTCTACCGTGATCTGTTCGTCCTCGTGGATTATGTTTAAAGGCATGCCAAATTCATCGATTGCAAGTTGGATCTCACCGAATCGGGCGGTATAGGTGACGTCACAGGTGACCTCTGCGATGTCGCGGTCCCAACCGATAAATTCGTAGATCCGATCACTCGGTGCTTTCGTAGGAATGCCGTCAAAGGACGGAACCGCCCCATAGGGGAGCGTGTCTGTTTTGGTCGTGTCGCCTGCGATCCACGTCACGGTATAGGTGCGCGGTGTGGCGATAAAGGATGCCGTATAGGTCACATCCTGCGTCACAGGGGCGAGATCCTTATCCCAACCCGAGAAGGTGTAGGAAAAGGCTGCGTCGGTTTCCTTTACGGTGGGCAGGGGAGATGTGGGAAGGGCACCATACGGAAGACTCTGCAGCTCGGTTTTGCCGTCCAGAATCCACGTTACGCTGTAGAATCGCGGGGATTCCGAATAATTTGCGTAAAGGCTCATGTCTGCGACTGCGCGCAATTCAGAGGGGGCTTCTCCGTTCGGGAGGATCCACCCCAGAAACTGATAGTGGCAGCGCTCGTCCGAGGGACGATTTTGAACGTCTGTCGTTCCGCGGTAAGAGAAGGGCGTTCCGTATTCCAAGGTCTGACTGTCGATCAGCGTTTTTCCGTCTGCGCTGTAAAAGGAAATGGTTTTCAGGTTTGAGATCGATACGTTGCGGGTAACGGACTGCTTGAGTGTCAGGACCTCGCTTTTTCCGCGCGCCTCGCGTTTTTTCAGCTCTTTGTTGCGAAGATCCTCCGCAACGGCACGCAAGCGTTCGTCAAGCTTCGGTGCGTCCGGCTCCTCTCCGGGGAGGGGGGCAAAAGCAACCGTGTCGGGCTCCTCAACCACGGGGGGAGCCGTCGGTTCAACGGGAACGGCTTGCAATCCAAACTCGGCGAGCGTCGGCTTATCATGCACTTCTTCAAAGGTGGGGCGGTCGATCTGCTCTACCTTATCTACCTTTGCAACCTCGTCCTTCGGCATCAAAACACCGCCGGGGCTTGCGCTGTTACGGTCTGTAAGCTGCTGGCAGGCTTCCACGGCAGAGCCGACGGTGACACCTGAAACTACAGTGTTGGAGTTGATGCTTTCGCTGTCGTCCAATGCCGCCTGTGTGTAGTAAAGCTGACCGATAAACTGGCGGAAATGCTCCAGCTTTCCGCGGCGGCTCAGCTCGGTGATCACGGCAGCCTTGTCGGTCAAACGCTTGAGCGCGGTATAAAGCTTATCGAACTGTGTTACGATCGCGTTGTAATTTGCGGTGTAATACTGATAGAGTGCGGTCAGGCGCGCGTGCTCAGAGCCATACGAAGCGGAGCGGAGCTCGGCATATGCCTGCATCAAACGGCGCAATTCGTTGGTGGAGTCTCCCGCGTTGTTGATGTCACTTTCGGAGCAGCCCGCAAGGATCAGCTCTTTTTTACCGTTGACCACCTGCGTGACCGTATTTCCCATGAGAGAGGCATAGAGCTGCCAACCATGGCTGTCGCTGACGAAAAGGGTGTCGAGAATGGCAAGCTTTTCCTTGATCGGTGCGATTTTGGACAGATATGCCTGATACGCAAGATATTTCGTTTGCATATCGTCGGTCATAAATTCCTGATAAGCCCAATACTGTTGCCATGCCTCGTATGCCTCAAGCTTTGCAAGATAGCGGTCGTACTGTGCCTTTTGCTGTGTGTAATCCGCATATGCCTTGTCATAGGCGGGCTTATCGATCTCCGCGTACTGCTTGTATGCGTCTGCCGCTTCGAGATATGCCTCATATGCCAGCCGCTTGTTTTTTGCGTCGGTGTAGGCGGCGAATGCCGTTTCATAGGCTTGCAGTTCGGTCAGGGCAGCGGAGGCTTGGGTATACGTAAGTGTCAGCAAGGTGTCCACCGCGTCGGCGGGGATCGTTGCGTTCCATGTAAAATCTACTTTTATTTTAAAGTCACCCGAGTAAAAAAGCTGATCAAATTCGCAAACGTACTGCCCGTTTTTCAACGTAAAGGTACTGCTTTTCCCATCAATGGTGGCAAGGGTTGGGATCCATTCCACCACAGTCGCGTTTGCGGCGGTGTAGGAATAAGCGGGCAGGGACACCGAGAGACGTCCGAGATCCCCGTTGTATTTGGTTGCAAGAAGGCTGTCGGGAATCGCGTTGTTATATATAAAGGAAATGCCTGAGAAGCCGTCAAGATACGCGGCTTCGTTTGGCGACGGTGTCTCGCCAAAGAGCTGTTCAAAAAGGGAGGAGGCGGGTATTGTCTGGTTGGTCTTTACGCCGTCTATTCCAAAATCAAGCGAGGTGTCCGCCGAGGCTTGCGTTGCCGTCAGTCCGAGCAGAGCGGCAATGCAGAGCAACAGCGCCGTGCCGACGATCGCCGAGCGTTTCAAAAAAATTTTCATGCAGAGTTCTCCTTTTATCAATGGACAGAGTGGGGACACAAGCGGTCGCATCCACTCGGAATATGTCTGTAAATCTTTCTTTATCATACCATATTGCGCGCGGAAAGTCAAGAGTTTCCGATCAAGGAGCGGTCAATTGGAAGAAATTGTTTTGTTTGTTAACAAAATGTAAATAATGAGAAAGTTTTAAATAATCTATTGACAGCATTTAAAATTCATGTTATTATATAATCACAATCATAGAAAAACCGGTAGCCCCGGACGAAAGGAGAAATTATCATGATTGCATTGTTTGTAGCAGGACTTTTGATTTTGGCTGTGGGAATTGCCATTTTGTTTGTAAAAACCAAGCAAAACCGCTTTCTCACAAGAACGCTTCCGTCAGCGGTATTCGTAATAATTGCCGTTGTACTGATCACGGTGAGCTGCTTGCGCACGGTTCCCACCGGACACACGGGTATTGTAACGGTGTTCGGAAAGGTTGAAAACGAAACCTACGAGGCGGGCGTACATTTCACCGCACCGTGGAAGAGCGTTGTGAATATGGACAACCGCAACCAGAAGGCGTCGATCGACCTCTCCTGTTTCTCGTCCGATATTCAGGAGGTTTCGGTAACCTACACGCTCAACTATCAGATCTCCAAATCCAATGCGCAGATGATCTACAAGGATATCGGTATTTCCTATTACGACGTAATCATTCTCCCCCGTGTGCAAGAGGCAGTAAAGAGCGAGCTTGCAAAATACACCGCGGAGCAGCTTCTGAGCAATCGCGCACAGCTCTCTCAGGATATCCGCAGCGTGCTCACCGAAAAGCTTGAGGCATATAACATCGTGGTTGTAGACGCATCGATGGAAAACCTGGATTTCTCGGACGCATTTACCGATGCGGTTGAGGCAAAGCAGGTAGCGGAGCAGAGAAGTAAGCAGGCGCAGATCGAGCAGGATCAGAAGAACATGGAGGCAGAGGCTGCCGCAAAGCGTGCGCAGATCGAAGCCGAGGCAGAGGCAAAGGTAGCCGTAATTGCCGCAAACGCCGACCTTGACGTTGTTAAGATCCAAGCCGACGCCGCAGAATATGCGGGACAGAAGGATGCCGCTGTGATCGGACAGGTGCGTGACATTTTCGCAAAGGATCCCGCAAATCTGACCGATGAGGACGTGGAGCAGCTCCTGCTTTACTACTACATTCAGAGGTGGGACGGCAAGCTTCCTACCACCTACTTCAGCTCCGAGGATTTTTCCGCTCTCCTGGCAGGGCTTGGAACGGGAGCTTTAAATGGCGACGCTTCCGAGGGCGGAGTTGTAACCACACCCGCTACCCCGTAACTCAAAAATAAAAATTCCCACCCGCACGCGGGTGGGAATTTTTATCAGGAACATTCAGTCTGCCAAAACAGAGATTCTGTTGCTGGTGATCTCGGTAACGAGGTCAAGAACCCAGAATACAAAACTGATAGGCGGAATCAGAGCGAGAATACCAACAACGAGGGTGGTGGTGTTGTTCTTTTCTACAAAACGAAGGATTCTGTAGATGCCGCCAACGAGAGCGCCCAAAAAGATTTGAAGAAGAATCTTTACGATCTTAGGAAGGTCCTCATAAGCTGCGGTAAAGGTGTTCTTTTTAGCCATTTTGCTTTACTCCTTTATGTAATTTTGTGGGGTCCACACCGTAAAGTATAGCACATTGATCGGGAAATGTCAAGTAGCGCGTGGAAAAGAAATGTTCTTTTAGTCTTTTTTTTCGCGGTTATCGGGCGTTGGTGTCAAATCGGAGGGCTCATATTCACGCAGGGGGGCGAGATAGCCCTTTTCGCGCAAGGAAGCCTCAATGCGGTCCAGTGTCTCCTCACTCTCGGCACACACGGTGTGATAATGATACCCCGCCGTAACGTTTTTGAGCAGGCTGGATTTTCCGGTTGCGATATTATTCAAAAATTCGTCCACGTGATCGCGGTTTCGGATCCCCATAGCGGCGCGGACGGTGCCGTACACCTTATGAAAGATGAACACGTCGTCAACCGTTCCGCCGAGATCCACGATCGAGCGAAGCTCATCGCCAACGCTTTCATCGGAATGGCAGACCTTGAAAACGCGGCGGCAGGATTTATCGGAGTTGATGCGGTATCCGCGTGAGAGTGCAACGATCCGGTGCCCCGCGGCGCGCAGAATGGCAACATCCTGTACAATGATTTGTCGGCTGACTTCAAATTCGGCGGCAAGACGCGATGCCGAGATCGGCTCGGTAGCCGATTGGAGCCGTGTGATGATCTGCGATCTTCTCTTTTCTGCGTGCATAAAAGGGGGTTCCTTTCTGTTTTATTGCCTTTATTTTACCACATGTCTTGTCACTTGTCAAGTGCCGCTTTTCGATCACGGAAGATATTGGCAGTCGTTTTTTCAGCGGATTTCTTGAAAAAAGGGGAGGGATGTGATACAATAAAAATACCAAAGCAGAAAGAGAGAAGCCGAATGAAACAAAAGGATCACCGCGCGTTGGCAAATTTTTTATTGGACCGCGCCGGACGATGGTCGATCTGGGATCATTCACGCCACCGCCGCGCCTTTATTTTGGGGTGCGTGAGTCCCGATTATATTCCCACAACCTATTTGCGCGGGTTTCGCAAGAGCCGTGCGATGCGCGGACACAATACCCCTTATTCCGCGGCGCACGTATATCGTACGCTCGATCGGTTACGGCTCCGCGGGCTGCGAAGTCTCCGCGACTGTTACGCGCTTGGAACCCTGATCCATTATCTTGCCGATTCCTTTACCTTTGTGCATAATGAGGATTTTGAGGGGGATATGCGCGCGCACCGTGCCTATGAGCAGAGCTTGCATGCCTGTTTTCAATCAAGCCTGCGCAGTCAGCCGATCCGACCGATCGCGGCACCGTCCCGTGCGCTGTCCGAGCATTTACGTGCCATGCGCGCCGCCTACGGGCAGGCGGGCAAGGGATATCTGTGCGATTGCAAAGCGATCATAGCGGCATGTACCGCGGTTTTTGCCGCCGTTTGCGAAGGGAGATAAAAAGGGGGGTGAGTCAAATGCAAAAATGCATTTGGTACTCACCCCCGACGTTTTTGCTTTGCGGCTAAATACCGCAATTTTCGACTGCTTTGCAGTCGAAAACCGCAAATTCCGCGCTACAAAAAAGCCTACCGTCGGCTTTTTTGAGCAGAGGCTGCGCCAATGACGCAGCCTCAACTTTTTGATAGCTTCTAACCGTTTCTTTCGTCTTTGGGGAGGCGAAAATCAAAAAACCGGAGATCCTGTCAGGAATCATTTCTGAAATAATACAGAAAGCTCATGTCTCGCTCGGCGTATTCCGCAGGGGTCAGCCAACGGTCGTCCGAATCGCCGAATTTTTCAAGATCCTCATCGTAGTAGGCAACCGCGTAGCAGTAGCGTTCAAATTCCGAGTAATAGGTGATCGAGGCGCGAATTTCGGGAATCGGCTTTCCGTCCTTCCAAATAAATTTTGTGGTGCTGTCGGTAGAGATCGTTGCCGCCGGCGCGTCCGGATAGGCTTTCTCCTCCTCATAGCTGTGCGCAAAGGTGAACAGTGCCTTCATATCGTTGTTTACCCGAATATTGGCAAGGCCGCTAAGCTCCTTTGATTGCCGATAGTCGCCGCTTTCGGGATCCCAAAGCCAACACAGATAAAAGGTACATTCACCCGACACGTTGTTGGGGATCATAAAATCCTGATATCCGTCAAAATTGAGGTCCAACACCTCAAATCCGTAAGTACCGTCTCCCGCGCCAACCTTTGAGGAGACTTTTACGCTCGTTGTCCAAATCACTTCGTCGTCCGCTTTCAGTACAATCTGACGCGGGCGTGTTCCGTTTCCGCGCACGCAATACGTAATGGGACCGACCGTGAGCCGATAGAGCAGGCTATAGCGTTCGGCGGCGCATCCCGGGGCGGATAGGAGCACGAGGAGGCAAAGGAAGAATGCCAGCAATCTTTTTTTCATAGATCTGCCTTTCGTTTGTTTTTCAAGGAATACAGCTTCGTCTGTAAGCCGGGTTCTGTCTTAAACGGTCATCAATCTGCGCGCCGCGTCACCGCGACGCTTCGGAGCGAATACTCCGTGCCACCTCGACCACGTGTCGGACAAACGGTCCATGAGGTGTTGCTTCGGATAGGGTTTACAGCGGACCCATGTTACCATGGGAACGGGTGAGCTCTTACCTCGCCTTTCCATCCTTACCGCAAAAGCGGCGGTTTCTTTCTGTTGCACTTTCCCGACGGTTACCCGTGGCTGACGTTATCAGCTATCCTGTCCT
>SVTW01000017.1 GCA_015063585.1 Oscillospiraceae bacterium
AGGATTTCTACCGAAAAGCCGCTTTCTCCACCACGTTTTTGATGGAAAAAGCGGCCTTTCTGATTCAATTCTTTTTGTGGCTTTTGTTCTGCGCTGAATAAATCAGCCCCAACCGCAAATTCCGCGCTACAAAAAAGCATACCGTCGGCTTTTTTGAGCAGAGGCTGCGCCAATGACGCAGCCTCATTTTTATGATGGATTGTATAGCAGGTATTCCCGAGGCGTGCAGCCAAATTCGACTTGAAAGCAACGGTAAAAGCTCCGCAAGGACTGAAATCCGCTTTCAAGTGCCGCCTCGGTTACGTTTTTTTCACCCGCGCGCATCAGGAGCAGTGTCTCGCGCAAGCGCAAAACCGTAAGATAATGATTGAATCCGATTCGCAACGTGTTTTTAAACAATCGCGAAAGATAGCTCGGATGGTAGCCAAACTCCGCCGCAACCGATTGCAGGGTTATGTTTTCCCGATAGGATTGATTGAGATAGAGGAGTACGCGCGACACAAGCGTGGGATGCGTTTGCTCTTGGGTATCCTCAATGGCAACATTCTCCAGCAAAATTCCCAAAATCACATAAATATACCCTTTTCGCAACAGCTCGCTATCGGTTTGCAAAATAGACTCCACACTTGCCCGAAGCTTTTCAAACAGGACGGCGTCCGTAAAAAAATTCTCCCTTGTACGGTAGCCTGCGAGCAGGGGCTGAAACTCCCGAAACAGCTCGGGAGGAATGACAAGGGACAGGCTTTTCGATGCCCGCTCCGTTCGGTAACCGTGCGCGTCATAACTCCATGCCACCGAAAAATCCCCCGCCTTGAGCACTTGCCGTCGGTCGTTGATCCACACCTCTTCCTCACCCTCTGTTACCAAACAGATCTCGATATGTGTGTGGAAATGCAGGCGGTAGTTTTGATTGGTGCAACGGCTTACCCCAAGGGTTCGGTTCTGTTCCCGACTCAAAAGAAATTCAGCTTGCATGGCGTCTCCTTTTTATGTATAAAAATGGCACACTTTTTTCACGATCTTGCAAGAAGTCGTCATAATATTATGTTATCATTATACTACTTCATCGAAGCTCTGTCAATAGGCTTCGATCAAACAGAGGTATTTTATGAATCTAAAAACCATGCAGACACTCCCAAGCAATCCGGACCGACCGCAATCCCCCATGCTTTTTTCCAACCGTGAAATTTTGCGTCTCACAATTCCGCTGATCCTGCAACAGGTGCTCAGCATCACAATCGGCGCGGTGGACACCATGATGGTTGCCGCAGCAGGAGAAACCGCGGTTTCGGGTGTATCCTTGGTCAACACGCTCGACACCATGCTCGTGTTACTGTTTTCATCTATGATAACGGGCGGATCGGTTTTGATCTCGCAAGCCATCGGACGCCGCGACGAGCGCGACGCACGTACAGCGGCAAAGCAACTGCTCTACATCTCAACGCTCATCGCCGCCGCAGTTACCCTGATTGTGGTAATCTTCCGCGTCCCCCTTCTGCACCTGCTGTTTGGCAAGGCAGAGGACGCCGTTATGGACAGCGCGCTTTCCTATTTCTTTTTTGTATCGCTCTCCTTCCCCTTTCTTGCAATTGAGAACTCAGGAGCCTCGATCTTCCGCGTACACGGAAATTCCCTGATTGGATTGAAGCTTTCGATCATACTGAACCTGCTCAACGTCAGCGGAAACGCACTTTTGATCTACGTTTTCCATATGGGTGCGGCAGGCGCGGCGATCTCAACGCTCTTTTCTCGTCTTGTCGGCGCCGCTGTCATGCTGGTACTGATGACCCGAAAACAGAATCCTTTCCGCATTGAACGCTTGCTTCATTACCGCCCCGATGCGACCATGATCCGATCGATCCTGCGCATCGGAGTCCCGAACGGAATTGAAAACGGCATGTTTCAATTTGGCAGACTCATGACGCAAAGTCTTGTATCCTCGCTCGGCACAACGGCAATCGCCGCGAATGCTGTTGCGCTCACCCTGGCAAATTATCAATACATGCCCGGCAACGCGCTTGGCGGTGTGATCATTCCCGTTGTTGGCAGATGTGTAGGAGCGGGTGAACAAAAGCAGGCAAAATACTATTCGCGCCTTTTTGTGGGGGCGACCTACGTTTTGATCTGGCTTGTGGTCCTGGTCACCGTGCTGTTTGCCAAGCCGATCATTTCGGTCTATGACCTCTCTGCCGAATCGGCGGCGCTTACGCATCAGCTGGTCATTTATCACTGCATCACGGCTTCCCTGATTTGGCCCATTGCCTTTACGCTTGCGGTTCCCTTTCGTGCGGCAAGTGACGTACGCTTCCCGCTCGTGATCTCAGTGTTTTCCATGTGGGTATTCCGCGTTGCGTTCAGCTACGTCTTCGCGCTGGAGCACATTTCCCTGTTCGGGGTGACGATCCCCGGTCTTGGGCTGGGTGTTTTGGGCATCTTTATTGCCATGACGCTTGATTGGATCTTTCGCGCCGTACTCTTTCTCTACCGCTACCTCAGCGGAAAATGGCTTATGCACTACAAGCCCCTCTAAAAAGAGGCTGCGTCATCATTGGCGCAGCCTCTGCTCAAAAAAGCCGACGGTATGCTTTTTTGTAGCGCGGAATTTGCGGTTTTCGACTGCAAAGCAGTCGAAAACCGCGGTGTTTAGCCGCAAGGCAAAAACGTCGGGGGTGAGTACCAAATGCATTTTTGCATTTGACTCACCCCCTTTTAGTAGAACGCACGCTTATGCCTTAAGGGCAGGTTTTTGTTTTTTTCTTCATCTCGCGCAGGATCCGCAGCAACAAAAAGCCGCCGAGAATTGCCGCCAAGAGATTGACACCGACAAAATTGACCCAGATTCCGTCGAGTCCAAGAGACCAAAGTGCCCCCAGCATCAGAATCGGGAACGCAAAAGCGACCGCAACCGACATTAGCGTTGCAAGCATCGGCTTTTCAATGGCACTCAAAAAACTTTGCGTTGTCACAACAAACCAGCGGAACAAATACGCAAAGCAGAACAGTCGGATCGCCCCTGTTGAGAGGTCCAAAAGCAACGCGTCCTCCGCATTTGCAAAGAGTGACGCGATTTGGTGCGGAAAGAAAAACAGCAGTGCCGTTGAGATCAACCCAACGATCGACGTACCGATATAGGCAGTTTTGACGATCTTTTTTACCCTGTCGTAATTCTCCGCGCCCCAATTGTAGCCGATGGCGGGCGCGAGTGAATCGGCAATGCCGTAAAGCAGAGGCCAGCACAGGTCGCTTGAATACATCAAAACCGCATAAACGGCAACCGCGGTTGTGCCGCCGCCCTCACCGAGTATTTTTGCTCCGAGCGTCATGAGAGAAATATTCATTACAACCGAGGTAACACGCCCCGCGATGTTGCTCAGAAAAATGGGGGATCCGCAAGCGGCTATCTCACGGAACATGGAAAGGTGAAATCGCGGGCGCACAAATTTCAGGAGTGCCTTTTTCAGGAGGAACGGAAGTGAGGCGATCACCGAGCACGCACACATTGAGATGCAAGTTGCGAGAGCCGACCCCGTTACGTCCATATTGAGTCCAAACAAAAAGAAGGACAAAAGCGCGATCGTTAAAAGATTGGAGCCGATGTTGATCGCCATGCTTGATTTGATGTATCCGCTGATGCGCAAATAATTATCCATCGCGAAAAAGAGCGTTGTGAGCGGACTGCAAAGCGCATAGGTACGCAGATATTTGACCGACGTTTCAAGCAGTAAATCGTCAGCCCCCATCAGGCTCGCAAGCGGCTCTGCCGCAAAAAACATAATGCTTCCCATAATCACCGACGAGATCAGGATCATTACCACCGAGCAGGAAAAAACGTTGTTTGCCGTGGCATGATCCTTTTTTCCAAGCGCAATGGAGATGGGAACGGAAGCACCGACTCCGATCAGATCCGCCAAGGAAAAGTTGATCATAACCAACGGAAAGGCAATGTTAACGGCGGCAAAGGCTGCCTCGCCCAAGATCTGACCGATGAAAATCCCCTCAATGATGCTGTAAACCGACATGGCAAACATGCTGATCATGCCCGGCAACGCGATCACAAAAAACAATTTTCCGGGCTTCATGGTAGCATACATCACTTCAGCCTTTGTACTCATTCTCTCACAACTCCCTTCATAACCGATCGAAAAGGCAAGCCAACGGAAGACAGAACCGCAAGGGCAGCTCTGCTTCAGACCGTTTTGACTGCTCCTCGCAAATAAAAGCGCCGAACAAGACCGCTCCGTTTTACGCCCTTATCCGGCTGATACAAATACGCTGTATCTCCTCCGAGCGTAAAAGGAAAGCGACATCTTATCCGGCGCTATATTTACGAACATAGCATCCTCCGATGACTGCGATTTCCACTCTATTATATGCAAAAAGACTGCAACGCAACCTCTTTTACGTGTAGATTATACCATAGAAATCGGTGCTTGTCAATGGAAAACGGAGAATTCCCGAGAAAGTTAACAAAGCTCCTACGCCGCATCACGACTCCACTACAAGCTTACCGCAGATATGCTCGGGCGCAAGACAGAGCAAAACCGTGTTGTGCGCGTGCTGCGCAATCTCGGCTTTGATATATGCCTCGTTGTCGGTAAACTTATGGCAAAGCCGCTCGGTAATATCCGCAACGGTTGCGGGGTCGTCTATGATCTCGATTTTTCCGAACACCACCACGCTCCGAACCGTAAGCGCCCAATCGCCTGCCTTGCGGACGCCCTGTTCAAACAAGCAAAACGAAGCTTTATTGTTTCTGCGCAAGGCATCCTCACGGTGCCCCGCGCGTCCGCTGTGAAAATAGATCTTGCCGTCATTCTCATTGTAAAAATGATTCATCGGCATGCCATACGGGTAGTCCCCGTCACCGATCACGCTCAGAACACCGCGTGTTTCGCGTTTCAAGAGCGTAACGCATTCCTCCTTGGAAATCTGTTTGTTCTTTCTTCTTAATTCTCTGAACATCTCTCTGCCTCCCGCCACAGTCAACCGAAATGCCTTTTTTCATCAATCGGAAGATCCGGAGCGCATGAGCACCGCATCGATCTTCCCGCGCAAGAAGCGCGCCGCGTTTTCAATGTTCTCGCGGTAATGTTCCTCGCCATGATACCAAAATTCGCCGGTGAACATGCGAACGCCTTGCCCGCAAAGAACCGTTAGGCAACGCTCGTATTCGGTGTGCCCGTCCGCCTGACCGAAAAGCATGTCGCGGTAGAGCCCCGGCTTTGTTTCCTTCAAATGCGCGGCAAAGGTATGTGCGGCGCCCTTTTCAAGGTCACGCGCAACGTCGGTGCCGTACAGCACGGCGGCATTTTTCAGGTTTCCGATATCGGGATACATACCAAGGTAGGGAGAATCGATCTCGGCGACGTAGCGCATCCCCTTCTCCACGGTGTCAAGGAACGGGGTTTCCATCGTTTCAAATCCGAGCAGGACCCCTTTCATGGCTGCCATTTCCACCGCTGTACGCAAATTCTGCAAAAACCAACGGCGTGTATCGGCGTCACCGTTTTCGTAATAAACGTCGTAGCCCGCAAGCTGAATGATGCGAATGCCGATCCGTTCCGCAAAAGCAACTGCCTTTTGCATGATTTCCAAAGACCGTGCGCGGATCTCGGGATCATGCGATCCAAGCGGATATTTTCTGTGTCCGCTCAGGCACATCGTGCGGATCGGAACACCGGTTTCGGCAATTGCCGCGAGAATTTCGCGCTGTGTTTCCTCGCTGTCAAGACGCGAGAGCTTTTTGTCGGTCTCGTCGATCGAGATCTCCATATAGTCAAAGCCGCATTCACGTGTGAGGATCAGCTTTTCCCGCCAGGAGAGGTCGGGCATTGCTTTTTCATACAGACCGAGCGAATACGGTGCGCTTACAGCTCCTGCTTCAGCCATGCGGCAATCTCCTCCATATATCCGATATCCCAAAGCATCGAGCTGAGCTGGAATTTATCGCGCACGTCACGCGAGCAGATAAAGGCATCTACCGTTTCCTGCTTGCCAATTCCGATCTCCTCAGGTGTTGTAGGCATACCGATTGCCTTCATCAGCGCCTCAATTTCGGCAAACGAGGAGGCTGTTTCGGCAATTTTGAGCACCGTATCCCAATTGGAGATCGTTGTCTCCGCCCGCTTCATGCGTCCGCTTTTTTCATTCTTTTGTGCCGTTTGCTCCATCACAACAAATTGCTCCGCCGTAGCTCCGAACACACGGCGCAAATTTTGCTCCCACGCGATCGGGTCAAACGCATCGGCGGCAGCCTCTACGCGTTCCATGGTCGGCTTCAACGTTTTCAAGCGCTCATAAATTTTCAGCACCAGCAGAGTTCCCACTCCAACCTGAATGCCGTGAAGATCGCTCTCTTCTCCTCTTGCCAGCGCAGCCATCTCCCAGCAATGCGAAAAATAGTGTTCAAGACCCGACGCCGGACGCGAAAGTCCCGCAAATGCCATGGCAATGCCGGACAGGATCAAGCCCTCCGTAATCGCCGTGATCGCCTCGGGGTCGCGCTCCTTAACGCCGCGTGCACCCGATGTGATCCGATCCAGGGAAACACGCACCAAGCGCTCAATTTCGGGACAATACTCCTCACCTCGAATCAAATGTGCCAGCTTCCACTCACAGAGTGCCGAGAATTTACCGAGCATATCGCCAAGCCCCGCTTGCAGCATGCGCATCGGTGCCTGTGACAGGATATCCACGTCACAAATCAGCGCGGCGGGCAGGCGTGCCTTGAGAGACAGCTTGACCTGATTGACCTCCATTGCCGCGGTATCCGACGCGTAGCCGTCCATAGAAGGTGCGGTTGCAACCACAACCTCGGGCAGCCCCGAAATATTGGAGATCATTTTGCAAAGGTCATTCATCACACCGCTTCCGACACAAAGGATCGCATCGCAAGAGCGGTCATAATTGAGTACGATGCTACCCTGTGCAAACTCACTCGGTGCAATTCTGCCCCCTGCCTCGCAGGGAATGATATGGGTGGTAAACGGGACGCTGTTCTCGCGCAAAAGCGCCTCCACGCGCCGTCCCGCCGCCTCATACTCATTGGCATCGGTTACAAGAAAGGGCTTTTTGATAGAAAGCTCACGCAAAACATCGATCAGCTTTGGCAAAACACCTCTGCCAACGACAATGGATTGGATTCCCAACGCCGCGTGCGTTTTGCCGCAATCGCAAACAAAGGGCTGGGAGATCAAGCGGTCGGGTGTCAAATTGGAAAATAACATTTCTCGTCCTCCTTAGTTTTGACCGTAATAGGCATTCGCGCCGTGCTTACGGTAATAATGCTTGTCAAGCAGATACTGTGCCACTCGCTCGGTACCGCCAAGCGTAATCGTCATATACGCCATCTCAGCGCTTTTCTCGGCAACAAAAGCATGCTCCACCGCCGATGCGGGACTGTTGCCCCACGCAAACAGACCGTGGCAGGCTACCAACACGGCAGGCAGAGCCTCATAATCGAGCTTTTCATAGGTCTCCACGATCACCGAACCCGTGTTTTTCTCGTAGTCGCGCTCGATCTCCTCACGGGTCAGTTCCCGCGTGAGCGGAATATCGCCGTAGAAGCAATCGGCATGAGTGGTTCCCAACGCGGTTACGGGGCGCTTTGCCTGCGCAAAAGCGGTTGCAAATTTGGAATGGGTGTGCACAACACCGCAAACCTTGGGAAAATGCTTGTAAATTTCCAGATGCGTCAACAGATCCGACGAGGGGCGCAGACACCCTTCCACCAAATTGCCGTCCATATCCACGACCACAATGTCGCTTGCCTGCATGTTCTCATAAGAGACCCCCGAGGGCTTGATCGCCACGTAGCGGCGGCTTTCATCAATCGCCGATACGTTTCCCCACGTCAACTCAACAAGTCCATAAGCAGGCAGTTTCAGATTCGCGTGCAATACCTGTTCCTTCAAAGCTTCAAAACTCATTTTTTCCTTCCTTTCCAAGCCGATTGACAAATCGCTCTCTGTATGATATAATCATTATAGCACCTTTTTTTGTAAATGAAAAGTAGGGGCGGTAAAATAGGAGAATGCGCAAAAATATACGCAACAATGCGCAAAAAAGAAGTGCGATGAAACTAACAAAACGGCAAGAAGAAATCGTTCGGATCCTAAAAAAGCAGAGCTATTCCAAGGTGGATGCGCTTGCGAAAACGACCTATATCAGCGCCTCCTCGATCCGACGCGATCTGCAACGTCTTGAAAATTTGGGGATTGTAGAGCGCGACTACGGCGGTGTGAGACTGAAGGGGAATGAAAAAAAGAATCCCCCGCTCCAGGTTCGAAAAAACAAGGATCGCCCATTCAAGCGCGAGCTTGCGCAAAAAGCAAGCCGTTTGATTCGGGACGGCTATACTGTGATGCTGGATAGCTCAACAACCGTTTCCTATCTGGTTGACGTCCTTGCGAAATTCAAAAGGATCACGGTGATCACCAATAATCTGGAAACCGCGCTCACCTGCATTGAACGCGGCATCTCGGTCTATTCAATCGGCGGAAAATCGGTACGCGGCATGCCTGTTATGGGCGGCTCATATGCCGAGAGCATGCTCTCCCATATCTCCGCGGATATCGTTTTTCTTTCTTCCTTCGGCATTGACGAGAACGGAACCGTATCCGATCCCTCCGAGGAGGAAAACAATATGCGGCGGCTGATGATGCGTCAATCAAAGCACTCCGTACTGTTGCTCGATCAAACGAAGATCGGGCGCGCCTCCACACACATTCTCTGCTCGGTGCGCGACTTTGACGACTTCATCACCAACGACGACAGCGTGAGCGAGCGCTATCTCCCACGTCAAAATTGACGTAATGTTTGCAGCTGTTTGATTTCCCTTTCCTTCGCATCTTGCTGAAACGGCTATTTTATGATACGCTACAGAACAATGAAAACAATTTTATCAGGAGGACATTTCAGTGCAATCAATTTGTCTCGGAAGAACCGGCCTTAAGGTCAGCAAAAACGGATTCGGAGCTCTGCCGGTTCAGCGCGTTGGAACCGAGGAAGCATGCAAAATCCTACGCCGTGCCTATGAGGGCGGCATCAATTATTTCGACACCGCCCGTTTTTATACCGACAGTGAGGAAAAGATCGGGCTCGCGCTGCGTGACGTGCGCGAGAAGATCATTCTTTCCTCCAAAACAATGGCTACCACGGTGGAGGGCTTTTGGAAGGACCTGCACACAAGCCTCCGCCTTTTACAAACCGATTACATCGACATCTATCAGTTCCACAACCCCTCCTTCTGTCCCAAGCCCAATGACGGCACGGGACTTTATGAAGCCATGCTGGAGGCAAAGGCGCGCGGCATGATCCGCTTCATCGGCATGACCAACCACCGCCTGTCGGTTGCCGAGGAATCGGTTCGGTCGGGGCTTTACGACACTCTGCAATTTCCCTTCTCCTATCTTGCGGGCAAGCAAGAGGAGGCATTGGTCCGTTTGTGTGCGGAAGAAAACGTCGGCTTTATCTGCATGAAAGCCTTGGCGGGCGGTCTGATCACACGCTCGGATGTGGCATACGCCTATCTGGCAAACTTCCCCGTAGCCCCCATTTGGGGCATTCAGCGCATGCAGGAGCTGGAGGAGTTTCTCTCCTACCATGAAAATCCGCCCTCGCTGACACCCGAGCGGCTTGCCTTTATCGAGGCAGAACGCCGCGAGCTTGCGGGAGACTTCTGCCGTGGATGCGGCTATTGCATGCCCTGCCCTGTGGGAATTGAGATCAATAACTGCGCACGCATGTCCTTGCTTTTGCGCCGTTCTCCCACGGCTTCCCACCTGACCCCCGAAGGGCAGGCAAAAATGAAGAAAATTGAGGACTGCATCAACTGCGGCCAATGCAAGGCAAGATGCCCTTATGGACTGGATACCCCCGCGCTGTTGCGCAAAAACTATGAGGATTACAAAACCTTTCTGTAATACCTCCCAATTATAAAAAAGCAGAGAAAGGAGAGAAACCGCGATGAAAAAGAAGCTGACAGTTGGAATTTTGGCACACGTGGACGCGGGAAAGACCACACTCTCCGAGGCTCTGCTTTTTCGTTCGGGCATGATCCGCAAGCTCGGGCGGGTCGATCACAAAAACACCTTTCTCGATACCAACGCAGTGGAACGGGAACGCGGCATTACGATCTTTTCCAAGCAAGCGCGCTTCTCGACGGTCTCCTGCGATTGGATCCTGCTCGACACACCCGGTCACGTAGATTTCTCGGCGGAAGCCGAACGAACGCTTGCGCTTCTTGACTATGCGATCCTTGTGGTAAGCGCATCGGACGGCGTGCAAAGCCACACCCGCACGATCTGGCAATTGCTCGAATTCTACCGCATACCCACCTTTCTTTTTGTCAACAAGACCGATCTCGCCATCAAGCCCTCCGAAACGCTTTTACAGGAGCTCGCCGCGTCTCTCTCTCCGCAATGCGTCGCTTTTTTTGAAAACGATACCAAAGCGGAATTGGACGAAAAGCTGGCACTGATCCAGGAAGATTTTTTGGAAACCGTTTCGCTGGGGGAGGAGATCTCGGATGCCGAGATTGCCGATCGGATCCTGCGCCGAAAGCTCTTTCCCTGCCTGTTTGGGTCGGCACTTCGCATGCAGGGGATCGATTTTCTGCTCGATTCGCTCGACCGCCTCACCTGTGCGCCGATTTATCCCGAAGCCCCCTTTGGCGCGAAGGTCTACAAGATCGCGCGGCAAGGAAACACGCGGCTCACGTATATGAAGATCACAAGCGGGCACCTTTCTGCCCGTGACGAGGTCCGATATCTCGCAACCGACCGGCAGCGTTTTTGTGAAAAGGTTGCGCAGATCCGTCTCTATTCGGGTGAAAAATTTGAACAGACCGATTCGGTCAGCGCGGGCGAGATCTGTGCCGTGATCGGGCTTTCCGCCACCTATGCGGGGCAAGGTCTGGGATGCGAGAGCGATTCCTGCCGCCCTGTTCTTGAGCCCGTGCTCTCCTATCGCATCAAGCTCCCCGCCGATTGCGATCCGCGCGTATTTTTCCCGCGCCTGAAGGAGCTTGAGGAGGAGGATCCCTCTCTGCATCTCTATTGGAACGAGGAGCTTCGCCAAATTGAGGTGCGCTTGATGGGAGAGGTACAGACAGAACTGCTTCGCCGCATGATCCGCGACCGCTTTTCGGTTGATTGCGAATTGGATGCGGGTAAGATCCTTTACAAAGAAAAAATCGCGTCCCGTACGGTCGGGATCGGACATTTTGAGCCCTTACGCCATTACGCCGAGGTTCAGCTTCTGATGGAACCGCTCCCCAAGGGAACGGGGCTTTTGTTCGATTCGCGCCTCTCGGAAAATCAGCTTGACCGCAATTGGCAACGGCTGATCCTATCCGTCCTGTATGAAAAATCGCATCGCGGCATTTTGATCGGTGCGGCGCTGACCGACACCAAGATCACGCTTGTTGCGGGCAAAGCACACCTCAAGCACACAGAAGGAGGCGATTTCCGCGAGGCAACCCTCCGCGCCGTTCGGCAGGGGTTGATGACGGCAGGCTGCACGCTGCTGGAGCCCTATTACCGCTTTCGAATGGAGCTGCCGAGCCGTCACGTAGGACACGCCATGAGCGATCTGCAGGTCCGCTGTGCCGAGTTTGAGGTCGAATCGGCAACCGAGGATATTACCGTTATATGCGGCAGAGCCCCCGCATCAAAACTGCACGGGTATACACGGGAGCTGATCGCCTACACACATGGCGAAGGACGGCTGTTCTGCACCTCTGACGGCTTTGAGCCCTGCCCCGAGCCGGATACGATCGTTGCCGAAGCCCAATACGATCCCGAAGCCGATATTGAAAATCCACCGCACTCGGTCTTTTGCGCACACGGCGCGGGCTTTACCGTTCCGTGGAATGAGGTCGAGCACTATAAGCACCTGGACGCGGGAATCAATCTGTCCGCCGCCGAGCAATCGCTCCTGCCCCGCCCTGCAAGGCTCGCGAAACAATACAATTTGAGCGACGAGGAGCTGGAGGCGATCATGCTCCGCGAGTTTGGTCCGATCAAGCGCCGCCGTTACAGTGAGCCGCGCGTGCAATCGGCGCAAAAGAGCAAGCACACTCCCCATCACAAAGCGTCCAAGCTCCACCGTAAGCTCATGATTGTAGACGGTTATAATCTCATTTATGCATGGGAAAACCTCAAAGAGATTGCCGATTTCAGCCTTGAAAAGGCACGCGAAACGCTGATGGATATTTTGAGCAACTACGTGGCATATACCAAAACCGAGGTCGTGCTCGTATTCGACGCTTACCGCGTAAAGGAAGGCATTGGCTCAGACTTTACACACGACGGCTATCGCGTGGTCTACACCAAGGAAAACCAAACGGCGGACGCCTTTATCGAAAAAATGATGTTTGAGCTCGGTCCCGATTACGACGTCAGGGTTGTAACGGGAGACCGACTGCTCCAATTTTCCGCAGTACACTCGGGAATTCTCCGCACCACCGCGAAGGAATTTCTCGCGGAGGTCACGCTGATCGGAAACGAGATCGAAAGCTTTATCCGAAAGCTGGCGGAAGAATAAAAAACGGGAGACCGCAGCCTTTGTGCCGCATTCGGTCTCCCATTTTTTATATATTACGTTGCAGTCGGCGCGGCAAGATCATTCCCACTCAATTCCAACGGGGCAATGATCGCTCCCCATAACATCGGTCAAAATAAAGCTGTCACGCACGCGGCTCATCGCGCGCTCGGACACCACAAAATAATCAATGCGCCACCCCGCATTGTTCTCGCGTGCATGGAACATATAGCTCCACCACGAATACTGAACGCGGTCGGGATACAAGCGGCGGTAGGTATCCGCAAAGCCGCACCGAAGCAGCTCGCTGAATTTTCCGCGTTCCTCGTCGGAGAATCCCGCGTTTTGGCGGTTTGATTTCGGATTTTTCAGATCGATCTCCTCATGTGCCACGTTCAGATCCCCGCAATAGATCACAGGCTTTTGGGCATCCAGCTCCAGAATATACGCGCGAAGCGCATCCTCCCATGCCATACGGTAATCCAACCGCGCAAGCTCTCGCTGCGCGTTGGGCGTGTAAACACAAAGCAGGTAAAAATCGGCATATTCCAACGTAATGGCTCTGCCCTCACCGTCATGTGCGGGACTGCCGATGCCATAGCGCACCGAAAGCGGCGCATGCTTGGCAAAGATCGCGGTTCCCGAATATCCCTTTTTCTCGGCACTGTTCCAATAAGACACATACCCCTCGGGTGAAAAATCGGCTTGCCCTGCCTGCATTTTGGTTTCTTGAATGCAGATAAAATCGGCATCCTGCTCTGCAAAAAAGTCAGCAAATCCCTTGCCGAGACAGGCGCGGAATCCGTTCACGTTCCAGGAAATAAATTTCATTTCTCAGCACACCTTTTCAATGTTCTGCCTCGGCTGTACCGATGCAATATCATTATACCACGTTTTTTCGCTTGTTTCAATATTTTTTTGGGCTTTTTTCAGCCTTTTTTGTCGTTTTTCATGTTGACAAAAATATGGGATTATGATATAATATAGAATATTTTAATTTACTAAAGTTCCCAGAGGTATCTATCATGGCACTTGACTACGCAATTTTAGCCATCTACGCATTGGCAATGATCGCGGTTGCGGTCTACACGAAAAACCGATCGGGCTCGGTAGACGACTTTTTACTCGCGGGCAAAAAGGGGCTCAACGGTTGGATGACGGCATTCGCATACGGAACAACCTATTTTTCCGCCGTGATCTTTATCGGCTATGCGGGACAGTTCGGACGCTCGTTCGGTCTTGCATCGGTTTGGATCGGCATTGGAAACGCGATCATCGGTACACTGATCGCATGGCTCGTGCTCGCAAAGAGAACGAAAAATATGACGCGTCGTTTGGGCGCGAAAACCATGCCCGAGTTTTTTGAAAAGCGCTACGGCAGCACAAGCCTCAAGCTCTTCTCGGCAGTAATTATCTTTCTTTTCCTGCTCCCCTACTCCGCATCTGTCTACAACGGTCTGAGCAGTCTGTTCGAGATCGTATTCGGCATTGAGGGTTGGATCGTGATGCTGGCACTTGCGGCATTGACCGCGATCTACCTTTTCTTCGGCGGTTATTTCGCAACCGCACTCTCGGATTTCATTCAGGGAATCCTGATGATCATTGGAGTGGTTTGCATGGTGCTCTGCTTTATGAACAGCAAGCAGGTCAACTGGGATATCTCCAAAATCATCAATGACCCCAACCTCACGTGGTTCACCTTCGGGTCCGAGCATCAGGGGCTTTACGGCAGCACGGTTTCGCTGATCTCGCTGATCCTGCTCACCTCCCTCGGTGTTTGGGCACTTCCCCAAACCATTCACAAATATTATGCGATCCGCGATAAAAAAGCCATTACACAGGGAATTGTGGTCAGCACCGCTTTCGCGCTTCTGATCGGTTTCCTCGCCTATTTTACGGGCGCACTCAGCGCGTTCTTTCCCGAGGTTTCGGGAATCTCAGACGCGCAGGTGATCCCCACCATGCTCTCGATCGCGATCCCCGTCGGTCTGACAGGCGTGATCGCGGTACTCATTCTCTCGGCAAGTATGTCCACGCTCTCCTCGGTCTCGCTTGCCAGCGCGTCGGTCATCGCGGTTGACATCTACCATGGCGCGATCCATAAAAAAGCGTCGGACAAGCGCGTTAACACCGTCATGCGTTTGCTCTGCCTGCTCTTTGTTGCGATCTCGGTCATTCTCGCAATCCTCAATGAGCGCTTTCATATCGCAGCGATCGCTTACATGATGGGCGTTAGCTGGGGAACGCTTGCCGGTTGCTTTATGGGTCCTTACGTGCTCGGTCTGCTTTGGAAGCGCGTTACGGTTCCCGCTGTTTGGGCATCCTGCATCTCCTCGCTCCTGCTCACCGTTGGGCTGATCCTCGTATTTGGCTACGACAAAAACGCTTGGAGCTGCTCGCTTGCAACCGCGCTCAAGGACGGTGTTGCTACATCCCCCCTGATCGGCGTGATCTGTATGCTCTTTTCGCTGATCATCACGTTTGTGGTCAGCCTTCTCACCAAAAAACCAAACGATACGATTCTATACGATGCCTTCGAAAAACCGATTGAAGGCGAAATCAAATAAAGAAAGGTTCCCTTTGTCATGATCTGGTCAAAAGAAGAAACTCTCCCAAGAAAAGAACTCGAAGCGCTTCAATTGGAGCGCCTGCAGGAAACGGTAACGCGTGTGTATGACCGCGTTCCGGCATACCGCAAAAAAATGGACGACGCGGGTATAAAGCCCGAGGACATCAAAACGCTTTCCGATCTTTCCAAGCTCCCCTTCATAACCAAACAGGATATGCGCGACAATTATCCCTTCGGACTCTTTGCGGTCGACCGCGATCAGCTCGTGCGTATTCATGCGTCAAGCGGAACTACCGGAAAGCCTACTGTGGTAGGCTATACCGAAAACGACCTTAAAACATGGACGGATTGCGTCTCGCGGATCGCCTGCATGGGCGGTGCCTCCTCTCATGACGTGGCACAGATCTGCTTTGGCTACGGTATGTTCACGGGTGCGCTCGGACTGCACTACGGACTTGAAAACATCGGTGCGGCAATCGTTCCCTCCTCCACTGGAAATTCGCAGAAGCAGATCATGTATATGCAGGACTTTGAAACTTCGCTTCTCGTTGCTACCCCTTCCTATGCATTGCGCTTGGCAGAGGTTGCCCGGGAGATGGGGGTTGATCCGATTCGGGATCTGAAGGTAAAGATCGCGCTTGTGGGAAGCGAGCTGCTTACCGACGCCATGCGCGAGGAAATGCATAAATATTGGGGCAAGGATATCCTGATTACATCGAACTACGGTATGAGTGAGTTGATGGGTCCCGGTGTTTCGGGCGAATGCTTGGAGCATTGCGGTATGCACATCAACGAAGACTATTTTATCCCCGAGATCATTGACCCGAAAACCGGCGAGGTCCTGCCGGTGGGCGAGCAGGGTGAGCTTGTGATCACCTGCATCAAAAAAGAGGGTCTGCCGTTGATCCGCTACCGTACAAAGGATATCACACGTCTGTTCTATGAACCCTGTAAGTGCGGAAGAACCTTCTGCCGCATGGAAAATCTTTCGGGCAGAAGCGACGATATGCTCAAGATCCGCGGCGTCAACGTCTTCCCGAGCCAAATCGAGGAGGTCATTCTCGGAATTGCCGAGCTCGGCCCGCACTATGAGATCATTCTTGAACGCGAGGGCTATCTCGATAAGCTCACCGTAAAGGTTGAGCTTGCACAGAGCACCGACTCCTTCTCCAAGCTCGAGCAGATCGCGGGAGAGGTCCGCGCACGCTTGAAAACCATGCTCGGACTGGATGCAAAGGTCCTGCTTGAATCCCCCAATACACTGCAACGCTTTGAGGGAAAAGCAAAACGCGTAAAAGATTTCAGATTCAAGGAGTAACAGATATGAAAAAGAAAACCATCATGCTCGGAAATGAAGCAATTGCAAGAGGCGCATTTGAAGCAGGTGTTACCGTTTCCAGCGCATACCCCGGTACGCCGAGCACCGAGATCAGCGAGTATCTTGCAAAATATAACGAGGTCTATACCGAATGGGCTCCAAACGAAAAGGTTGCAGCAGAGGTCGCGATCGGCGCGTCGGTGGCGGGAGCCAGAAGCATGGCATGCATGAAGCACGTTGGACTCAACGTTGCAAGCGATCCGCTCTATACCTTTGCCTACACGGGCGTGGGCGGCGGCTCTGTTTTTGTGGTTGCCGATGACCCGGGACTCGCAAGCTCGCAAAATGAGCAGGACACGCGCATGATCGCACGTGCGGCGCACGTTCCCGTTCTGGAGCCCTCCGATAGCGGCGAGGCAAAGGAATTTATGAAATATGCTTACGAGCTCAGCGAAACCTACGATACCCCCGTGATCCTGCGCACCACCACCAAGCTTGCGCACTCGCAAAGCACGGTAATGCTGGAGGACCGCGTGGAGGTTCCCCGCAAGGAATACACCCGCAACGTTGGAAAATACGTAATGATGCCCGCGTCTGCGATCGGCAGACACCTCGTTGTGGAAGCGCGTGAAAATCGCATGGCAGAGGACAGCGCCGGTTTCCCTGTCAACCGCATGGAGATTCGTGATAAGAAGCTTGGATTCATCACCTGCGGCGTGGCATATCAATACGTTCGAGAAGCCTGCCCCGAGGCGAGCGTTCTGAAATTCGGATTGGTCAATCCGCTCTCCAAAAAGCTTGTTGCCGATTTTATGGAGCAGGTGGAAACCGTTTACGTATTTGAAGAGCTGGAGCCCGTGATCGAGGAACAGGTGCGCGCATGGGGATTTGACGTGCGCGGAAAAGAGTGCTTTACCCGTCAGGGTGAATACAGCGCAAATCTGCTCCGCCGCGTGATCTACGGCAAGGACAACGTTGCTTTTGAAAAGCAGGACGCGCCCAACCGTCCTCCCATTCTCTGCCCCGGCTGTCCGCACAGAAGCGTATTCTCGGTGCTCAGCAAGCTCAAGATCCATGCCAGCGGTGATATTGGATGCTACACGCTCGGCGCGGTCGCTCCGCTCGGCGTGATCGACACCACCATCTGTATGGGCGCGAGCATTTCGGCTCTGCACGGAATGGAAAAGGCGGGCGGTAAGGACTTTATCAAAAATTGGGTTGCCGTGATCGGTGACTCCACCTTCTTACATACCGGTATCAACTCGCTGATCAATATGGTCTATAATAAAGCAAGCGGAACCGTTATGATCCTCGATAACCGCACCACGGGTATGACGGGACATCAGGATCACGCCGCAACCGGTAAGACGCTCAAGGGCGAGGAAACGAATGCCATTGATTTTGTGGAGCTGTGCCATGCGGTCGGCGTTAAGAACGTGATCGAAGTCAATGCCTTTGACGTCAAGGAGCTGGAGCGCGTGATCAAGGAAAGCGTTGCGGGCGACACCCTCACCGTGATCATTACAAAATCGCCTTGCGTCCTTCTCAAAGGGCAAAAATTCCCGAACCGCTGTGTTGCCAACCCCGATGCATGCCGTGCCTGCGGTGCCTGCATGAAGATCGGTTGCCCTGCGATCACCAAGGCCCCCGACGGCAAGATCCGCATTGACGAAACCATGTGCAACGGTTGCGGACTTTGCAAAAATTACTGTAAATTCAATGCGATAGAAACGGTGGTGAAATAAGATGACGAAAAATATTATGATCGTAGGCGTGGGCGGTCAGGGTACGCTTCTGACCAGCCGCATCATCGGAAAAACCGCGTTGGAGCAGGGCTGCGACGTGAAGATCTCCGAGGTTCACGGAATGGCGCAGAGAGGCGGAAGCGTTGTAACCTTCGTCCGCTTCGGCGATTGCGTACATGAACCGGTTGTAGAGGAGGGTCAGGCAGACGTTATCATCGCGTTTGAGCGTTTGGAAGCGATGCGCTACTCGCACTTTCTCAAGCCCGACGGCGTACTTGTAATCAATGATTGCCGCATTGATCCCATGACCGTTGTGATCGGTGCGCGCGAATATCCCGAACAGATCGTTGAAGCCCTGAAAAAAGACCACGCTGTCTACACCATCGACGGTCAAGGCATTGCAAAAGAGCTTGGGAACAGCAAGGTGCTCAATTCGGTTGTTCTCGGCTACGCCGCCAAATTTATCGGATTTGACAAGGATACGTGGATTCGCGTCCTCACCGAAACCGTGCCGCCTAAAACCGTGGAGCTCAACCGCGCGGCATTCTTACGTGGAACAGATGCCCATACGGCACTTTGATCTATAAAAACAGAACCGAGGAAAAAACTATGATTTGGAATGAAACCAAGGAATGCATGAGCCGCGATCAGATGACAACTCTGCAAAGCGCAAGACTCGTAAAGCTGGTGGACTACGTTTATCACAACGTGGAATTCTACCGCAAGAAAATGCAGGCAGTTGACCTGATGCCCGGCGATATTAAGAGCATTGAGGACATTACCAAGCTCCCCTTCACCACAAAAGACGACCTGCGTGACAACTATCCCTTTGGTCTTTTTGCCGTTCCCAACTCCGAGATCGTGCGTATCCACGCATCGAGCGGTACAACGGGAAAGGCAACCGTGGTCGGATATACCCGCTATGACCTTGACATTTGGGCAGAATGCGTTGCAAGATGTCTGACGATGGCAGGCGTTGGCAAAGATGATATTATTCAGGTAGCATACGGATACGGTCTTTTCACCGGCGGTCTCGGTGCGCACGCAGGTGCTGAAAAAATCGGCGCAACGGTTGTTCCGATGAGCACCGGTAACTCCAAAAAGCTCACCACCATGATGGTGGATTTCGGTGCGACGGCAATTGCCTGCACCCCCTCTTATCTACTCCATATTTCCGAAGTGCTGGAAACCGAGGGACTGCTGGATCAGATCAAGCTCAAGGCGGCTGTGTGCGGTGCAGAGCCCTGGACAGAGAAAATGCGCCATGAGATCGAAACCAAGCTCAATATCAAGGCTTATGATATTTACGGACTCAGCGAGGTCATGGGGCCCGGTGTGGCATGCGATTGCCAATATCATCGGGGATTGCACGTTTGCGAGGATCATTTCTATCCCGAAATTCTCAACTCCGCAACGCTTGCCCCCGTCGCGGACGGCGAAACGGGTGAGCTTGCCTTCACAACGCTCACCAAAGAAGGAATCCCGCTCATTCGCTATCGCACCAAGGATCTGACCAGCATGGATCATACCCCCTGCGAATGCGGCAGAACAAGCGCGCGCATCTCGCGTTTCAAGGGCCGTGTGGACGATATGCTGATCATTCGCGGCGTCAACGTCTTCCCGAGCCAGGTTGAGGCGGCTCTGGTAGACGTGGAAGAAGTTACACCGCACTATATGATGGTGGTTGACCGCGTCAATAATCTCGACACACTGGAAATTCAGGTTGAGGTTGCTCCCAAATTCTACACCGATGAGGTTCGCGCGATCGAAGCCCTGACGAAAAAGATCGCGCACATCATCCAACAGGCACTCGGAATCAATGCCAAGATCAAAATCGTGGAGCCGCAAACGCTCGTACGCAGCCAAGGAAAAGCGGTTCACGTTATTGATAATCGTAAATTGTATTAATAAACGGAGGATCCTATCATGTTTGCAAAACAGTTAACGGTATTTATTGAAAACAGAACCGGACGCCTTTGTGAAGTGCTCAACGTGCTTCGCGAAAACAACGTCAACATTCTCTCTCTCAGCCTTGCCGATACCACCGAATTCGGCTTGCTCCGTCTGATCGTCAACAACCCTGAAATCGGTAAGGAAAAGCTGACCGAAGGCGGATTCTCTTCCCTGCTCTCGGACGTTTCCATCATTAAGATCCCCCACAAAACAGGCAGCCTGCAACAGCTTTTAAAGTCAATTGATCAAAGCGGCGTAAACATTGAGTATATGTACGGTCTCTCGATTGAAGCCAACGAGGCTTACGTGGTTCTCAAGGCGTCCGACACCGCTAAAATTGACGCTATTTTGACTGCCGAGGGAATTGTAACGGTTTCGGCAGATCAGCTTGCCGGACTTTGATCCGCATGCCAAGCTATCTATGGTAATTGATTTTCATACGCACATTTTCCCCGATAAAATTGCCGCGCGTACCATTTCCTATCTTTCCGAAAAAGGTGGAATCCCCCCCTATTCGGACGGTTCGGTCAACGGACTGCTCGGTGAAATGGAAGCCGGTGGCGTTGACCTTGCCGTTGCGCTCCCCGTTGTGACCAATCCCGCACAGTTTGACAGCGTAAACCGCTTTGCGGCAGAGGTCAACACACGCTTCGAAAACGAGGCGCGCAAACTCATCTCTTTCGCGGGCATTCATCCGAAATGCGAGGGGATCGAGGAAAAGATGCGGCAGATCAAAGCGTCCGGCTTTCTCGGTGTAAAGATCCACCCCGATTATCAGGAGACCAACTTTAACGACGAAGGATACCTGCGTATTCTTGCCGCCGCAAAAGAACTCGATCTGATCGTGGTGACACACGCGGGAGTGGACGCCGGTTATCGCGGTTGTCCCGTACGCTGTACGCCTGCCCTTGCCACCGAGGTGATCGACCGCGTGCGTCACCCCAAGCTCGTGTTGGCGCATTACGGAGCCAACGAACTGTTTGAGGAGGTCTATGCCGCGCTTTGCGGCAAGGACGTTTACTTCGATACAGCGTATATTTTGCATACGGTTGGAAAAGAGACCTTTGAAAAAATCCTGCGTCGACACGGCGCGGACCGCATTCTCTTTGCCACCGATTCCCCCTGGAGCTCCATGAAAACCGATCGGGAGATCCTGCAAGCCTTTGGGCTTGACCAAAAAACCGAACGCATGATCCTTTGCGACAACGCAAAGCGTCTGCTCGGACTATGAGGAAATACACTATGGGATACAATCAGAAAATGTTCGGGCTCGGAAGCCGACGCTCGATCATCAGAGAAATTTTTGAATACAGCAAAACACGCGCAAAGGAGATTGGTGCGGAAAACGTTTTTGATTTCAGCCTTGGAAACCCCAGCGTTCCCGCGCCCGCGATCGTGAACGACAGCATTCGCGAGCTGCTTGATACGCAGGATTCGGTTCTGCTCCACGGCTATACCTCTGCGCAGGGTGACCTTGGCGTCCGCACGGCAATTGCCGAGCATATCAAGGCGCGCTTTGACGTGCCGATCACGCCAAACCACATCTATATGACCTGCGGTGCCGCCGCTTCGCTCTCGATCTGTCTCAAGGCACTGATCGAGCCCGAACACGGTGACGAATGCATCGTATTCGCGCCCTTTTTCACCGAGTACCGCGTGTTTATTGAAAATGCGGGTGGCAAGCTTGTGGTAAGCATGCCTGAGGAGAGCAGCTTTGCGATCGACATTGCCGATTTTGAGGCAAAGATCAATGAAAAAACCAAAGCGATCATTCTCAACTCCCCCAACAACCCCAGCGGTGTGGTTTACTCCGAGGAAACCGTAAAGGCGGTATGCGAGGTCCTCCGCCGCAAATCCGCAGAATTCGGCAACCCGATCTATCTGATCGCCGATGAACCTTACCGCGAGCTCGTCTACTCTGACGTGCAGGTGCCCTACCTGATGAATCACTACGCAAACACGTTGGTCTGCTACTCCTACTCCAAAGCACTCTCCCTGCCGGGTGAACGCATCGGCTATATTGCGGTCTGCCCCGAGATGGAGGATGCCGCCAACATCTATCTTGCTGTTTGCGGTGCAGGACGCTCGCTCGGTTACGTTTGCGCCCCCAGCCTTTTCCAACAGGTGATCGCAAAATGCGTGGACGCAACCGTTGATATTGAGATCTACCGCGAAAACCGTGATCTACTTTACAATAACCTCACTGCATACGGTTACCACTGCATCAAGCCCGACGGTGCTTTCTATCTGTTCGTAAAGGCGCCGGAGCCCGATGCTTACGCATTCTACGAAAAAGCAAAAGCACATGAGCTGCTTGTGGTTCCCTGCGACGATTTCGGAACGCCCGGCTACGTTCGTATTGCCTATTGCGTAGACAAGGCGCGCGTGCTCGGTGCCCTTCCCGCATTCAAGACCCTTGCTCAGGAATACGGGTTCGGTCAATAAAAAAATATGGTTCAAAAACAGATCCCCGCGGAATCCGTGATCAACGGTCCTCGGGGATCTGTTTTACGTAATGATGCAAATCGGAAAATTTATTCGCCGTAGCAGGTGGGGTCAATGTCATAGACCGTAAAGAAGGAAACCTTCTCCTCAATCTCGGCAGGCGTTACACCCTCCGCAACCGTCAAAGCGATATCTACGCCGCGCTCGCTTGTCACGCTGACGTATTGGTCTCCCATCTTGGGCTCTAGATCGGCAAAATCAAGGCGCACCTTATGCGCAAAGGTATCGCTTGCGAGGTGGAGCGTAAGGTTGGGTGCCGTGCCCGTAACAGTGGCGGTGAGATGCGGCTTACGGTAAGCAAAGAACTTGGGACGGACAAAGAGCAAAACCGATTCGGAAAGCTGCTTTCCGGTTTCATCGAGGAGCGCAAAGCTGAGATAGCACTCTCTCTCCTTTCCTGCTATGATCGCGGCAAAGTCCATACTGCGGATATCGCGCGACGAGAGCGCGTCCTGTTCTACCGCAAAGGTTTCGCTCCAAACCGTTTGAAAATCGACGGTGCGCACCGTAAGTGCGACACTTCCGACAAACGCGCTTCTTTGCTCATTGGAAAGGTTGAATACAACCCGTGTGCCACTCTCATGCGCAGAGAGCAGGACCGGTGCATAGAACTTTCTTGCGGCGTAATGCAATGCCTTGAGTCGTCCCGCGCCGTCGAGAGATGCCCACGAAACGGTAGGCCAACAGTCGTTGAGCTGCCAATAAAGCGAACCCATGCAACGGCCGCGATGACGGCGGAAATGCTCTACTGCCGTGCGGATCGCGTCGGCTTGCAGGATCTGCGAGCCATAGATCACACCCATGAAGCTTTGCGGATAGAGGTAGTAATCCGAAAGATATGCCATAAGCTTTCCGTTTCCGGCATTGCACTTTTGATGGCTGAGCAGAACGGGCGAGAACAGATTGCGGTCGCGCGCCTCGGTAAAGGATTCCACGGTTTTCGGCTCGGGCAGTGCTTCAAAACCAAATTCCGAGCAGAAGCGGAAATAGCGCTTGCGGTATTCTTCATAGGGCTTCCAACCGTGCCATACGCTCCAATAGTGCGCGTCTCCTCGGTTTTCATCGCCGGGTGCGCCGTCAAAATATTGCGTTGAGGCGGGAGAGGACGGCCAATAGAAGGTATCGGGAGTCAGCTCCTCGCAAAGTTCGGGAAGCAGATTGTGATAAAGACGAACGTAATCCGCCAAAAGGACGGGGGTGTTACGCGGCGGTTTTCCTGACGCCATCGCCTCCTCAACCTCGTTGTTTCCGTTGAGCAGACCCAGGCATGCGTGGTGACGCAGACGAAGGATATTCTCGCGGAATTCCGCCATCATATTTTCCTCACGCGAGGGCGTGAGCCAAATGCAGTTGCATGCGATCATGCAATCCTGCCAGATGATCAATCCGTAACGGTCGCACAGGTCATAGAAATAGTCATGCGGATAAAATCCGCCGCCCCATACGCGAATGGTATTGAAATTCGCCTCCACACATTGGCGGATCAACCGCTCACTTCTTTCACAGCTCAAACGGCTGAGCAGATTATCCTCGGGAACGTAGTTTGCGCCCATGGAGAAGATCTTTTCTCCGTTGACCACGAAGCAAAATTCATTGCCGTAAGGATCCTTCTCCGTGCTGACGGTCAGAGTTCGCAAGCCAAGACGGTAGGTCTTCTCATCTAGAACCTCCCCCTTAGCGGAAAGTAGCGTAGCGGTCATGGTATAGAGCGGTTGCTCACCGTATCCGCGCGGCCACCAAAGCAACGGTTGCTCCACACGGATCCAAGCCTCGCCGTCAACATTTGCTTCGCAGCTCCAAGACGCATCTCCGTTCGGAGAGGTTAACGTAAACTTGGTGATAAGCCCCTCGGCATCGCCCTCAAAGTCGGTTTTGCAAAGCAGGTCGACACGGCCGTCGCGATGGAACTGACGAAAGGCAGGGGTGCCGAGTCTTCCTTCGTTATACGCGATCAGAGAAACAGGCTTCCAGATTCCCATGTCAGGCAGCTCGGGGCCCCAGTCCCAGCCCATCATATACGACGCCTTGCGGATCTGCGCCACGCCGTCGATCGACTGTCCGTTACCTGCCAGATAGTGCTTTTTCTGCCATTCGCGCATATAGCGAAGCGGAGAGGAGATGCGAACGGTCAGCGTATTGTCTCCAACAAGCAGACGCTCGCGCACGTCAAATTCATACCCACGGTGCATATTTTCGGTATAGCCGAGTCTGCGCCCGTTGAGAAGAATCTCGGCGATCGTGTCGATGCCGTCAAAACGGAGCAGGACATGCGCGTTGGAAAGAAGCGACGCATCTACCGAGAAGTGTGTTTCAAAACTGCAGTCGCGCTCGGAAAGCGAGGTCAACTGCTTCTCGTTGGATCGGAAAAAGGGATCGTCGATCTTATGGTTTTCAAGCAAAATACTATACATGGAGCAAGGAACCGTACAAGCGATTGCTTCTTCTCCGTCCATCTGAAAAATCCACTTGGAAAGCTCTTGTTTTATCATATCGGTCTCCTTTAATTTCGTTATTCTAATTATAATACAGATTCCGAAAAAAGTCAAGAAAAACGGGACGAAATTTCATTCGCCCCGTCGGTTTTATCATTAGAAAAATACGCCCTTTGCCTGTGCCTTGATCTCGGCGGACGCAATAAACGGAATACGGGTGGTATAGCCGTTTCTTGCCGCTACGATCATCTTGGTGGGCCATGCGAAGATGTCACGGTTCCATGCGTTTACGGTGTCGTTGTAGAGTTCTCTTGCAGCCGTGATCTCACGTTGGAGATACATGTTCTGCTGCATTGCATCACGGATCTCGTCGTGTGCCTGAAGATCGGGGTAATTTTCAAACGCGATGTTCACGCTCTTTGCAAGTGAATCGAGGCTTCCTGCCAGCTCAGCGCGACGGTCGTCCGCGTCTGCCGCAGAGCCGCTGCGGTATCTTGCGATGTTCTCATAGGTGGTCTTATCCAGATCGATTGCACGGTCAAGCAAACGCGCACAGTTTTGCAAAACCACCACACGCTGCTCCAGATAGTTGTCGATCTGTGATGCGTTGCGTTGGATCTTCTGCTCAAGCTGTTGGAAATAGTTCTTTGCTTTGATCTTCATAATCGTGAAAACAATGCCGGGGATAATGCCGAGCACCCAAAGCAGGATCTCAAAGATCAGGGAGCCAACGCCTACGGTTACGGGAATTTTCTTTGCGATCACGCGTGTGTCCAAGCCCTCCTCGCGTGTGTCGTCTGTCAGTTCATCCAATAAATTTGCCATTTGATGTACCCTCCTGTAAAATATTTATTTTTGGTTTGGCAAAACAAAATAAAGGATGCTCAATCGAGCAGATAAGCCAGCAAGCCGTGCAGACGTGCCGCTTTTTGGGATTCTCTGTCGATGGGCTGCTGTGCCGATGCGTCGGTGATCTCGATTTCGGTATCCCGACGGATCGGGAGATATTCCACCCACGGCACGGGAACGCTGTGCATTCTGCCGTCACCGCCCATCATGGGAACAAAATCAACACGGTCGTATGCCGCGAAGGAATGCGCCGTGACCGTTACGCAGTCCACTCCACCGCGTTTTTCCCAAAACGCGGTTTTGAGAATCGATTCGGTCGCGCTTCCGTGCGGGGCAAAATTGCGGTGTCCCAGCTTGTTGGCAAGCGCCTCATGCTCATATCGCGTATAGTTCCTCGCGTCAGCATAGGGCTCGCGCAAAGAATAGCAGGGCTCCTCCATGTATGCGGGAACCGACATCAGCGGTGCGAAATCGAAATAGAAGGACTTGAAAAACGCTTCGTTAAAGCCTTTGAAATTTTGCTCGGCAAGGTCCACGCTGTGCGAGATGTAATGGTGCGGTGAGGTGTTCATATGCCAGGTTTGCGCATGCTCACTCACGATATGATTGAGACGCCCCTGTTTATAGAACGAAAAATCATCACCAAAGCCACTCGTATTACGCAAAAGATCAACCGTATTGTTTTGCGCCAACGGTGTGAACATCACGCGGAACTGTACCTCATTATCGCGATCAAGCGCGCCAAAAAGGACGTCAAACTCCGTATTGGTCATCTCACGGAAATCACCGCCCTCAACAGTGGATTGCTCCGCGCGCTCCAAAAGATCCTTCTCCCCCGAACGAATCTTTCGCTCAAGCTCGCGTTCGCTCAGACGCTCGGTGTGTGCAGCCTTGCGGCTGAAGTGCAGATCGGGTGCCGCCTGACAACCATAGACCAACGCGGTATGCGTGCTGTATTCAGGCTTTGGTTTTGTCACCGAGGCGGTAAGAACCTGCGAGCGGTGCCGTGTATGGCGGTTTCCTTTGCTGTCGCGGTAGGTTTCGGTCCAATGGATCGTCAGGGATCCGTGATAGGTGTGCAGACCCATGCGTTGACTGCGATGGCGGTAGAACAAAAATGGATTTTCGCAAAAATGCCCCGATACCGTATCCAGCACCGAATCCTGCTCGCCCATACGGTCAACAAAATCGCAATGGTCAACAAATGCGCGCTCGGCACGTTCGGTAAAACGCGGCTCAAAATCGAATTCGGGAATCGTCCGTTCAATCAAACGAAAGGTGTCCCCTTCGTCAAAAAGCGCGTTCAGCGGTGCCATCTGCGCCATTGCTTCCTCATAAAGCGCGTTGGCGCGCTCATTGTGCTTTTGCAACAGGACGTTTGAATCCTTGATCACGGGGTTGATCTTTTTCAGAATCAAAAGCAAGCCTCCCGCAAAGATCGCCCCGCCCACAAAAACAAGCAGGAGCGCCGCGCCGACGTCAGCGGAGAAGGAACATGCCCCAAACAGCAGGAGTATGCCTCCAAGCACACAAGCAATGATCAGAAGGACTCGAAAAACTTTATATTTCGAAATTCTTTTTTGAATCCGCTCGATCGTTGCACGTTCGGCGTCGTATTTTTTCACGGTTGCGCGGTTCTGTTCCACATCAACTCTTGACTGTCGGAGCAGATCTTGGAAATAATCCGCGGTATTCTGCGCATGTTGGGCGCGAAAATGGGAATCGTAGCCCTTTAACGGTTCCAGCAAGTGTTCGTTCATACGAATCCTCCCCTCCCATCTTATCTTATCTTCATTATATCAAACACCTATATAAAAGTCAACAAAATTCTGCAAAAAACAAACTGCCAAAGTCAGGTTTTTAAAAAATCCGTGTCAAATACAGGTGTATATTTGACACGGATTTTTTATTGGGTGGCAAGCTCAAAGCTGTCTTGAAATAACCCCCGTATGCAGGTGGCTGCCCTTTGTTTCGGGGCCTTCAAGATGGCGTGCGCGCCACTTCTCCTCAAACGCGAGCATAGACGCGGTGGGCTCTGCAGGCTTCATTGCGCCAAAGAAACGGGCACGGAACTTCTCCGCCTGCTCTGCCTGCGCCTCAATCAACGCGGCATCGGCATCGCCCATGCAGAAGGCACGCATCGTAACACCCTCACCCTCCATGATGCGCTGCATCTGCGGGAAGAAATAGCGAAGCAAGAACTGCGAATAGCCAACCAAACGCATGCTGCCATAGCAACGGTACTTGCGATCATACTCATAGCCCTCGCCCTCAACCGCGACGCTGTTACCCGCGCGGACGGCGTTGATAATCGCGTCGTTTTCATTTTCCGACGCAAAGCAGATCGTGAAATGATCGGGGAAATCGCGGGAGCGCTCCAAGCCGTGCACGTCGCTCGATCCCACCACGGAGATCTTAAGACCTTCCACACGCAGATCCGCCCACATAGCAACCGAACGGTTCACACCGTCCTGTCCCATACCGCCAACCAGCTCGTAAACGTCAAACATACCACTCTTGAGAAGCAGGAACGCAAATTCATCATATACGTTATAGATACGCGATCCGCCCGGACGCCAGAAGGGATGCGCGAACACGGCAAGTCCTCCAGCCTCATGAATGCGGTCACATGCCCACATTGCTTTTGCATAACGGCGGCGCAGGTGCGCGGGAACGCACGCGGGCACACGAGGCTCATATTCCTCAGTAACGCAACGCTCAAAGCCTTCCTCATCGTTGATGTATTGCTCGGTCACACTCTTCTTTCCGCCAACGTGCACGATGTGAACCATGCTTCCGGGGGTATGGACCTCCTCACCGAACACGCGGGTAAAGCCGGTCTTTACGCCTTCGTACGCCTCGTCGATCTCGCCGCCCGGGTAGTAGCGGTTGTGGTCGGTGAGCGCAAAGAAATCGTATCCCTGCTCACGGTAATGTCCTGCAAGCGCGGCGGGGTCCTGCCGTCCGTCGGAACGGTAGCTGTGCGAGTGGAAGTCACCCTTGAGGGGCTTGAGCGCGTAAAGGTCGGAATAGAGCGAATAGACCGCAAATTCCTGCACAAGCTTCTCCCCCTGTTCAAGAATCAAGGTGTATTCCTGCTCGCCCTTGAAGGTATAAGAAAAGTGCAAAACGCCTCCGTGCGCAACGGCAGTCAGGACAACACGGCGCGTTTTGGAATCCTGGTACTCGGTCTCGTCTGAATTGACGGGAATGATCGAGATACGGTATTCGGTATCTTCAAAGAGAAAAAAAGCACGTTCGGTAGGCGCAATCGTCATTTCGGTTGCTTGATCTGCCGGAACAACACTCGGCCAGATCATATAATTTCTGGGTGTGGGACGCATGTGCAAACTCCTATCTTTTTCCGTTTTGTTCAAACGTTTTTTCTATATTATACCACTTTTTTTAAATTTGTAAATACCAAAACGGCAATTTCCATCAAAAAAAGAGGAGAGCCGCCTATAAGCGATCCTCCCCTCAAAAATCAAGACCGAGATTCAGTCCTCCAGCTCAGAGAACAGCACCTTTACCATTTTTGTGCTGTTGAGCGTATAGGAGGAGCCGTTGCTGTGATAGTATGCCACCAAAAAGCCGTCCTTTACCTCGATGATAGAGGGATAGCAGTAACTGTCGCGATAATCGTCCTCCAGCAGATATGCGCTTTTTGCAAAATAGGCAAGCGCGCCGCCAACGGGAGGCTTTCCGGTCGTATCAAAGGACCGCCCGTCATCGGTGCTGACCGCGCAAACAAAGGGGGTGCGTTTGGTATTTCCGCGCTTGGAAGAGTCGGTGCGCAGGCAGTTGTAAGCCAGCGGATTGAATACCGCAACGGTGTATTTCCCCACCTTTTTCACGCGCATCGGCGCATCGGGAGAGGTAAAGCAGAAATTGGGGACAATGGGCGTCCACGTTGCGCCCCCGTCACGCGAATAGGACTGATACTGATGTCCGTATGCGGTACGGCAATACATCCAAAGGTCACCGTTCTCATGCACGTAAACACCGGGTTCGCCAAGTCCCACGCTATCAACGAAAGGGGAAAAGAAACGGTGCGCAAGGGTGTTCCACGTTCTGCCGCAGTCATCGGAATAGGCAATTAGCACGCTTCCGCCATCACGCATTTTATTGAGCTCAAGGCTGTTTTCATTCTTGCCGGCAATGCTGAAAGAGGCCCCGTGATGAGACAGCGGAAGCAAAATTCTACCGTCCTTCTGAATCGCGGCACCGTCGTTGATCGCGCAATAATATCCGTCCTCTACGCCGCACACAATCGGCTCGCTCCAGCTCTTTCCCTCATCGGCAGAGTAAATAAACATCGGCATGCAAACAATGCCGTTTTCGGTGGTCTCATTCGGGTCGCCGTATCGGCGCTCCTTGCGAAGATAGACCATGCCCAATTCCCCGCTTTTCATACGGAAAAGGCTGGGGGACATAATATTTTCGGCTTTTTCGTCCTTGACGAGATAAACAGCGGGCTCGGACCAGCTCTCGCCCTCATCGGCGGAATAGCAGGCGGTCAGTCGTGCCACAGCATGATCTACCCATGCGTCCCCGCAATATTCGGTATACAGATGCATTAGGCGCCCGTCCTTCAAACGGACAAAAGTCCCCTCCCCGTTGCGAGGATTCCCCTCCCCCGTTTGCAAAAACAGAACCTCTTTTCCAATTTTTTTCATGCGATGCAGTCCTCCGATTTATCTCTGGATTGTTAAGGTTATTATACTATATTTTTGCAAAAAGTCAACCCTTTTGCGAGACATCTCTGAAAAAACAGTGTCCTTTTATGAAAGTTTTTCAGGGAGTGGACGCGCGCAAAAAAATATGGTATAATGATATTGAAATACCTGTCAGGATTTTGGATCTTGCCACACTATATGGGTGAAAGGAGGCGAGAAAATGCAGAACACGGACAAAACGCGCGATCGGTTGATCGACGGGTTTGCTGAGGGCTATATGGAAAAGCTGTTCTACTTTTGTTTGAAAAGGACAGGCAATCATACCGAGGCAGAAGACCTGACCCAGGATATTGCGCTGCAAATTATCACCGCGCTGAACAAGGGCTGTCTTCCAACCGACTTTTCGGCTTGGGTTTGGCAAATTGCGCGCAATCGCTATGCGGTATGGGCAAAGCGGAAACGCGATCATTCCGAATCGTTCAGCGGATCCGATATCGGCGATTATGAGATTGAGGACGAGAGCGAAGATATCCTTGATGAAATGATCCATACAGAGCAAATGGCTCTGCTTCGGCGCGAGCTGGCGTTCATCAAAAGCGATTACCGCAACATCGTCGTTGCCTACTACATAGAAAACAAGAGTATCCGTGATATTGCATCGTCACAGTCCCTTTCGGTCAGCGCGGTATGGCAAAGACTGCATCGCGCGCGAATCATTTTGAAAGAAGGTATGGATATGGCAAGAACGTTCGGCAAGCTCAGTTATCAGCCCGAGGACATTGATTTTATTAACAACGGGCTATACGGCGCAAACGGCGAGCCCTGGAATTTTATCTCGCGCTCGCTGTGCAAAAACATTCTCTTGGCGGCGTATCGCACGCCCTCCACGGCGGAGGAGCTTGCGATGGAGGTCGGCGTGGCACTCCCCTACATGGAGGAGGAGCTTTCCGCCCTTGTGGAGGCGACCTTGATGAAGAAAAACGGCAATAAATACGAAACCAACTTCTTTATCGTCAGTACCGAGGCGCAGAAAAAGATCGTTGCGCACCTACAAGAGATCACAACAGAGATCACCGATGCCGTGATTGCGGCAATGGAATACGAGGTTTCTTGGAAAAATGCCAATTGTCCGAATTGGCACGAAGGCTATCAGCCCTATGAGGATATGAAATGGGCATTGCTTATGTATCAGACCGATATAATTGTGTCCGATACGCTCGAGATGTTCAACAAAACGAGACCGTCGCTCCCAAAGGCAAATCTGGGATCGTGGGGGCATACGCTCCGTCCAAACGGCGGTGAGTGGGATCTTTTGGGCATGGAGCGATACCAAGGCGTCCAACCCGATTTTGTTGGGCTGTGCGGCTGTGTAACCTCGCCCGATGAAAAGCCCCTCCCCGCGGTGGATTTTCAGCAGTTCAAATTCCAATATCGTAGGATCAAGGACAAAACGCCCGCGTTTCTCCCCTATGCCTACGCACAAGCGCTTGTTTCGATCGCAAAAGGTGAGGGAGACACGGTGGCAGAGGCAATGCTTTCTTTCCTTGCGCAACACGGCTATATTCAAAAAGACGGGGACACCTACAAACCAACCTTTTTGGTCATGTTCAAAAGCCGGCAAAAGCCCATGCCGCCCGAAGCACTTGAAGCATTGGAGCATCTGCGAAAGGAGGCATCCAAAATCGCCATGCGGCACTATCTTTTCTGCCGCGAGCAGATCTACAAGGAAATTCCCGAATTTTTAAAGGACGACGAATACCAGATCGATCATGCCTGCGCCAATATGTTTGATCTGCGCGGTGCCGTTTTGGAGGAGGCACTGCGAAAGGGTTTTATTTCCTATGCAGAAAACGACAACCGGATTATGCTGGGAACGTTTTTGAGAATATAACACGATAAACCGATCAACAACCGCCGAGAGTAGCCAAAAGTGCCACGCTCGGCGGTATTTTTTGCTTTGTCTGAATCCTTCATAAAAGATAAACAGCCCCCCACGGGATCTTCCCCTCCCCCCGAAATTCTTCGCCTGTCCGAGGAAATTATGAAAAACGAAAAAACAAGATTAACAAAACGCAAACATTTCACAAAACAATCAAAAACAAACGTCCTGTATAATACAGTCACAAAATCAAAACAGACACAGAGAGGTAATTGATAATGAACAAAAACGATCAGCAGTTTATGGCACAGAAGATCCGCGCGCAGTATATGGAAAAGACGCCCTCGGAGCTTGACGAACTCCGCGAGCTGGATGCAAAGGTAAAACACCCCGCAAATATATTTGCATATGTGTTCGGCAGCATTTCCGCCATTGTTATGGGAGGGGGTATGAGCCTTGTGATGACCGATATCGGTGCAACCATCGGTATCACAAGCGCACTTGTCCCCGGAATTGCAATCGGTGTTGTAGGGCTTGGTATGGCGCTTCTCACCTATCCGATGTATAAGGGCATTCTATCTTCGCGCAAGAAGAAGTACGGCGCTGAAATTCTCAGCCTCAGCGACAAAATCATGAATAAAGAATAAAAGAAAAAGGAGATACATTACAATGGGAATCAAAGCATTTTTTAAGAAGGCATTCGGTGACATGAAGGAAAGCACCAAGGCACAGCACGAGGTCGACAAGGCAAACTTTGCCGCAGCGAAGGCAGAGGCAAAAGCAAATTGGGAGGAAGCAAAGATGACGCCCTCTCAAAGACAGGCAAAAATGCAGGAAGATCGCGATGCTCAGATTGCGGCGGCGAACGAGCGCAAAACGGCAGCCGATGCACGCATTGATGCGGCAAAGAAGAAATAATAAAAATAAACAACGTAAGCGAGGCGTAAAAACACGGCTCGCTTGTGTTGCGTTTACATATAAAGCAAAGGAGTAGAAAATGAACGCTATTGAAATCAGAAATCTTTCAAAAAGCTTTCGCTCAATGTATGCGGTAGATCATCTGAATATGACCGTTCCGCAGGGCGCGATCTACGGCTTTATTGGTGAGAACGGTTCGGGGAAATCCACCACCGAGAAGCTGATATGCGGTCACCTCGTTCCGGACGGCGGCGAGATCAAGCTGTTCGGCAGAGATTACACCGATCCCGGCGTAAGAGTCAGAGTCGGTGCACTGATTGAGAATGCAGGCTGTTTCCCCGGATCAAGCGTGTATCAGAACCTTATGATGCAGTGCATCAATCTTGGGATTGAAAACGCAGACGAGGAAATCCGCCGTGTGCTTGAGATCGTGCGTATGGAAGATAACGCAAATCTCAAATTCAAGAGCTGCTCGCTCGGTATGAAACAGCGTATCGGTATCGCTATGGCACTGCTCGGCGATCCTGCACTTCTCATTCTCGACGAGCCGATCAACGGTCTTGATACTGACGGTATGCGCATTATGCGCGAGATTCTCGTTGACATCACAAAAAAGTACGGTTGTACCGTTCTCATTTCCTCTCACATTCTCGGTGAACTTGAAAAGATCGCCACGCACTACGGCATTATCCGCCAAGGGCGTATGATCATGGAGCTTTCCGCTTCGGAGATGGATTCGAGAGCGCAGGTGTTTACCTCATTGAAATGCGCGGATATGAATGGTGCAAAAGCGGTTCTCAAAAAACAGTACGCCGACGTGCGCGAGGAAGAAGGATATATCCGTATTTACGACGTGGATGATACCGCTTCTATCGTAGATTACTTGATGAAAAACGGTCATGTTGTCAGCGAAATTTCAAGAAACAAGATCGGTCTTGAGGAATATTACATCGAGCTGATGTCACGTCCTACGGACCAAAAGGAGGCAGAATAATGAATACAACACGTGAAATCAAATTTGAATCGCCTACCTTCGCAAGACGAATTAAGGGTATGCTCGGCGTGGACTTCTACCGTTTGTTCCACACACCTCTCTTTTACATTTTCCTCGCCATTGCCGCAATCATTCCTGCAATGGTATCGGCAATGACCATGATGCCCGATCAAAACGGACAGACAATGGAGCCGCTTTATTCTAACGTTTGGCAGATCATTGCCGCCTCGAAATCGCTTTACGTGATCGAAGGAATTGCTGACTACGCCAACATGAATATGGTGTTCATCTTCGGCGGTATTATGGTTTCGATCTTTATCGGTCACGATTATAAATCGGGCTACGTCAAGCAGCTCTTTACCACCCACGCAAAAAAGCAGGATTATATGATCTCCAAGAGTCTTGTTTGCGCCTTTGCAATGGCGTGTATGTGCGTCACCTACTTTATCGGTGGCACGGTCGCAGGTCTGCTTGTGGGCTATGAGACAGACGTCAACATAGGCTCACTTATTATCGCGATCCTTGGCAAAGTAGTTATGTCGCTCGGTTGGGCAAGCCTCTATACCTTCCTCAATGTGATCTTCAGAAAATATTTCGGTATTTCCGTGGCATCGTCATTCTTTTTCGGAACAGGTATCCTTATCATCGGTGCGGCGGCAATCGTGGAAGGTCTGGGGCTTCCCACGAGTTTCCTTAACATTTTCCTTTACGGTGCATCGGTCAATGCCAACCTTTCAAGCGGCATTGGTTCTTTGCTGATCTGCATTGTTGTGTCGGTTGCTTGGGCGGTCATTTACAACGTAGCAGGCACACGCCTTTTGAACAAGTGTGACGTATATTGATTTGGAGGGCAGGCGCGAAATGAAAATATTGGCTATTCGTCATTTGGGCTATTCGCGCCCACTCTTGGCGCTTGGCGCAAAGAGCTGAAAGAAACAGGAGAAATAAAGTATGAACGCAGTTGAAATAAAGAATTTATCGAAAAACTTCGGCCCCAAGCAGGCGGTGTGCGGTCTTAATATGACCGTTCCCATGGGCGCGATCTACGGCTTTATCGGCGAAAACGGCTCGGGCAAATCCACCACCGAAAAGATGATTTGCGGTCTGATCCCCACAAGCGGCGGCTCGATCAAGCTCTATGGCAAGGACTATACCGACGAGAGTGTAAGAGCAAAAATGGGTGTTTTGATCGAAGCTCCCGGATGCTTCCCCGGACTTACCGTGTTTGACAATATGATGCTTCAGGCTTCTAATCTCAGCATTTCGAATGCAGAGGGGGAGGTTATCAAGGTTCTCAAAATGGTTCGTATGGAGGGCGCGGCAGGCAATAAATACAAGAACTGCTCCCTCGGTATGAAGCAGAGAGTCGGCATTGCCATGGCTTTGCTCGGCGATCCCACTCTCCTTGTACTTGACGAGCCTCTGAACGGTCTGGATGCCGACGGTATGAGAATTATGCGCGAGGTATTCCTTGACATTATCAAGGACGGTAGGCGCAGTATCATCGTGTCCTCCCACCTTCTCGGCGAGCTTCAGAAGGTAGCAACGCACTACGGCATTATCCGTCACGGAAAAATGATCGTAGAAATGACGGCAGACGAGCTTGATGCAAGCTGTCGTACCTACGTTGCTCTGCAATCCGCTGAAATGAACAGAACCAAGATGCTCCTTGGCTGTAAATATTCCCGTGTAGAAGAGGACGAG
>SVTW01000018.1 GCA_015063585.1 Oscillospiraceae bacterium
CCGCATCCGATATAAACCACGAGGTCAACGTCACTCCACTTTGCGAGCTGATGCTGTACCACGGTCTTACCCGAACCGAAGGGACCCGGAACACAAGCCGTTCCGCCCTTTGCGATCGGGAAAAGCGCATCAATTACACGCTGACCCGTGATCATGGGATCCACAGGGGGCAGCTTTTCCTTATAAGGACGCGACACACGAACCGGCCATTTCTGCATCAAGGTGATGTCCTCGATCGTGCCGTCATCCAATTTGATCTTACCGATCCGATCGGTCACCCGGAAATCCCCCTCGCGCAGATCCACGATCACACCGCTCTTTTTGGGCGGCACCATGATCTTATGCTCGATGACCGAATTTTCCTGAACCGTACCGTAAATATCGCCCGCCTGTACGCGATCGCCGAATTTTACCGCAGGCGTAAAATGCCAACGGAGCTCTCGGTCAAGCGCGGGCTCGTCAACTCCGCGCGTCAGATTGGAACCGATCTTCTGTCGCATCGTCTCCAACGGACGCTGGATACCGTCATAAATATTGGTGAGAAGACCGGGACCCAGCTCAACCGACAACGGTGCGCCTGTTGAAACGACCTTATCTCCGCGTCCGATTCCCGCCGTCTCCTCGTAAACCTGAATTGAAGCACGGTCGCCGTGCATCTCAATAATTTCACCGATCAAGCGGTCGGAACCTACGCGAACCACGTCAAACATATTGGCGTTTCGCATGCCCTCAGCAACAACCAGAGGTCCCGATACTTTCAGTATTTTTCCTTCAACCATAATAATGCTCCCGTTTTCAAGAAACGAAAACGTCCTTTCTTCTCATTCACTGCTGTTCTTTAAACAAAATATCGGCTCCAACCGCACGCTCAACGGCAGAACGAATACTATTCATTCCATAGCCCGTTGAACCGTTCTGCCCGGGAATCGAAATGATTGCGGGAAGCGGAAGATCTTTATATTGCTCGCATACGTCAGCGAGGCGCATTGCGTAATCCTCTGTTAAAAAGATAACCGCGTACTCGCCCGACCGAACAAGTGCGTGCAGCTTCTTTGCGGCTTCTTCCGCCTCGTTCACCTCGTGAACCGAAAAGCCGAGTGCCATAAAACCGAGGACCGCGTCACGAGCTCCGAGAATTCCAATTTTATACATAGCTCTCCCGAATCCTTTCCCTTGTTGTTTCCGGATCAAGACCAGCGTCCTTAGCGGCAAAAAGAATACGAAGATTCCGTACTTCATATTCGTATGCCAAGAGGTATGCGATTGCCACCTCCGGACCGTATGACACATATTTCGCGGTTTGGATCTCATTCATCCAAACGTTATCGATACAGCGCTCGACAGCGGTCAACGAGCGGTCTGTCTGCGCAACCGCCGCTGCCAGCCGGCCTTGCTCGGAATAGTATAAGCGATCCCAAAGAGAATCCTCCCCCGCATCGAACCAAGCGTTCAGATCGGCAAAGGTCAACAATCCTCCCTCGATCAGCGAGTCCTGCAAAAGCGCGCGTCCCGCCTCCCCGCTCCGCATTCTTAAAATACGGATACAGATCAAAAGATTGGTCAGATCAATTTTGGTACGAACCAAGCGAACCGCAAAATCCACGCCGCTCTCGATGGCGTCGCAAAGCATGTCGGCATAGCAGGCGCGGTCGATCAAAAGATCGATCACCTGTGGATTTTTTGTTTTTGCGTATTCCGCCGAGGCGAGTGCCGCAGCAGCAGCCATATGCGCGGGAAAGCTGTCGAAACAATTGCTTTGAACCGCCTCCAAAACATCTTCAACGGACAGTGTTCCGAAATCGAACATCATGGAGCGCGGGTCAATATCGCGAACAAAGCCCTTAATTGCCGCTTTTAAGTTATTACAGTCGTATTGATAGAGCCAAAGCCGCAGTGCCGGTACATCGGGAAAAAGCAGATTGATCTCCTCATATACAGCTCTGAGAATCGATAAAAGCGTTTCTTCCCTCAGTTTCTCGTTTGTTTGGGGGTCTGTCTTTGCCAAGACCCCAAAGTCCCCAAGCTTATCCCAAAGATGCTCGGTATCGGGACATGCGAGCAATTCCTGCATGCGAGCGGTTCCGATGATCGAGGATTCCTTCGCACGTAGGAGCGCGCTCCCGTATAAATAATCTGTCATCATAAGCCTCCCCCGCTCATGCGCGGCGATCGGCGTCGAACAGAACGCGACAGACCTCAGTCTCAAGCTCTTCACGAAGCTGCGCAAAGAGCAAAGAAAGCGAGCAGTTTGCCTCGATATTACCGCATCTGAGAATCAATCCACCGTCAATCGAAGCAGTGGATTCCGCAAGAACCAGCTTTTCCAGCATCTCGGCAGGCAGTTTTCCATTTCCCTTTTTCACGCGTTCGATCAAAGCCACTCCGCAACGCTCACGGTCACGTGCATTGAGCAAGACCTCATAGCTTGAGAAAACAGGCATATCTTCTTCTCCGTAAAGCTCACGGCTTTCTTTCTCTGCCTTTGCTTGCTCGGAAAGAGCTGCTGTCAGCAAGCCGACAAGCAGATCGGTGTAGGTCTCAAGGTTCTGCGATTTCATTCCCTCCAGAGTTCCTTCAAACACCTCGTCAATCAAGCGACTCTGTGTCTCCAGAAGTAAGTCACGCTTGCGGTTGGCGGAAGCAGACTTTGCACGTGAAATCAATTCGATTCCCTCATGCTCGCTCTCCGCCGCGATTTGTTCGCGGACAGTCGCTACGCGTGACGCATAGTCAGCACGGATACGCTCTGCCTCTGCATTTGCTTCGGCAAGGATCGCGTCCGCCTCTGCACGTGCCTGCGCGAGAATCTTTTCCGTGATTTTTTCAAGTCCTGTCACAGCCATTCTCTGAAAATCCTTTCCGTAAAAGCTCGATTATCAATTAACCAAAGAGAACCAGAAGAACCGAGATCAGGAATCCGAGAATCGCGTAGGTCTCAACAAGAACCGTCAGCGTAATTGCTCTACCGAGCGATTCGGGACGCTTTGCGATGAGCGCGATACCCGAAGCGGCAACCTCACCCTGCTTAATGCCCGAAAACAGACCTGCAAATGCAACGGGAAGAGACGCCATGAGGTAATATCCGCCCTGTGCCGTGGTCAAAGCTTCGGTTGCGGCACCGCCGAGAACGCCTGCATTTACAAGAATCAAAAATCCGATTGCAAAGCCATAGATACCCTGTGTCATGGGAAGTGCGGTGAGTGCGAAGGTTTTACCAAACTTACCGGGGTCTTCACTCAGAACACCCGCAGCCGCTCTACCTGCAAGGTTTACGCCCTTTGCAGAACCAATGCCCGCGAGGAAAGTTGCCAAAGCCGCGCCAAGAAATGCCAGGTTGTTACCCGTAAAAATTGTTGCAAAAAAATCACCCATTGTCATACCCATTTTTTTTAATCTCCTTTTAATTGGTTTTTATTTTATTTTCTTTTGGGTTTCAAAGTTTGGAAGATTCGGAATATTCCTCCGACGGCTCTGCAGGCTCAAAGGGTCTGCCTCCGTCCTCATAGAATTTTCCGAAGAACTCAAGATACTGCAATCTTGAGGTGTGCACGAAAGCACCGAGAACGTTGATCGCGAGATTGAATACGTGTCCGACAAGCAGAATAATGATCATTACGATCACACCACCAAAGCCGGTGCTTCCCATCATGGTTATCATGTTGATCACCTTTGCCAGCACAGCCGCAACGAGTGCGAGCGCCAGAATACGTGAATAGGACAAAAGGTCCGACATATAGTTTACAAGACCGTAAAGACCGCCAAAGCCCGAAATCAGGCGCGAGATCGGGTTACGGATCCCGTAACCGTTCAACAGAAGAACCAAAACCGCGCCGATGATAAACACGGTAAGTCCAACCGTTATACCAACTGCCAGCATCAGGAGAATGCCTGCAAAAATCACCCAATACGGTGCTATGGTGCAGAGCGCCTCCAAGGCTTTTCCGTCCTTACAGAGAATGATAAAGCGAAGAACCATTCCCGCAACCATATGAACAAATCCAAATCCCATCGAAAGGATCAGGAACATCATGGGATTATCCAGCGGGTTAAACCACAAGCCGCTTCCAAAGAAATGCCCGACCGACGTATCGATAGACATACCGAGCAGGTTCTGCATAACAGCCGTTGGGAAATCACCGAACCATCCGCCAAACAAAAGGCCCATGATAATTGCCGAAATGCCGCAATATCCAAACATATACATCATACGGCGAAGCCCTGGCTTGGGATTGAGAAGTTTTACGCCAAGGAAGCACCCGAGCGTCAGGATCAAACCGTAGCCAACGTCGGCAAACATCAAGCCGAAGGAGAGAAAATAGAAAATACTCATCACAAAGGTCGGATCAAATCTGCCGTATTTCGGGTAGGAATACATTCCAACCACCCATTCAAAATTCACCGCAAAGCGATTGTTGCGAAGCAGAACAGGCGGCTCCTCGTCCTCACTCGGAGCGGCTGTTTCGCATGCGCATTCAAATTTCGAAAGTGCGTCGATCACCGCGTCTTCGGTCTGTGTGGGGATCCAACCCTGCAAAACAGCGCAGTTCTTTGTTGCGGCAAGCTTCCGCTTTTGCAAACAAACGTTCAGCGTGGTCGCCTCAATATCGTAAAGGATTTCCACCTCGTCCAACGCGTCGGAAAGATCGCGGATATCCTCCTCTGCCCGAATCAGCTCCGCCTCCAGCTCCTGCAAGTGTTCCTCGGTGCGCTCAAATGCCACGCGTGCCGTAACGTCCACGTCGGAAAAATCAAGTGCCAGAAAGCCCTGTCCGTTCAGCGTTTTGCTTACGCTGTCACGATCACTTTTATGGTAGGTGATCGCGAGATAGCTTTGCTCATCGAGCGTAACTTCCTCGGTATATGCCCCCGCCTCATGGAGTGCGTTGAAAAAGTCCTGCGTTGCGGATTTGCATGACAGCGCTCCCAAAACCATTTCGGTATGCGCCGATCCGCCCGCGTTGAGCGGTGCGTCATAACCAAGCCACGGTTCAAGTGAGATCAGCCTTGCCTGATTGCGTGAAATCTCGGCAGTGAGTGCCTCCATATGCTCAGATATCTTGATCGTATCCAAAACCGTTTGCCATGCGTGCTCACTTCTTCCATCATTGCAAAACTCCTCATAGTTCACGCGATGGACCAAGCGTCCCAGTCCGCTTTTCCGTCTGGTATATTTTGCAAGGATCGGGATCACACGGCGAATGGCGGAAAGCTTTTGCTCACATTCGGTGCGGCGCGCCTCATTTTCAGCGGTGTTTACGGGAACAAGCCCCTGCCCTGTTTCGGCGGCATGGATCTCAACGCAGCGCAGGCTCATCAGTTTACGTACAATGGCGTCCGCGTCCTGGGCATATGCCAAGACGGTGAGTTTTTTCATTGTACAAACCGACATTTTGCCTCCACCCCTCTCATAATGACTTTTTCAGCAGCCTTCCGTCTGAGTTGAACAGTGCGGCGGAGCTCCTCGCAAGCCTCCTGACTTTCGGAATCAAGACGCTCACCAAGCTGAGCCGTGCGCTCACGGATCTGCCCGAGCATTTCGGCAGCGGCAGCGCGGCTTTCTTCCTCCGCAACACGCAGAGACTCCTTACCATTGCGCTGTGCGTCTGCCACAAGCTTTTTCGCAAGCTCACGAGCCTCGGCGATCAAACGCTCTGCCTCTTCCTCGGTTTCCTGAATTTTCAAAATCGACTCTCTCGACATAAATACCTCCTGTCGATTCGCTCATTAATAATTATCTTTATTCTGATAATTTTCTTTATCTTTTATTATAGCACAGTTTTTATGCAATTGCAAGTTTTTTGTGTCTCTTTTTCCTTTTTTTCTCAAAAATTTATGATTTTTTTATTTCTCTGGAAAGACGTTGCTCAACAAATGGAAGATTGTCGGTTGCATTGCGAAAAAAAATCATTTTATCTCCGCAAGGATAGATCCCATCGGGACGGAACGGAAGCATGTTTCTGGTCAGCTTCATTCCAAATCCATGTAAAATTTGTGCCTGCGGGAGAATCAACTCCTCTTTTACACTCCAAACGTGCGAAATGCGGTGGTAGCTTTTTTGCGGCTCGCGCCATTGACCGAGAAGCTCGGATTCGCACAGATAAACCGCATATCCGTCCTCTACCCACGGCACGTGTATCCGAAGTTTATAATGTTGCGTATGGAATTGCGACTTTTCACGGATACTTTCCACCTCCGCAAAATCGCGCTTTAATGCCTCGCCGTGCACTTCCTCTGCCCAGCGCATGCAGGTTTGTGCCATACGCTCATAAAATTCAAGCATTTTGGGACATTCTTCGGGCAAATACAGTTCGGCATCGGCTCGCATTAAGATCTGATAGCCTTCCCGAACCGTGGCATGCATTTCTTTTTTTATCAGGTTCACCTTTCATCGCCTCCTTTCTACTTCTTTATTCCTAAAAAAACTTTTTTATGAATCGAAATACAAAATAGAAGAGGGTGAGTCAAATGCAACGCATCTGATCCTCACCCACGTTTTTTGGAAGCGGAAACTGCACAGATAGCGCAGCCCGGTGTTAGTTCGTTTGTTTTTTGTATTGAATATTGATGACCGTATCATTCCGAATCGAAATCATCAGTTCGGTCCCGTACGCCTCATCCGTATAAATGATCGCCGATCCTGTGTCACGTCCGCCCTCACCGTAAGCCGCGATCACCGCATCGCGCGTGGAGCCGATCGTGATCCCCTTTGACGTTGCAACCGAATCGTCAAGCAACTCAACCGAGTAAATGTACTCTGATCCGTCCTTTGGATAGGTTTGGATCCGAAAACCGCTATAGCCATAGATTTTATCCAATCCGTCAAACAGACAGGAAGGTGATTCGCTGTACTGCTTCCACGTTCCAAGCGCGACGAGAACATCGGCGGCACTGCCGTCAACCGCGATAGTCGTTCCGTTATAGGTGAATACGTAAAGCGGCTCAGAATTTTCGGCAGGAGTGCATGCGCCGATCAAAATTACAGAGCAAAGGACCAAAATACCGCAAAAAACGCGTATCATATTTTTTTTCATAAGTGAATCTCCTTCCGTTTTCTCATGGTTCAGCGTCTCTCTCCGCTTTATATGCCGCAAGCTTTTCCGACCAGACCGAAGCCAACTCAGCATCGCTGTGATGCCCTGCAAGCCCAAAATCTTCCGCAAGGATCGCACCGAAATAGGAAGTCAGCTTTTCCGCGCCCCAAACATTCAGATGTGTACCGCCGTCATAGGTGTCGGTATTCCAATCAATTCCGATCTCCTCGCACTGCGGAATAAAGTTATAATATGAAATTCCATAACGTGCGGCGTAGTCCGCTACCTGCTCATCCCATTCATCATACCAATAATATTTCCAATTGTTGGTAGGCGCCTTGATCAAAACAAACGCGACACCTTTTTCCAGACAGAGCTGACGCATGGCATCCAAATAGTACATAGACCGCTCCGGGAGCGTATAGTCGGCAAGCGGAGACGGCTCCATATCCGAAAATCCCGGTTTTATCCCGGTTTGCATCAGATATCCGTTATGAGAAACAAGGTCACGGGAGCAAAGATATTTCCAATCCTCAGCAGAAAGCTCCTTCCATCTGCTATGATATCGCAGGATCGGGAAAACATAGGACACCCAATTTTCCTCCTCGGTCATTGACGCGAAAACCGCGCGCAGCTTGGTAAAGGAGAGATGCATGCCATCGAGCGCGATGCGATTGTAGGCTTCGTTCTGCGGCTCCCCGTATTTCAGAGCAAGGACGTTAAACACAACCACACGCGGTGTTTCGGTCTTGAGCATTTCCTCAAGCAGATAGTAGGAGTGCCACGTAAGCTGTTGTGCGCTCCCGCGCACATAAGAAGTAATGCCGTATTCCTCCCACAGCGTTGGCGGTGTAAAGCCCTCATAGACTTCACAGTCACCGATAAAAAGTACATCGTGCGAGCGCCCCTCCTCTGCGTAATATTCGGATATCAGAGCACCTTCCTTGTTTTCACTCATATATTTCGGCTGTAGGAGTGCCTGCAAAAAGCCAAGCAACAGAGCCGTTACAAGCAAAATACAAAAACAACTGATGAATTTTTTCTTCATTTCGATTCCTTTTAAAATTGATTATAGATAAACTGAGACGCGTCATAGCCGATACCGTAAGCACCGAAAAGCAAAATGATCACGGTTGCGGCACAAAGACCGGCGCAGAAAAGAATCGGACGCTCGGCAATGATCCGACGGCAGGGACGTTCCTCAGTTCCGATCCTGCTGACCGCCCACATCAAAAGGACACCGCCAAGAAGGAGCGAAAGATCATAAACCGATAATCCAAAAGAAAACAAACCGCCTTTAAAAAGCGTATCCCAATTCCATACGGTAAGCATCGTTCCCCATTTTGCGAAAGCACGCGGAACGTCGCGATAAACGTCGAGTGAGCGGATCAGCCCCATGAGCAGGAAGGTTCGCACCATCTGCCATTTGATCCAGCCGCCCGACGCGGTCAAGCGTGGAAAGCGATGGTGAAAACGGTCATAGAGTGGCTGCAGTTCTTGTGAAATCAGGATCACGGCGCAGTTAAGCAATCCCCAAACGATAAAATTCCAACCCGCGCCATGCCAAAGACCCGTGAGAAACCACGTAACCGTTGTGGCAAGATATACCGGCAACCGTTTTCCAAGCGCGGCGCCGAGATGTGCACGCGACCATTTTGAAAGACGCTGCATCGGAAGGCATACAGAGAGCGGATAGAAAACGTAATCGGTAAACCAGCTGCCCATCGTAATATGCCAACGGCGCCAATATTCTTTGGTGGAACGCGACGAAAACGGACGGTTAAAGTTTTCTGCCAAACGAATTCCCATTGCCTCGGAAAGCCCGATGGTAATGTCAATTCCGCCCGTGAAATCGCCGTAGATCTGAATGGAATAAAGAACGATAAGAATGAGAACATACACGCCGTTGAATTCGGGTGTTTTTCCAACCAATTCCTTTACCCCGATCAGCGCAGTATCGGCAATGACCAGCTTTTTAAAGAAGCCCCACGCAACACGACAGAGTCCCGAACGAAAGGCGAGCCCATTAAATCGGTGCGGGACAAAGAGCTCATTTGCCAAAGCATCGTGTCGGCTGATCGGTCCTTGAATGATCTGCGGAAAAAAGGATACAAAAAGCGCAAGTCTTGCAGGGTTGGTTTCGGCACGCGTTTTTTTGCGGTAAACGTCGATCAGATACCCCATGGACTGGAATGTGTAAAAGGAAATTCCGAGTGGAAGAAGGAGCGACGGTACCGTAAAACCTTTGGCACCAAAAGCATTGCAGATCGAATTGACCCCCGTAATGGCAAATGCGGTATACTTCAGTATCGCCAACAAGCCAAATCCAAGGAAGAGTCCAACAAGCAGGACTTTGAATCTGCGCTTCTTTTCCCCGGCGCGGTATGCTTTGCGTTCGGACTTGTCCATAATGTCGCGGTGTTGTGCAACATACGCGTCCTCCGCATCGGCTCTTTTTTGCATGATACGCGCGGTAAAATAGGTTACGGTCGTTGTATAAAGCAAAAAAGGCAAATATGTAATTCCCGCAAACAAATAAAAAATATAGCTCGCCGCCAAAAGCACCCACCATTGCTTTGCCTTGGGCGCCGTAAAATAAAACAGCAGGGTCAGCGAGGCAAACAACAAAAAAGATAGCGTTGTGAATTGCATGGAACGCTCATTCCTCGTCCAAACGCTCAATCAATGCCCAAAGTGCTTCCGCACTTGCAAAATTCTCGGGCAAAACCTCCTCGGCGGGGATACTGACATCAAACGTATTGTTGATTTCCGTAATCAACGTAACGATATCAAGCGAATCCAAGATGCCCTCACCGATCAAGTCGTCCGCGGCTTCAAAATCGACCTCGGGATGCATGCTTTTCAAAATTGTAAGTAACTGTTCCATATCTGCGCCTTTCTTTGAAAGATAAACTAAATATATAGTATATTATACCCTTTTCCGTTTCACCTGTCAATGATAAAACGAAATTTAAGGGAAAAGAATTTTGTCTGACACTCAATTATACCGAAAACATTTATGAAAAGCAAGGGGCTGCATCATGGGCGCAGCCCCTGCTCAAAAAAGCCGACGGTAATTTTTTTGAAAGCGCGGAATTTACGGTTTTCGGTTGCAATACAGTCGAAAATTGCGGCGTTTAGCCGCAAAGCAAAAACATTGGGGGTGAGTACCAAATGCATTTTTGCATTTGACCCGCCCCCTTTTGGTATTCGATTATTTTTCAATCATCAATTTATACTTGATTTCAGCAATCGCCCAATCTGTATCGTTGTCGATATCCTGAACCTCTGTTTCGGGGATATACATTGGGAAGATCTTTTTAAAGACATGCTTGTCGCCCTTTTCAAAATCTTTTTTGTTGTAAAAATAAAGCTGTCCGCAATCATGATATAGTGGTTCAAGGTCTTGGGAACGCATGTTGTTATATTCGGGATATTTATATTGGATCATACCGTCAACAAGCTCAAAACATCTCTGGGGCGGCGGAGAACATTTAACAACAGTCCAAACACTGTGTGCCTCTTTTTCTCGTAAATAATCAAAGCAATCTCTGAGTTTTTTTGCGGTAACAAACGGTGCGCACGGATAGATGCAGCAAAAATATTCAATATTTTCACCCATTTCATCATATTTCCGAACAACTTCCTCCAATACGTCACGCGTAGTGGCAAAATCATTCGCCGTCTCCGCGGAACGCATAAAGGGTACCTCTGCACCGTATTTACGGGAAATTTCCGCAATTTCCTCATCGTCTGTAGAAACCATCACGTGGTCGAAAATACCACTCTCAAGAGCTGCACGAATAGAATATGCAATGATGGGTTCTCCACAGAAATTTTTAATATTTTTTCGGGGAATTCTTTTACTTCCGCCTCTTGCGGTGATAATTGCAATAACACTCATTTTACCATTTCTCCTTTGAGTTTTCTCATAATATTTTCAAATTCTTCCATCGTTTCCGGAATGATCACCTTTTCAGGATTGCGATAAATGGATTTTATTCTCCTCACAATCTTCAAAAACTCATCCATTTCCGCCGCCGACTTATCATAACCCGAAATTTTTGCTGTAAAAACAATCGTTGGTTCCGCGTCCAAAATCAATTCCGGATTCATGCTTGCATCTCATTTTCAATTCCTCAATTCAAAATAATAAAAAACAAATCGATCCTTTTAGCATTTTAACAACGTGGTAATTGAAAAAGGAATCAAGGGAAGATCGCTATAACAAGAAACCTTCCCTAAGTTTCATAATTTTATCGTCTCTTTTCAGCTACCTCAAGAAGCGCGGATGCAAGGAATGCATCCACTGCCATAGGAGTGGTCTCTCCGGCACGGTTACGAACCGAAACGGTTCCCTCCTCTACCTCCTTGCCGCCGATGATCAACATGTACGGAACCTTCTGCATCTGCGTTGCGCGGATCTTATAGCCGATGGTGTTGGAGGAATCGTCAAGCTCTGCGCGCAATCCTGCCGCAGCAAGGCGCTTTGTCACGTTTGCGGCATATTCGACGTGCTCATCACCGATGGGCAAAACACGGATCTGCTCGGGTGCCAGCCACATCGGGAATGCGCCCGCGTACTTTTCGATCAAAAGCGCAAGCGTTCTCTCGTAGCATCCCATAGAGGTACGGTGAATGATATAGGGCGTAACCATTTGGTTGTTGGAGTCTACGTATTCCATACCAAACTTCTTAGCGAGCAGCATATCGATCTGAATGGTGATCAAGGTATCCTCTTTTCCAAATACGTTCTTGATCTGAATATCCAATTTCGGACCGTAGAAAGCGGCTTCATCAATTCCAACAATATAATTGATTCCGTTTTCGTCAAGCAATTCCTTCATAATGCTCTGCGCCTCATCCCACTGCTCGGGAGTGCCCTCATACTTATCGGTACGCGCAGGATCCCATTGCGAGAAACGGAAGGAACAGTCCTCTTTAAGACCAAGCGTATCCAGCATATACATGGCAAGATCAAGACAGCCCTTGAATTCCTCCGCGAGCTGATCGGGACGCAGAACAAGATGTCCCTCCGAAATCGTGAACTGACGCACACGGATCAGTCCGTGCATCTCTCCCGAATCCTCGTTGCGGAAGAGCGTGGAGGTCTCGCCCAATCGCATGGGCAGATCACGGTAAGAGCGCTTTTTGTTCAAGAACACCTGATATTGGAAAGGACAGGTCATGGGACGAAGTGCGAAGCATTCCTTGGTCTCATCATGGGGATCGCCCATTACAAACATACCGTCCAGATAGTGATCCCAGTGGCCCGAAATCTTATAAAGCTCACGCTTAGCCATCAAGGGCGTTTTCGTAAGCAGATAGCCTCTCTTTTGTTCCTCGTCCTCAACCCATCTTTGAAGCGTTTGGATTACACGCGCGCCCTTGGGAAGCATAATGGGCAGACCCTGACCGATGCTGTCTACGGTCGTAAACAGCTCAAGCTCACGGCCCAACTTGTTGTGATCGCGCTTGAGTGCCTCTTGCTGCTGTTGGAGATATGCGTTCATTTCATCCTTGGAAGGATACGCAATACCGTAAATACGTTGCAGCATCTTATTCTTCTGGTCACCCTTCCAATAAGCGCCCGTGCATTGAGTCAGCTTAAAAGCTTTCACAGCACCCGTACTGAACAAGTGGGGCCCGGCGCAAAGATCGGTGAACTCTCCTTGCTTGTAAAAGCTGATCACGGCATCCTCCGGCAATTCCTCGATCAATTGAACCTTATAGGGTTCGTCCTTTTCTTGCATCAAAGCAATTGCCTCGGCGCGCGGCAGCTCAAATCGCTCAATCTTCAAATTTTCTTTTACGATCTTCTTCATTTCCCCCTCAAGTGCTTTCAATGCCTCAGGGGAAAAGGTTACGTCGGAGTCAATATCATAGTAAAATCCGTTCTCGACCGCAGGACCGATCGTCAGTTTCGCCGAAGGATAAAGGCGTTTGACAGCCTGCGCAAGAATATGCGATGCCGTATGACGGAACAGCTTCTTACCGGCTGCATCCGCAAAGGTCAAAAGCTTAACGCGATCTCCATTTTGCATCACATGTGTAAGAGCAACGGTTTCGCCATTGATCTCGGCACCGATCACCTCACGGGTGATCAGCCCCAGCTCCTTTGCGGCCTCATAAACCGTTGTGCCTGCTGCCGTTGTAAGAATGTTTTCTTGATTAACTGTTACCTGAATTTGTTCTTCCATTGTTTGATTACTCCTTTTATATAGATAGGATTCATTTATAAAAAAATCACACCCCACAGACATACTCTGCCTGTTCGGGGTGTGGATTGATTCCGCACGGTTCCACCCGGACGTTTCACTTTGAAATTGCTATTAAATTGTTCCACAAGAGCGGTATCCGTGTGTGCTACGCCAAGAGCCTTTCAGCGTTTCCTATATAAAACGGCTCTCTCTCTGTTTGCGTGCTTGCAAACGGACTTGTTTCTCGTGTCGATCTCCCATTGATCAGTCTTTTTTAGAACTTGCGCGAAGGCGCAGGTTGTATTCGGAGCGGGGATTGAAAATTTCTCTCCAATCAAGGTCGCCGCGATCAAGCGCGGTGATCAACACCTCCGCGGTGGCAATATTCGTTGCAACGGGAATGTTATACAGGTCGCACAGGCGCAAAAGCTCGGCTTCAACCTCGTCGCTCTTTGCGTCCTTGCGCGTATCCTTGAAATAAAGAAGGACATCAATTTCATTACAGGAAATGCGCGATGCGATTTGCTGTTTACCGCCCTGCACACCCGAGAGCAAACGTTCGATCTGGAGTCCCGTTGCTTCCGATATATACTTTGCGGTAATGCTGGTGGCACAAAGATTGTGTTTACTGAGAATTCCGCAGTATGCAATACAAAACTGTGTCATCAGTTCTTTCTTCAAATCGTGTGCGATGATGGCAATTTCCATGTGGTGATGTTCCCCTTTCCGATATTGTAAAAATATATCCTTTGAACCAACCGAAATGGCAGGACAAAATCTTTTTCAAAAAATACACCGAATATATTATATCACATCATCCCCTAAATTGTCAAGAGCACGAGCCGTATTTTTTGAAAGAATCGTGTAAAAAATTCAAAAAAATTATTCGTATCTTGCGCGGATTCCGCCGATATATTTGGGTCTTGTACGAGCGGCAAGCAGGCGCGCCGCTCCGATTTGTGCAACCGAAAGCCGCACGGGAACGGCAACCTCACGCAAATGCATACCAATCAGCGTACCGCCGATATCAAGCCCGGCATGTGCGCGGATATGCTCAACCGCAACCGGCTCGGAAAAGGTTGCCCACGCGGTTGTGGCAAAGGATCCCCCTGCCTTGGGCTGCGGAACCACGCAAACCGCATCCAATCCGTACCGCTCGGCACATGCACGCTCAATGATCAACGCGCGGTTCAAATGCTCGCAGCACTGTGCCGCCAGATAAATGCCCTTTTCCGACAAAATCGGATAGATTGCACCAAAAACAGCCTGTGCTGCCTCAAGGCTTGACCCGTGCCCGATCGTTTCGCCTACTATTTCAGACGACGAGCAACCGATCACGAGAATATCGCCTTCACGCAAGCCAGCGGTCAAAATCAATTCCGAAACCGCCGCCGCGGCTTCCTTTTTTATCTGTTCCATATATTCCTCTTTCTTTCTAACTTACCATTTATCACTTTGGTCATCGGGAATGACCTCTTTTACTGCCAGGATCGCACATTCAATCATATCGTCGGTCGGCTCAAAAACCGTGATGTGCTGGAGCCAGACACCCGGCATGGAAATGATGCGGGTGATAAGATTGTCGTGACGTCCCGCAAATTTGATCAGCTCATATCCCACACCGACAACCACGGGAAGCAGCAAAAACTTTACAAGCGTACGAAGTACGGTGGGAAGCTCTGTCCCCATGATCAAAATGGAGATCGGATCGATAAAAAACGAAATGAAGATGCTGACAAGAAGCATCAGGATCAAAAAGGATGTTCCGCAACGGGGATGGAAACGGCGTTGCTTGCGTACGTTTTCCACGGTTAGCTCCAAGCCTGCCTCATAGCAAAAGATCGTTTTATGCTCGGCACCGTGATACATAAAGGTTCGTCTGATATCTTTCATCAAAGAGATCAACGCCATATATCCAACAATAAGAATGATCTTGAAAACGCCTTCAAAAACCGCCTTCCAAAGCGAATTGACCGCAATATTTTCGGTATTGAAAAACGGAACGTAGGGACGAATCAGTTGGAACAAAAAGGTAGGAACGAAAATAAACAGTCCGAGCATGATCGCCACAGCCAAAACAACGCTTAAAACCATTGTCAGCGTAAATACCCATGCAGGAAGCTTTTCCTCTTTCTTTTCCTCGTTTTTTTCTTCCAGGGGAGCCGTGGGCGACTTTTCAGCGGTGTCCGCCGATACCGTTGCGGCATCCACCCCCTCGGGTTCCAAAACGTCGGACGCATTCACCGTCGTTTTTAACGTTTCGGCTTCTCTCTTCTTTTTCTTTTTCGGGCTCTCCTCCACCAGATCCTCCAGACCCGAAAGCTCGGCGGAACGCATCAGGCATTTATACCCCACAACCATGGAATCAATATATCCCAAAACACCGCGAATGATCGGCCAACGGCAAAATGCAGGACGCTTTGCGCCCTTGGTTGCAAATTCCTCCACCACGATCTCTCCCTTGGTATTGCGAACCGCCATTGCGGTCTTTTTTGGTCCTCGCATCATAATTCCCTCCATCAGCGCCTGTCCGCCGATCGAAGTCTTTAATGCACAGGATATCTTTTCCTGCTCTTTTTTCAATGTTGCAAACTCCTTATTCTTGAAATAAAAATCGATACTATTTTACGCTCTACATATGAACTGCATATGAACATTCGAATTCTTTTCCAAAAAACACAAAGATTCCGCAGTTTCGTGTTCACGTGTTATTTTTTAGGTTCACATACAAATGCCGCGGCTCCCGATCTGCGCAGTGCCTCGCATGCAGCAGATGCCGCCTCAAGATCACAGAAAACGCCGAACACAGAAGGTCCGCTTCCGCTCATCATGGATCGGATCGCGCCATGCTCGATCATCGTCTGCTTAATAGCATTCACAAAGGGCTGTTCATGCGGGACTACTTCCTCAAAAATATTGTAAAATCCGCTACACGCAGGCTCAATTTCATTGTTTTTGATCCGGTCCACGATCTGATCGACACGTGAATCATACGGTTCAGCATTTACAAAATGATCGTGGAGAGCGTCCAGCTTTCCATATGCGACCGGAGTGGAGACGCCTTCCCCTTGGCATGCCACCACAAGCGGACAAGACGGCATGGAAGGAATATCGGTCAAACACTCTCCGATCCCCGTTACAAGCGCCGCTCCGCCCTTGATACAAAACGGAATATCCGCGCCCATACTTGCGCCGAGCTCGCATAATTCATCGAGGGACAAAGGAGAACCGCAAAGGAGGTTGAGACCGCGCAAAACCGCCGCCGCATCGGTACTTCCGCCCGCAAGTCCTGCCGCCATCGGAATATGCTTTTCAATCGAAAGGCGCACCTCCCCCCGCCGATCAATGCGTTGCAGATAACGCTCGGCGGCGCGCCATGCAAGATTGCGGCAATCGGTGGGCATGCGGTCATTCCCTGAAGCGGTAAGCGAGACAGAGGTATGCTCACCCGGATAAAATTCGATGCTGACAAGATCGCAAAGCGAAACCGCTTGCATGATGCTCACGATATCATGGTATCCGTTTTCTCGTCTCCCCACAATATTCAGATAAAGATTGATCTTCGCGTTCGCGCGTTCGATTCTCATATAAAATCCTCGTTTTCCCGACGAAATGCAGAATCACAGGCAAACCTTCCCCGATCAGTCGTCACTCCGCCGATTTTCTGTCCATTATTGTAGCACACTTTTGATTAAAATGCAAGAATTCTTTGAAAAGAAAATGAATTTCCTGTAAATTCCCTTGACGAATACATTAAAATAGTATAAAATATAATAAGAAAATAATATGGGAGAGTTCCATGAAAAACCAAGAAAAAAGTTCCGTTCAAAACAAGCTATGGCGGTTGGGGTTGCTCTATCTCGCTCTTTTCGTCATTTTAATTTGTATCATCAATCTGCATGCGGTAAACCATTGGCTCGGTTGGCTGTTTTCTTTGTTGCGCCCGGTTCTGATCGGTCTTGCGCTTGCATATCTGCTCAACCCCCTGTTTCGCTTCTTTGAGCGCCGCGTATTTCACCGTGTACGCTACCAAGCGTTACGCCGCGTGATCTCCTTGACCTGCTCCTACGTTCTGATGTTGGTGCTTGTGGCTTCGGTCGTTTTGTTGATCGTTCCGCAGTTGATCGATTCGATTCTTTTGTTTCTCGAAAGCTATAACGAGCATATCTCGTCCGCAATTGCACAGATCAACTCCATGTTTTCCCATATTAATGCCTTTTTCAAAAATCTGACGGGAAATGAAGGGCTTCTTGAATATCTGGACGAAGCAAGCATTCGTGAATCTGCCGCTGAATTGTTTATCAATCTCGATAAGCTGAGCACAACCTTGATGAATCTCCTGTCGGATCTTGATATCAAACCGCTTCAAACCTTTTTCCAAAATGCGCTGTCGGTTGTTACCGATTCTATTTTCGGTATTTTCGTCTCGATCTATCTCTTAGCTTCAAAGGAAAAGCGCTATACGCAGATCATGAAAGTGCGTCGCGCCCTTTTCAGCAATAAAACAAACGAGCGCATCACTCGGTTTTGCACGGTGGCAGACCGCTCCTTCGGCGGTTTTGTAGAGGGCAAAACGCTGGATTCTTTTCTGGTTGGCATTATTCTCTATATTTTGTTCACGATCTTCCGTATTCCCTACGCGATCATTCTTGCCACCTTCATTGCGATCACCAATTTTATTCCCCTGATTGGTCTTTTGATCGGTTCGATTCCCGCTGTGTTCATTCTGTTCCTCACAGCACCCGGAAAGGTCATTCCGTTTTTGCTGATCATGCTGGTCATGCAGCAGATCGATATCAACATCATCAGCCCCAAGATCTTAGGAAGCAACACGGGTGTCAGCTCGCTGTGCATCATCATCTCCATTTCCGTAATGAGCCATTTTTGGGGGCTGCTCGGCATGCTGCTCGCCGTCCCGATCTTCGCAACCGCGTTGGAGCTTTTAGATGAGCATCTCGTATCCTCGCTCCAAAAGAAGGGACTCCCCTCGGGTCTTGCGAACTACTATGCGCCCGATTCTGCCGTTGACCCTGTGAAAAACGCAGGAATTACCTATAATAACGCGATCCAACGCTTTGAAAAACGCGCGCATTACGCGCTTGCCAGAAAAGAACAGGGCGAGAAGCCCGACAGAAGTGACCGCATTCTCCTCGCAATGTACAGATTGGCACAAAAATATCACATTCTGACCGAAATGAGTGACGAAACCCACGCGCGCTATGCTGCGGAGGAGGCGGTGCTTGCCGCTGAAATGCAATCCGATCTCATGATTGCTCGATTGCACGCACAACAGGCAACGGAGGCGTCACATCACAACCAAGAAACCATAGAGATGTCTCAAGCCGCTCCCGAAGCCGCCAACGCTGAAACCGAAGGAGGTAACCAAAATGGAAACGATGAATAAAACCAAACTGTTTCGCGCCGTTTCGATGTGGATGATTCTTCTGCTGGTTTTGGTCGTAATCTCCAACGTAACCCCCATCAACGCGTGGATCAACAGTCTGCTCTATCTGTTTCGTCCCGTTTTGATCGGACTTGTGATTGCTTACCTTGCAAACTCATTTTTCAGACTTTATGAAACCCGTTGCTTTGCAAAGATCCGCCCCTTCTCGCTCAAGCGCGGAATCGCACTGTTTTTTACCTACCTCAGCATACTGTTGATTTTTGCGATCCTGATCGTTTTGATCGTGCCCCAGCTTCTCAACAGTATTCTTGACTTTATTAACAACGCGGATAAGCACGTAGACAGAACCGTGGGAGAAATCAATAAGCTGATCGCCACACTGAATACCCGATTCCCATCCGATGATCCCAATGATCCAACCATTGAACCGATCGATGCCGAATGGATCAAAACAAGTGTCGCCGACTTCCTCAAATCGGTCAAGCTGGATACGCAAACACTCCTCAATCTTTTAAGCCCTGGCGCCGTAACCTCGATTTTCGGCGTTGCGGAAAGCATTGTGCGGATCATTGCCGACATGATTCTCGGACTGTTTATCTCCTTCTATCTTCTCAACACAAAAGAAAAACGATACGCGCAAATTATGAGAATGCGCCGCGCCCTGCTCTCGGATTCCACAAATGCCATGATAACAAGAATCTGTACCACGGCTGACCGCTCCTTCGGTGGATTCATCAAGGGTAAAATGCTGGACTCCACGATGGTTGGAATCTTGGTTTATATCGCGATCTCGATTATGGGCGTTCCTTACGCGATCCTGATTGCCGTTATTATCGGAATCACCGATTTTGTTCCCGTGATCGGTCCTTTTATCGGTGTCATTCCGTCCGCAGTCATTATCCTCTTAACAGATCCCGGAAAGGTCATTCCCTTCCTGCTCTGCATTTTGATCGTTCAACAAATTGACGGAAATATCATCGCTCCCAAAATTTTGGGAGAAAACACCGGCGTCAGCTCGCTCTGCGTAATGATCGCAATTACAACGATGGGAGCGCTTTGGGGCTTGGTTGGAATGGTAATCGGTGTGCCGCTTTTCGCAACGATTTTGGAACTGACAAGCAATTGGCTCAACAAGCGGCTTGAAAAGCGTGGACTTACACCACCCCCGAATGATGAGGACGATGCACCTGAGGTCGCCGGATCGGAAGCCGAGGAAAATATGATCCAACGAATCCAGAAAAAATTTGCGATTCGCGACCGCGCTCACGTAATTGGCGGAAAGGGGTCGCTTACCGCATTGGAGCATCTTCAGATCGACTCTTTCCGATTGCTTCATAAATATCAGGTGGACACCCAAAAGCCCGACGTGCTTCCCTCCGACTTTGTAGAAGAAGAAATCGCCTTGACCGAAGCGGCAATTGAACAGGTGGAGGAGGAGATTGCGGCTGAGGAAGCTGAAGAAGCCGAAAAAGCCGAGGCAGCTATTCAAAATGAAACACCTGACGCTATAAGCTCCGATTCCATTAAAGAAAATGAGGAAAATACGGTGCAGAATCCGCGCCGAGATGCGAATGAAACCGCTGAAAACAATTCCTCAAATTCCAATTTCATTGATACAGTCGAATAAAAACAATTCATTTTATAAACCCCAAGGAGAAAACAATGAATAACAACATCAAAAAGGGGGGAATTTCGGTTCAAACCGAGCATATATTCCCCGTAATTAAAAAATGGCTTTACTCGGAAAAGGATATTTTCCTGCGTGAGATTGTGTCCAATGCTTCGGATGCCGTGACAAAGCTTCGCCGGCTTGCTTCTCTCGGTCAGTACGACAACGGACATGATGAATCCTACCGCATTGACGTTATTTTGGATAAGGAAGCCAAAACGCTTACCGTTTCCGATAACGGTATTGGTATGACTGCCGATGAGCTCGATCGCTATATCTGCCGCATCGCGCTTTCGGGTGCGTTGGAATTTATCGAAAAGTATGAGGGCGAGAACGCAAACAACGGAATTATCGGACACTTTGGACTTGGATTCTATTCCTCCTTTATGGTAAGTGACACCGTGGAGTTGATCACGCGCTCTTATACGGAAGAAACGGCGCTCCGTTGGGTATGCACGGCTGACGGCAACTATGAAACCTCTGCCACCGAGCGCGATTGCCACGGAACGTCGGTAATTATGCATATCTCAGATGAGGAAGCGGCATATCTTGAAAAATACAAGATCGAGGAGATCCTTGAAAAATACTGCGCATTTATGCCGGTTGATATCTATTTCCAAGCAGTTGGTGAAACATCGGAAGAAGAAAAAGAGACCGATCAGGCTGTCGCGCCCGCTGAGCCCAAGCCGATCAACGATACCACTCCGCTTTGGCTGAAAAATCCGTCGGATTGCACGCCCGAGGAATACAAGGAATTTTACCGCAAGGTTTTCCATGATTTCCGTGAGCCCCTGTTTTGGATCCATGTAAACGCGGATTATCCGCTTAATTTCCGCGGCATTCTTTATTTTCCGAAGCTTGCAAACGAATACGAGTCGATAGAGGGACAAGTCAAGCTTTACTACAATCAAGTTTTTGTTGCCGACAATATCAAAGAGGTAATTCCCGAATATCTTCTTATGCTCAAGGGTGTTCTGGATTGCCCCGAATTGCCGCTTAACGTATCGCGCAGTTATCTGCAAAATAACACCTACGTTTCCAAGGTATCGGCTCATATCGTAAAAAAGGTGGCTGACAAGCTGAACAGCCTGTGCAATACCGCGCGCGAGGAATATGAGAAGGTTTGGGGCGATATCCGCACCTTTGTTGAATATGCCTGCATGCGTGACCGCAAATTTTATGACCGCGTGAAGGATTCCCTCCTGCTCGAATTGACCGACGGCTCCTTCACCACCGTTTCGGATTACCTTGCGGACGCAAAAGAAACACATGAAAACACCGTATATTACACCTCCGATATGGCAGCTCAGGCACAGTACGTTTCCATGTTTGCCGCACAGGGAATCAAAATTGCGGTATTTGAAAAACAGCTTGACGTTCAATTCCTCTCAATGGTGGAGGGATATAACAGCGACGTCAAATACGTCCGCATTGATGCCGACGTTGCCTCGGCTCTCAAAAGCGGAGATGCCGCCGTTGAAGACGCAGAACTGACGGCTCTCTTCCAAAAGGTTTCGGGAAATGAAAAGCTCAAGGTGGTATTCCACGCGCTCAAGGACGAATCGGTTCCGCTCCTGCTGACCGTTTCCGAAGAATCGCGTCGCATGGAGGAAATGATGAAAATGTACGCGATGGCAGGCATGATGGGCATGAATTCCTTCCCGCAAGACGAAACGCTTACCGTTAACACCTCCTCCGCGCTGATCCAAAAGCTTGGCACCATGGAGGACGCAAAGCGCGAACAAACAGCCGCTTACCTTTATCAGCTCACCCTGCTCTCTCAACGCAAGCTGACCGCTGATGAGCTTCAAAAATTTTTGCGCGATAGCTACGCAATCGTTTATCTGATCTGATTTCTATGATAGAAGATCTGCGAAATTATTCTCCCGAGGATATTATCAGTGCAAATCTGAGAGAAACGGGAGCAAGAGCCGCTATGCTCAACGAGCAAGAACGGGCACATCTGCGTGAGCTTGCGGCAGAGCTTGTAAAAGGCGCAGAAAATTTACAAGAGCTCGTTTCCTCCCTGCCAGACCTTCTCCCTTCCGATATTTTCGGTGAATCGCAAAGGGCGTATCTGCCACGCAACACGCTTCGTCGGCTCACGTTTTGCCGTGAACTGAAATTGCTGTTCAATGCCGATCAAAAAGAGTTTTCCGAGCAGTTTCTCTCGGACACGGACGGGGACGTCCCTACCTTTGATCGGATCGCATACCAGCGAAGCAGCTATGCCGACACAGCTTATCTGCAATTTGCCACGCTCCTGCGGGATCCGCGCGCGGTATATACGCACAGCTTTCCTGCCGCTTGCGAGGAGATCTATAACGAATTGTGCGAATACTGCATTCTTCCTTTGGAAAATTCCTCCGAAGGTCCTCTGAATACCTTTGCGCGCCTGATCGACCGCTTTGGGCTGCGCATTGCTGCAACAACCGATGTAACCGCAAACGACGGAACACGTACCACCTGCTTTGCGCTTCTGCGCCGCACGGTCTTTCCCTTACTCGGTGCGCGTGATCGCGCGCATTTTCTGGAAATTGCAATTCCGTCCGATCCCTCGGATTCCCTTGCCGCGGTACTGCTGGCGGCACAGCTTTGCGAGGTGAAGCTATGCAAGGTCAACACGAGACAATCGCCCAATGACGGCCGTCTCGTCGCGCACGCGATCTTTCAGGCATCGGATGAACAGCTCGCAGATCTGATGCTGTATCTGGCAACCGACCCGATCGAATATGAAACGGTTGGATTGTATTCCCATGTTTCCGAAAAAACAACCCAATCAAGACGATAAAAAAGAAAGGAATTAGAAAATGGAACGCTTTACTTACCAAACAAAAGGAGTTTGCTCTCGCGCGATCGAGATTGAAATTGAGGACGGCATTGTTGTTTGCGTAAAATATCAGGGCGGTTGCTCGGGAAATACACAGGGTGTTGCCGCACTTGTTCGCGGAATGTCGGTTACCGATGCGATCGAACGGCTTTCCGGCATTCGTTGCGGCATGAAAAGCACCTCGTGCCCCGATCAGCTCGCAACCGCGCTTCGTGAATATCTTGCGAATAAATAACATATTCTATTTTCAGAAAACTTACAAGTATCTATTATAAAATCTATGGAGGAATATCTAACCATGAGCATTTTTATGGAAAACTATGAAAAATGGCTGTCTGCCAACGCACTTTCAAAGGAAGAAAAAGCTGAGCTGGAAGCCATTCGCGAAAATGAAACAGAGATTGCTTTGCGTTTTTCCTCAGGTCTTTCTTTTGGAACCGCGGGCTTGCGCGGAACCATGAAAACAGGAATGAATGCCATGAACCGCCACACGGTTGCGCACGCAACGCAGGGTCTTGCCAATTTGATTCGGAAGGAAAACTGTGCGGAGCGAGGCGTTGCCGTTGCATACGACAGCCGCAATAACTCGGCACTTTTCGCAAAAACTGCCGCATCGGTGCTTGCCGCGAACCGGATCCGCGTGTATCTGTTTGACGGACTTCGTCCTACCCCCGAGCTTTCCTTTGCACTGCGTGAACTGAACTGTGTTGCGGGCATCAATATCACCGCATCGCACAACCCCAAGGAGTATAATGGATACAAGGCATATTGGGAGGACGGCGCACAGCTTCCGCCCGAGCACGCGGACACGGTTTCGGCAGAGATCCGAAGCCTTGACATTTTCCGAGACGTGAAAACAACCGATTTGGACGAAGCGATCCAAAACGGGCTTGTAACCATGATCGGAGAAGATATGGACGAAAAATACCTGCAACAGGTATTGGCACAGGCAGTAAACCCCGAAGCGGTGAAAAAAGTTGCAGATGAATTAAAGATCGTCTATTCCCCTCTGCACGGAGCAGGTCATAAGCTCGTTCCCGAGGTGATGCGCCGCATCGGACTGAAGCATCTGTACACCGTTGACGAACAAATGGTAATTGACGGAAACTTCCCCACCGTGAAAAAGCCCAATCCCGAGTATCCCGACGTTTTCACGCTTGGAATTGCGCTTGCAAACCGCGTTGGTTCCGACCTGATCGTTGCAACCGACCCCGACGCAGACCGCGTTGGTGTTATGGCACGTAAGTCGGACGGCACCTTCACCACGATCACGGGAAATCAGATGGGCGCTTTGCTGATTGATTATATTATTACGGCATACCGTGAAACCGATACCATGCCGAAAAATCCTTATGCGGTGAAAAGCATCGTTACAAGTGAACTGGCAGGAAAGATCTGTGCCGCAAACGGTATTAAGATGCACAACGTGCTCACGGGCTTCAAATTTATCGGTGAAGTGATTAAAAACTATGAAAAGAGCGGCGACGGAAGCTTCCTCTTTGGTTTTGAGGAAAGCTACGGATATCTCAAAGGCACTTACGCGCGCGATAAGGACGCGGTAGTTGCTTCGATGCTCATTTGCGAAATGACCGCATATTATCGTGCAAAAGGCATGACCCTTTCCGAAGCACTTTCCGCGCTCTTTGAAAAATACGGTTTTTGCTATGAAACCAACGTTGAGATCTATATGGAGGGCTTGGAAGGTCCTGCAAAGATGGCGGCACTTATGGACCGTCTGCGCAAAAATCCGCCCACACAATTCGGAAATGAGCCTGTCACCCTCGTTGGAGATTATCTGACGGGAATCATCACCGAAAACGGTAAGACATCGCCAACGGGACTCCCGAAATCGAACGTACTGTATTACCGTATGCAATGCGGAGACGTGATCGTAGCGCGTCCTTCGGGAACCGAACCGAAGATCAAATTCTATTATATGCTTGAGGCCGAGGATCTGGATACCGCCAAAAAGAAATGCGCGGCATATCAAGAAACGCTCAACGCAATTGCAAACGCATAACTCATATTTTATATCATCAGCACAGGGGAAAAATGAAAACAACCGGCATCTTCCCCTGTGCTTTTTTGAGGTGTTCTATGCTGAATGAAAATAAAACCTATTCCTATGAAGACCTGATCTTTTTGCTTGAACAAAAGAAATATACCGATTTGATGCGCCGAATCGATACCCTGCCCCCAATTGACGCGGCAAACTTTTTAACGTCGATTGACGGCACATATTTTCCCATCGTATTTCGCTTACTCAAAAAGGATACCGCGGCAAAAATCTTTGCCGAGCTCGATCCCGACCGTCGCGAGGAATTGATCAATGGGTTGACCGACCGTGAACTGTCTCCGATTCTGAACGAGCTTTTTGTAGACGATACGGTTGATATGCTTGAGGAAATGCCTGCGGGAATGGTAACACGCATCATGAAAATTGCCTCTCCCGAAACACGTGCTGAGATCAACCGCTTTCTTGCCTATCCGATCGATAGTGCCGGAAGCGTAATGACAAGTGAATTTTTAGATCTCAAGCGCAGCATGACCTGTTCGGAGGCTATTGAAAAGATTCGTCGGATCGGACTTGAAAAAGAAACGGTCTACGTGGCTTATGTGATCAACTCAGAACGGGTTTTAGAGGGTGTGGTCCCACTCAAAAAGCTGCTCTTTGCGTCCGCAGACGCGAAGATCGGAGAGATTATGGACCAAAACGTGGTGTTCGGTTATACACATGATGACCGTGAAACAGTAGCGCGTATGATCTCACATTATGACTTGCTTGCCATTCCGATCGTTGACAAAGAGCGCCGCCTTGTGGGGCTTGTAACGGTCGACGACGCGCTCGACGTTCTTCGTGATGAGGATACCGAGGATATTGAACGTATGGCGGCAATTTTGCCAACGGACAAGCCCTACATGCGTACCGGAATTTGGGAAACCTGGAAAAAAAGGATCCCCTGGTTGTTGTTACTCATGATCTCCGCAACCTTTACGGGCGCAATCATCACACACTATGAAACCGCAATTGGAAAATATGCCATTTTGACCGCCTTCTTTCCAATGCTGATGGACACGGGCGGAAATGCGGGCGGTCAAACCTCGGTCACCATCATTCGTGCGCTATCTCTTGGCGAAATATCCCCTCGCGATATTTTTCGAATCCTTCGAAAGGAGCTTTGTGTTGCGCTCCTTTGCGGTATCACGCTTTCTGCCGTTACTTTTTTGAAAATTATGGCAATCGACTTTCGTTTTACGCTGCAAAGCGTTACAGAAAGCGGCATTGTTCAAAACAACCTCGCGATTGCGCTGGTGGTTTCTGTAACCGTTCTTTTCTCAATTCCGATTGCCAAGCTTGTTGGAACCCTCCTGCCGCTTGGTGCGAAAAAGATCGGAATGGATCCCGCCGTTATGGCAAGCCCCTTTATCACGACCATTGTAGATATTGCAATCCTCTTTCTCTATTTCAGCATCGCTGCCCGTGTCATCGGATTTTAAAAATACCGTTTTTTATCCCAATCCAAAACAAGGGGGTGAGTCAAATGCAAAAATGCATTTGGTACTCACCCCCGACGTTTTTGCTTTGCGGCGAATCGCCGCAATTTCCGACTGCTTTGCAGGCGAAAACCGCAAATTCCGTGCTACAAAAAAGCCTACCGTCGGCTTTTTTGAGCAGAGGCTGCGCCAATGACGCAGCCTCCTGTTTTCATTCATTCGATTGTTTCCGTAGAAGCCTCACTGAGAAAACTCTTATACCACGTTTCAAAGTCGACACCGAATTCTTCCATAAATGCCTGGTCGATTATTTCCCGTATCTCAGCCTCGGTAATCGACGTGACCATTATGATCTCAACACCAAGGAATACAACAAACAACACGATTGCGAGAATACACAAAATCAAACCGACTTTCGCCTTTGTCGGCATAGTTCCATTTGCATCACGGCGTGCAAGGCATGCCATTACAATACCGATAATGCCGAGCGGAAGCGCAAGATAGTAAGCACAACAGCAGCAAAAGCAAACCAAAACGCCTGCAATTCCCAACCAAAGCGCGGCATTGGCATAGGATTTTGATTTTCCATTATTTTCGTTTTGATCGAGATTTCCCTCGGGCATGGAGGATTCATAGAAAAAGCTATCCTGACCGGGAGTGTAGTCTTGATTGTCATTCATAATCAGCACCTTATTTGAAAAACCTTTCCTTGAGATTTCTGAATACATTATATCATATTTTTTCAATAAAAACAATCTTTTTCTTGAATTTTTTTATAATTTATGGTACAATTAATACATATTTTTGGGAAAGGAGAAATAAAAAATTGAAAGTCCACAAAAAATCGGCATTTGTTTGGCTCGGAATCCATTTTCTAATCCTGCTTGCCATTCTCCTTTTTCCTTTTTACAGAAAAGTAACGTCATTCCTTTCGCATTTTCTGTCAAGCTGTATCCTGCATGACCGACTCGCACTCTACTGCCCTTTGTGCGGCGGTACACGCGCACTTGAGGCAATCTTTTCCCTAAAAATCGCCTCCGCTCTTGCACTCAATCCGTTTATCACGTTGCTGTTTTTCGCGGCAATTGCTTGGGATATTTGGGCACTTATCCGCCTCCTGCGCGGAAAAAACAAGCTTTATCGGTTGCCAACATGGGGATGGATTCTTTTGATTTCCGTGATGCTTCTATACGGCATTATACGAAACGTTTTGCTTATTACGGCGGCGTATGACCCTTTGGGCGATTTGGTAGGATTTTGGCATGCATAAAGAATAATAGAAACAGAACGAGTGGGAATCGATGACACAATGTCAAGGATTCCCACTCCTTCGATCTCAACAGCTAAGCTTTCTGAGCTCAGGATTGCGGTTGAACAACCGATACTGTAAAGATCATAGAACCGCCGTATGTTCCCGACGCGCGAATATCGGCTTCATTGATCTCAAGTCTGCCTTTGATCGTCTCATCGCGCTCAAAAACATGAAAAACCGAATCATTCGCAAGCGGCGTTCCGCCCGTCTCCTGATTGTAGACCTGATACGGCAACCGATAATCATTGTAAAACAGATAAAATCCATTCTCCGCCGAAACGCTGACTTGAATCTGCTTGCCGTTGAGATAGGTCAATTCTGAAACACCAACCTCAAAGGATACCGATTTGATGGAGTCGCTCTCACTCCGCTCCAACGTGCCGATCGGTATGGTGCTTGGAATCGAAAGCGTAAATTCGGGCTTGCTGATCGCAACGGTTTCCACCGTGATCGACGTGCTTGTGCTCGACGACCCGTTTGAGGACGGGGAGAGCGTTTCTTCCTCCGCGGAAAGAACGGTTGTTGGCAAAAGCAGAGCAAAAAGAATGGAAAAGATAATAATACCGATTTTCTTCATAACCGTTGATCCCCCTTTCAAGAAAGCGGCGCCACTTCCACAAGGAAGGTTACGCTACCGCTGTAATTTCCCGATCTTGTGATTAAGGAACGGTCAAGCTCTATGCGACCTGTTGCAACCACTGTTTCGTCGGATTCATAGAAGACGGCAAATATATCGCCCGACTGTAGCATGTCCGTGCTGTCCGCAGTTGGATAAATGTTGTATGGCAGTGTATAGTCCCCGTCAACCAATTGAAACCTGCCGTTGGGCGCTTCAATTTTAACAACCACGCGCTTTTCCCCAAACAGATGATCCACAGCCGTTGCGCTGACCGAGAGAGTGGTTTTGCTGATGCGTGTTGCGTCTGCCTCTGCGGGTGATGCTTGCGTAAGTGTGCCCACATTGAGGGTTGCGGGTACTGTGATCTGATACGTTGGGCTGGGAACGGTTACCGTTGCCGTGATGGGAACCTTTTGAACGATGCGGTCATTGGGCTTTCCGAGACAAAGCAGTGTTCCGCCCTGTTCTCCCGCTTGAACGGCTACGGGAGCTTCTGTTTGCGTGCTTGTTACGCCACTGTCTCCAAGCTGCCCCGCATCATTTTTGCCCCACAGATAAACAAATCCGTCGGAATCGATCACCGCGCTGTTTTGGTAACCTGCCGCAATTTCGGAGATCTGTTTTTCTCCGAGGTCAAGCGCGACTGCCTTTGGTGTTTTTTGAATCTTGGAGCTGTCCGCTACCGAATAGCCAAGCTGAGAATTGCTGCCATTTCCCCAGGTGTAGAGCGATTTGTCAGAGGAAAGTGCGATCATATGCGCGCTTCCCGACGCGATTTTCAAGACAGGCAATGCGTTGGCGGAAAAGGTTGCCGATGTGGGAACCGTATAATAGAGCTCTGTATCAATCTCTCCGTTTCCGAAGATCGCGTTTTGATTGATACCAAGGCTCTTAACCGCACCGTCCGACAAAAATGCCGTATGCGTAGTACCGAATACGATCGCATCTGCTGATGCCGCATTTTTACGGGTAGGTGTTGTAATCACGTTCCCGCTTGAAACACCGGTTTGACGGTATTGATTATCACCCCAAAGCCATACACCGCCGTCAGCCGAAATTGCCGCGGCAACGCCCTGATCGGTCCAAATTGAGGTTATATACTGCGACTCAAGTGCGGAAACAAACACGGGAATATTGGAAAATTTATTGGAACCGGACTCTCCGTTTGCGAGCAATCCGGTTTGATTGCTTCCCCAAACCCAAACTCGCCCTGTCTCCGAAAGTGCGAAGGAAGTGTTTTCCCCTGCCGCAATTGCTACAAAGTTGACGTTTTCCGGCATTTGGATCTTTACCGGCGCGTTTTGATCCTCGGTAGAAGCATTTCCGAGCTGTCCCGCGCCGTTTTCACCCCAAGCCCATACGGCACCGTCTGTATCGAGTGCCAACGCATGCGCGCTCCCCGCCGCAATCTGAACAAAGGTTTGATCCGACGCAACCGCAACGGGTTCCTTTTCAGAGGTTGACGTTGCACCGTTTCCAAGCTGTCCAACCCTGTTTTTTCCCCATGCGTAAGCATCTCCCTCCGCGGTCAGGGCAACTACAAAGCCCTCCCCGATGCAAACCATCGGATCTGTAACCGAAAGGGTTTGCGCACAGGCTTTTACAGCGGCAAATCCGCGCATTGATTCAAACAAAAAGAAAATCCCCAGAAAAAAAGTGCATATTCTTTTGAAAATCATATCAAAATTGCCTTTCCTTTATTGTTTTACCACCGTTAGCTTTACAGCCATTTCAATTCCGTTCATGGGGGTTTTGTCCTGCAATGACTGCGTTTCAATCCGTATTCGCAAGCGATATTCCCCTGCTTCCAACGGATGCGTCAGCGTTAGGTCGGTAACCGCCATTCCGGGCGGGATCAACCCCGAACGGTAAATTTCTTCTCCACTATCTTCAAGCTCCAAAATAAACCGAAAATAACACGGGTTTCCTTTCGGATTGATCAGTACCATTTGAACCGACTTGGTGTCCGCCGGTAAAGTGACGTCTGCATATCCCGGTGCGGCAATGTTTCCGGGATCGGTATTCTCCTGATCTTCGTATAGATTCCCATAATCCGATGCGCCGGGGTCAATATCGGGGTCATGCAATATATTTTGATTGATCCAAATGCCAAAAAAGACACCTCCGGTCACCAAAACAACCGCGCCAAGCAGAGCAAGCAAAAGGTGAAGGGGCCTGAGAAGGATCCCCGTGGAAATCGCGGCCGGCGGATTCACGGGAGGCATCTCCGGTGGAATTACGTCCTCCGCAGAGGGTTGCGCCTCCACAACAGGTTCCGCAGGCTCATTTGGAACGTCATATGCGAGTTCATCCAATCCATCTGTCTCCTGCGATGTTGGTTCCGCATCTACCTCTTCGATATACGGACGCTCGCAAGGTTGGGGATCCGAAGTCTGGGACGCGTCCTCAAAGGGTGTCGCACATGGATCGAGCGTTTCCAACGCAGGTGTCAGTTGTGATACCTTCTCCTCGCCGGATTCTTCAACGGACTCCTCGCCGTACGATTGATCGCACGGTTGGATATTCGAAGTTTGAGACGCATCTTCAGAAGAGAGATTTGCCTGATCAATCCCTACTTTTTCCTTTTCTGAATTCATATTGATATTCCTTTATTTCTCGTTCTTGCTTATTTATTTAATATTATATCATATTTGAACTTATATTTCAATACATAATTCGACAAGCTTCTTGATTATCTTCGAGATTTAAGGATAAAAAAAAGCGTTCGAGGAAAAAAATATGCCCCCAAAAGTCAGACACTTTTGGAGGTGCATATTTTGATCGCAAACAACCGAATATTTAATTTTTATCGAACCCCTTGGGTTCCCTTCATAATTGCATTTGCGATATTCTCTTATAGAATACGTTTTTAGTAGAAAAGCTCAATATTGCGCTTGATATATCCGAGCATTCTTCCGCGGATATATTTTTGATTGCCGATGATAAAGTCCTTGATTTTTGAGGGATTTTCACGGTAATTCTCCATAATATAGCGGAACGCCTTTACCATTTCCTGTTCACCGCCCTGTGCAAGCGCACTGTAAAGCGAATTTAAAACGTCGGGCGCGGCATTGAGCATAGCATCCCAATAACTGTCCAAATTCTTGTCTGCAAGATCGTAAATCATCTTATACGCCAGAAGTGGACGGTAGACCCTGCGATACCCCAGCTTTCGGTCACTTTCCAAGACGTTTTCCTGCCAAAGCTGTTCCACCGACTCACAAACCATGGTCAAGAAAAAGGTCATTCGCTCATTTACAATTGTAAAAGTGAGGTTTTCAACCGGAATATTCCGCTTTTTGGCACGGTCAAAAAGGAAGAAATTGGGGTCCACGTCACGCGTGATGAACATATAGTAGCCGGCACATGCCGCCAAAAGGAGCATCAGGCAAGCGAGAATGACCTCCAAAACCTGTTTATAGGCAGCGTTTGCGTTTGGCACTGCGAGAACAAAAATAAGGATCGCACCGATCAAGCTGAGCACACCGACAGACGAGACGATCACGGGAATGGATTTTTTCAGATTCATTGACTACCTTGCCCTTTCTTTTCCGAATATCTTTTAAAAAACCGCACAGGGTTTACACTCTATTCAATATTATATCACAGTCGAAGGTTCATTGCAAGATATTTTTTTCTTTTTTTGTATTTTTCAGATCAATTTTTTGTATAAAAATCGTATTATATGTAAATTTTTTGTTCCTGTTGACTTTCGCTATAAAATATGGTAAAATAATAAAAAATACAAAACAAAGGAAGATTTACTTTGAGTACCAAAAAGAAAGAAGGACTGCTCTACCGCCTTTTCAGCTCCAACCGAGCAGACCGCCCCGACGCACAAGACGAAGATACAACCCCAACGGTAAAACGCTATTTCAAGCTCCTCGGCAGACGCTTTTGGAAGCTCATATCGCTCAACCTGATGATGCTCCCTATGGTGCTTCCGATTCTGCTCGCGGCTTATTTTTACCTTGGATTTGATAAGACACCGGTTGAAAACTCCCCGCTCTTTTCTCCGCTTTACGGAGTTAATTTCATTCAAAAATCCCCGATCGTCACGCAATTGCTTGACCTTCACGGCGCACAGGTCTTTGTTCCGTTTGGCAACACGGTTACCTATGTTTTAATCGCCGTTTGTCTTATTTTCCTGCTCGTTACCTTTGGTTGGCAAAACGTTGGCGCGACCTACATTCTGCGCAGCATGGTGCGCGGGGAACCCGTTTTTCTGTTCTCCGATTATTTTTATGCCATTCGCAGAAATCTAAAGCAGGGCTTTTTGATGGGCGTGATCGATGTACTTGCCATTGTGCTACTGGTATTTGATCTGCAATATTTCATGTCCATGCCAAGCTCGTTCTGGATTGATTGCGGTTTCTTTGCAATCTGCATCATTGCGATTCTGTATTTCTTCATGCGCTTCTACATTTATCTGATGATGGTAACATTTGATCTGTCGCTGAAAAAGATTTTGAAAAACGCGCTGATCTTCACAGTCCTCGGCATTAAGAGAAACATCATGGCTGTGCTTGGAATTGTGGTCATCACCGCGATCAACGTTGTGCTCTTCCCGCTCTTTATGATGACACCGCTGAGCATTGCGATCCCGCTTCTGCTTCCCTTCCTTTATTATTTCGCTGTTACGGCATTTACCACAACCTTTGCCGCATACCCGATCATAGACCGCTATATGATCGAACCCTACCGCACGCCCGACTCGGACGAGAGCGACGAGGATTTTGAGGTGGATGCTCCGTCGGAGCAAAACGACGAAACCATTTGATCTTTTGATAAAATTACAGCCGAGGCTGTCAACCAAATGCTTAATTGCATTTGAGACAGCCCCGGCTGTTTTATCTCCAAATTGCTTAGTCAAAGACTTCAAACGCCGCAAATTCGTACGCGTGGAGAACAGAGGTCAGGCGAACCGTGTCGCCGCAAATCTCGCCAGTGGCATTCAGGAAGCGAACATTCCGATACGCGCGATCAAGCTTGATCTCGGGGTGCATGATTTTGTCTGCATAGCAGTTAAAGAGCCCAACAGCCATTCGTCCCTCTCCCTGCTTGGCAAGCAGATAGAGCTCGGGATGCTTTTTGCAAATTGCAGGAAGTCGTTTTCCTGCCGCCCATTCAACACCCTCAATGAGCACGCGCTGGTGCAGGTATCCAAGCGAGATCTCCGAATACCGTGCAGCCGTCACGTCGTAGAGACATACGAAAAAGCGCTTGTGATCGGCGTTTTCATAGCAATATGCAAACGGAACGGTTCTCTCTCCTATCTCGGCGAGCATCGTCACGCGTGCGCCCGAACGAAGGGTGCAATCAAAGATTCTTGCTTTTGAATCCTTGACATAGGCACACTCGCTGCGGTCGGGGGTGAGCAGATTGGCTACCTCAACCAATTCGGGCGCGCCGACCGTTTCAAGTCCCACGTCCACGCCGCGCTTTTGCAGGATGATCGCGGAGATCGCGTCGAGGATCACTCCCGAGGGAAGCGTATCAAGCACAAGCTCGCGTGCGGTTTCTCCGAACACGGCATTGCAGATTCCCTCACCGTCGAAGGTGGTGGGGATCGAATGAAGTCCCATGAGATGCGCTGCTGCCGGGAAGGGTGCGGTATACTCGGACAGAGAATAATCGGCGCATTCCATCATCTTAACCTTTGTTGCGCACTGCACGCCGCACGCGGTCTTGCCCTCAAACATCGCTCCAAGATCCTCCATGAGAGGCAGATTTGCAACGTGATGCTCAAAATATCCCGTTTCATAGGTGGGAGAGGAGGTGTAGTCTGCCATGTATTTGAGGATCCCGTTATGTCCTCCGTCCGCGCGCATCACGGCATCGAAAAGCTCCAGATAAGAGGCGGGCACATTGTAGCGGGGGCGTGGATAGGAATCGTCCTCACTCATCAACTCGCCCTTAAAGCCCTTCGCAAGGGATGCCATCATGCGAGCTGCCTCAAAGACGGTGGAAAGACGCCTAACGGAATATTGCACCGTGTAGGGTGCCGAGCAGAGGCGCACAAGCGGCTCGTTGCCCTCCCCTGCCAGAATCCTGCCAAGCTCGAGCGCATCGCATCCGTCGGCATCCCAAATAGCATAGGTGGAGCAGAGTCCGATCCGAACGGTGGGATCCACCGCGTCCACGGCATCACGCATCGCGCGGGCGAGATCACGAAGTCCCTCTCCCTGCGCCTTTACCCATGCGTGGCGGTATTTGTTGACGGGAGAATGGAAAACAAGACGGTCAAGCTCCTCACGGGTGAGCTTTTCACCGTCGCAAAGCTCGGAGATGCGCTTCATGTGCATCTCGCAGGCACAGCAGCGCACCGAACCGTGAGACATACGGAAATCGTCGTCGAGCAGGATGGTCTTCGCGCCCGAGCGTGCCACGAGTGCCACGTGAGCGGCAAGTGCCTCGCGAACCTCGGGATAGAGCGGACAGCGCGTGTCGGACAGAGCCTCGCCCTTGAGGTTCACAATTCGTACCGCGGGAGAAAAGAAATCTTTGTTGCCGGCACCCGCGAGAGGCACACCGTGTCCGATCGTGGTGCCGATCCAAACGCCTGCCTCAAGTCCGTTCTGCTCAAAATACTGAATGTTCTCGCGCAAGACGGATACAAACTCGTCCTTCTCCGCGTCGGTTTGGCAGAACTTGACCACGCACAAAAACACGCGGTCTGCCTTTGCCGCCTTGAGCTGCTCCAGATAAATGCCTCTGGTGCTTTCATTGACCGAATGATTCATGATCGGTACAGAAATTTTGTAAGACACCAAAAAATCCTCCTTGTTGGTGGTATTTTTTTATGGATCGCAGTTGCCGCAGGGGGAATATCCCTCGGTTACTGCCTCCTCGCGCGTGGTAAACCAGATACGATTGGTCTCATCGGGGAGATTTTTGCAGTCGAGCGTGTGAAATTTTTTACTGTTAACGTTACCAACATAGCGGTACTCGGTCGCCGAGGACGAATCCGATTCGGTGCGGTCACTTTCGGTTGGGTTGACATCAATGCCGC